>JALYIS010000223.1 GCA_030775705.1 Actinomycetota bacterium
ACGCACCGGTCGGCGCGGCCATCGGATCCGGCCCCCGATGTCGGTAAGCGGAACGGACCTACCCGCGGCACGCAACCGATGGCCACCTGCCGCTGTCGCGGGGCGGGTAGCGGCTCCATCCTTCCGGGCGGTCGCAGGCTCCCCGGGTGGCGGCGCTACCAGCGGTGCTTTTCGGTCCTCGCTCGACCCGGACGAGTGCACCTGCTGGACCGGCTGGCCAACCTTTGGCGGCCCGACTTGCACAGGCGCCGCAGCTGGCGGACGCGCCATGATTGCGTCGGCGAGCGTCGCACGGAGGAGGGGCGGCGCGGGTCGCCCGACATCGAGGTACCCGGCCGTCAACTCCACCGCCGTCGGCTCGGCGGCGTAGCGCAGGTCGAGTGCAAACTCCGCGGCCGTGCCTCGGCGGCTCGCTTCGATCGACAAACCGCGTCGGAGCACGTCGCGCATCGCCACCGGGACACCCAACCCGAGCAGCAATGGATCGACGTGAGTCAGGTCGGCGCTATCGCCTGGACACAGGACCACCCCCGACAATGCGTGGTACGCCGTGGCGGCGAGCATGAACACGTCACTCTCCGGCCCCGGCGCCGCGCCACGGTCAACGCTCGGGTCGACGCAAGCAGCGGTCAACCCCCGCCGCGCGATGTCGCCGACGAGGCGGCTGATCCCGAGGTCGGCCAGCATTGGCAGGCCCAGCTCAGTGAAAAGAATGGTGCCGGCAGACACGCGCCCGTGGACCACACCTGACCCGTGTGCATAGGCGAGGGCGGCGCCCACCGGGGCGATCGTCGTGACGACCTCACCAGGGCTCAGGCGGCCACGCCGCTGCAAGAGTTCGGCTAGCGAACCGCCTCCCGCGTAGTCCAGGACCAGGACGATGCCGTCTAGCGACGGCAAGACCTCGCGCAGACGGACCAGGTGTGGGTGCTTGAGAGTGGCCAGCAACGCGGCCTCGACCCGCGCCGCGCGCCTGTCGTCACCGGGGTCCAGGAGGATCCGCTTTAACGCTATGACCTCGCCCGTGTCGGCCACCTCGCCACGCCACACGTTGGCGCGGGGGTCGTCGCTGATCGGGACGTCGGCGATGTAGCCCGCGATGCTCCAGGACACACCACTCATGGTCGGAGAGCCTAGGCGAGGCGCTCCGGTAGCCGTACTTGTCCACAGGCAGTGGCGGGTGCGGTCCGGCTACGCGGGTCCGTGTGCCAGCTTGGAAGGCCACCAAATCCTGCGACCGAGGTCGTACCCCAAGGCGGGTACCAACACCGACCGCACCAGGAAGGTGTCCAGGAGAACGCCGAACGCGACCGCGAACCCGATCTCGGCCAGGGCGACGATGGGCAGCACGCCGAGCACCGTGAACGTCGCCGCCAGCACGACGCCAGCCGAGGTGATCACGCCGCCCGTCACCGCCAAACCACGCCGGATGCCCTCGCGCGTTCCGTCCTTGAGCGTCTCCTCGCGCACCCGCGTCATGAGGAAGATGTTGTAGTCGATCCCGAGCGCCACGAGGAAGATGAAGACGAACAAGGGGAATCCGGGATCTGAGTTGGCGAAGTGGAAGAGGTGGTTGAACACGACGGCTGACACGCCGAGTGCGGCGCTGAAGGACAGCACTACGGTGGCTATCAGCAGCAGTGGCGCCACAACCGCCCGGAGCAGGAGCGCCAGCACTACAAGGATGACCGCCAGGACGATCGGGATGATCAGGTCCCGATCGTGGCGGGAGGCCTGATTGGTGTCGTAATTTATGGCGGACGAACCACCGACGAGCGCCCGCGCCGCCGGTATCGCAGCTACGGCTGAGCGGATCCGCTTGACCGTCGCGATCGCCTGCGGGGTGTCGTACCGATCGGCGAGCTGGGCGTTGATCATGGTCCGACCGTTGACTACGCCGACTTGCAACTGAGCCGGCGCGCAGCCGTCGACTTGACCGGTCGGACCGGTGCCTGACTTCGCCAATGCCGCGAGCTTGCCGTAGTCCACCGCGACACATACCGAGCCCGGCGTCGTGGAAATCCCAGAAATCTTCGACACGGCAGCGATCACCGCAGCGCTCTGGCCGACCTCGGTGGTAATCACGGCAGGGGCACCCTGGCCCGCGGAGAAATTCGCGTCGAAGATTCTCTGACCCTGCAAGGCGTCGGGCTTGGTGGTGAAGCTGTCCGTAGTGGCCAAGCCACTCGAGCGCAGGGTGCTCAGCCCCGCCACACACACGACGAGCACGGCCGCAGTGATGATCCAACTGCGCCGGGCATTGCGGCTTAGCGCGGTGGCAAATCGTCCCCAGGCACCGTGCGTGGCGATGTCGACCTGGTGGTCGACCCGCGGGACGCGTGGCCAGAAGATCCACCTACCCCACAGCACAAGGAAGAGCGGAAGGAACGTCAACATGACAGCGACCGTGCACGCGATCCCGATCGCACACACGGGGCCCAGGCTTCGGTCGGAGTTGAGTTCGCCGAGGGTCAGGCACATCAACCCGACGATCACCGTCGCCGCGGAAGCTCCGATTGCCGGTGCCGCGCCGCGCCAGGCACGGCCCATCGCAACGACGCGACTCTCGTGGCTGTGCAACTCCTCGCGATATCGGCTGATGAGCAGCAGCGCGTAGTCCGTGCCCGCACCGATAACGAGCACGGACAAGATGCCCTGCGTCTGACCGTTGAGAGTCAGCACGCTGTGCTTGGCGAGTGGATAGATGATCAGCGCCGCAGCTCCGAGGGCAAGGACAGCACTGAAGAGCGGGAAGATCCACAGGACAGGGCTCCGATAGACGACGAGCAGGATGCCGATGACGACGATGCCGGCGGCGAGCAAGAGGGAACCGTCGATCCCGCTGAACGCGTCGATGAACGCGACGAGCAAGCCTCCTGGGCCTGCACTGTGGATCGCCAACCCCGGCGGCGCCCCCGCTCTGGCCATCTGAATTACGCTCTTCTCGACATTGACCAACTTGCTGCCGTCGACACTGACATTGCCGCGCTTGCCGATGAGCGGGACGGAGAGGCTCGCGGTCTTGCCATCGCGAGAGAACTGGGTTGCGCTCGCCTGGTCCGAAGCGACGCCGGGCACGGCCGCGATCGCCTTCACATCAGCGGCGATCTTCGCCCGGTCCGCGGCGGTCAACCCCGACTCGCGCTGGTACACGATGAAGCCGGGAATGGTCTGCACCGGCTGGAACTCCTGCGACTCGTTGTTGACCTTCGTCGACTCCGCCGAACTGGGCAGATACGCCGCCTGGTCGTTCTTTTGGACCTGACTCAGTTTGCCCTGGTAGGAGCCTCCAGCCGCACCGAGCAGGAGCCAGAGAACCCCCAGTGCGGCGACGACGTAGGCGCCCCTGGTCCGCCCGGGGCGCCTACGCGCCGTCGAGCTCGCAGTGTCGTCGGTGGCAATCTCGGTCTGGCTCATGGCGTCCTCCCGTACACGCGGCTGCGCGCTCACCGTATCGACTCGGTCCGACAGCGCCGACCGCCTTTCGGCGAGACGTCGCGCAAACGAACCCTGACGCTTGCCGGGTGACCACGTCATCAGGGTCGCCACCCAGATTGACCCTGAGACGTCGCCGGTGTGGACGCGGGCGGTACGCGCGGGTAACAACGTCGTCGGCCCCCGCTGACGGGCGCGGGTAGCCTGACCGATGTGAAGGAGCTCGATCTCATCCGGGCCGGACTGGTTCCCTACGAGCATGCCTGGCAGCGCCAGCGGGAGCTGCATGCTCGTATCGTGGCCGGCGAGCTCCCTAACTCCGTCCTGCTCCTGGAACACCCGCCGGTGTACACCGCAGGGCGGCGTACCGAGGTCTGGGAGCGCCCGAGCGACGGTACGGCGGTGATCGATGTCGATCGCGGCGGCAAGATCACCTGGCACGGTCCAGGTCAGCTCGTGGGGTACCCGATAGTCAGGCTGGGCGACCCGGTCGACGTCGTGGCCCACGTTCGGCGCATCGAAGGCGTGCTCATCGAGGTGTGCGCGGAGGTGGGGGTCGAGGCAGGACGCGTCGAAGGCCGCAGCGGAGTGTGGGTCCTTGACCGCGCTCAACCTGACCGCAAGGTCGCCGCGATCGGGATCCGGGTTGCCCAAGGCGTGACCTTGCACGGGTTCGCGCTCAATTGCAATCCTGACCTTTCGTGGTACGACCGGATCGTGCCTTGCGGCATCTCGGACGCCACCGTGACGTCCCTCTCACAGGAACTCGGGCGCGACATCGCCGTCATGCAAGTGCTGCCGATCGTCGAACGCCTGCTTCCCGGGTTGGTCGCGGCCTCACCAGCGCTCACGCGGGCCCGAGCATGATTCATGCCAGAGCCGCCGGCGCCTTGGTCCACCGGCGTAGTCTCGTGTCGTGACTGCACCAGTATCTCGGGCTCCCGAGGGGCGCCGGATGCTGCGAATCGAGGCGCGCAATTCGAGCACACCGATCGAGCGCAAGCCGGAGTGGATCAAGACACGCGCCAAGATGGGACCGGCCTACACCGAATTGCAGTCGCTGGTGAAGCGCGAGGGTCTACACACTGTGTGTCAGGCGGCAGGTTGCCCCAACATCTATGAGTGCTGGGAAGACCGCGAGGCCACCTTCCTGATCGGCGGTGACCAATGCACCCGACGCTGTGATTTCTGCCAGATCGATACCGGCAAACCGGCCCAGCTCGACCGCGACGAGCCCCGCCGCGTCGCCGAAAGCGTGCAGACCATGCGACTGCAGTACGCAACCATCACGGGCGTGGCGCGCGAGGATCTCGCCGATGGCGGCGCCTGGCTGTATGCCGAGACAGTCAGCCAGATCCACCAGCTGAACGCCGACACCGGGGTCGAGCTGCTTGCCCCCGACTTCAACGGGGTCCCGGAGTTACTCGGTGAGGTCTTCGCGAGCCGGCCCGAAGTCTTCGCACACAACATCGAGACCGTGCCGCGAATCTTCAAGGAGATCCGGCCCGGTTTTCGCTATGACCGGTCCCTCGACGTCCTCGCTCTTGCCAAGGCCCACGGACTGGTCACAAAGTCCAACCTCATTCTCGGGATGGGCGAGCGGCGCGAGGAGGTGAGCCAGTCGCTGCGCGACCTGCACGATGCCGGCTGCGAGCTGATCACGATCACGCAATACTTGCGGCCGTCCCCGCGCCACCATCCGGTGATCAGATGGGTGCGGCCGGAGGAGTTCGTCGAACTCGCAACCGAAGCGACCGAAATCGGCTTCCTCGGTGTCATGAGCGGACCCCTGGTCCGATCGTCGTACCGCGCGGGCAGGCTGTATCAGCAGGCGTTGGCGGCGCGAGTCTGAGCAACCCCCGGGGATCGGCCCCCGGCGCCTTTGGCGTCGGCCCTATCCTGAGCGAATGGCGAAATCCGCCGGGCCGAACAAGCCCGTGAAACCCAGCCGCGCCGACAAGAAGGCCGCGCGGGCGGCGAAGCGACAATCGCGGCGCGAAACCTGGCGGAACATGCGCCAAGCCTTCACGCTCACCCGGGAGAACGACCCTCGGTTCCTGCCATACCTGGTGCTGTTCGCAGTCGTGGCCGCCGCCGCCGTCTATCTCGTGACATTCCTGACAACCAGCTCACCGATCCTCCCGATTCCGTTTTCGCTGATCGCGGCTGTCCTGGCTGCGATGCTCGTCTTCAGCCGACGGGCTCAACGATCCATGTTCACCCAGGCGGAGGGTCAGCCCGGGGCGGCGGGCTGGATGCTCCAGCAGCAGTTGCGCGGTGACTGGCGCCTCACACAAGCCGTGGCAGGTACGACCCAGCTGGATGCCGTTCACCGCCTCGTCGGCCGGCCGGGGGTGGTGCTCGTCGGCGAGGGCGCACCGCACCGCGTGCGGGGCCTGATCGCCCAGGAGAAGAAGAAGGTCGCCCGCATGACTGGCGATACCCCTATCTACGACATCATCGTCGGGACCGGGGAGGGCGACCTGCGGCTGGCCAAGCTGAGCCGATACCTGGTCAAGTTGCCGAACAATCTGTCTAAGGAGCAGGTGGGCGCCCTGGACAAGAGACTCGCCGCGCTGGGCGGCGCCAGGAATCAGCTGCCCCAGGGCCCGCTGCCGCCTGGTGCCAAGATGCGCAATGTCCAGCGTGCTGTCCGCCGCCGATCATGACCGCCGCCGATCGACGGTCGGCCGGTCGGCCGACCACAACAACGTGACCTCGATGGGCGCGCCCCAGGCATTCCGAGGTCAAGGCCTGGGGCTGGCTGCTCAAGGCCCCGGTTCCCTGGCCGGGACTGGGGCGCGTCTGGGTGCCTTCATCGTCGATGCCCTCGCCTCGGGTTTGGTGGCCGCCCTGTTCGTGCAATCGCGGCATCATGCCGGGGCCGCCGGACATTTCCCGGGCTCGTGGAGCCTGATCCCGTTCGCGATCGACTACGTCGTGGGTATCCTGCTCGTCGGCCGCACATTGGGCATGTATCTGTTCGGACTGCGTCTGGTGCGCGTGGACCGCGTCGGCCCGGTCGGGCCCGGTCGGGCACTCGCTCGCACCGCCATGCTGACCCTGCTGCTCCCAGCCGTCATCTGGGATCGCGATGGACGTGGACTTCACGATCGGATGACTGAGACGGCGGTCGTGCGGGGCTGAGTCGCAGGACCAATTGGGCCTGCGTAACACGACGGAAACATACGGGACACCGCTCGGCAACCCCATATTCCTAAGTTTGGGCACCATCACTGCTACGGAGGATCGATGTTCACTAGTTCCGAGGAAGTCCTGCGCTACATCAAGGACGAGAACGTCGAGTTCATCGACGTCCGGTTCACCGACCTACCCGGGCAGCAGCAGCACTTCAACCTGCCGGCGTCGAACTTCGGGGAATCTGCTTTCACAGACGGCCAGATGTTCGACGGCTCCTCGATCCGTGGCTTTGCCGCGATCCACAAGTCCGACCTCAAGCTCATCCCCGATCCGACGACGGCGTACCTCGACCCCTTCCGTCGGGCAAAGACCCTCAGCATCAATCACTCGATCGTCGAGCCACGCACCGACGAGCCATACGGCCGCGACCCCCGGCAGGTGGCGTCCAAGGCCGAGGCGTACCTCGGTAGCACCGGAATCGCCGACACGAGCTACTTCGGCCCCGAGGCCGAGTTCTACATTTTCGACGAGGTCCGCTACGAGTCGAAAATGAACACCGCGTCCTATTTCATCGACTCGGTAGAGGGCCAGTGGAACACCGGACGCGTCGAGGAGGGCGGCAACCTGGGGTATAAGACCCGGGTCAAGGGCGGCTACTTCCCGTTGACACCGTACGACCATTTCGCCGATCTGCGAGACGAGATGAGCACCGAGCTCATGAACGCAGGCCTCGAACTCGAACGGGCGCATCACGAAGTGGGGACCGGCGGCCAGGCCGAGATCAACTACAAGTTCGCATCCCTCACCCATGCCGCGGACCAGGTCCAGATGTTCAAGTACATCATCAAGAACGTCGCCTGGCGCAATGGCAAGACCGCCACGTTCATGCCCAAGCCCTTGTTCGGTGACAACGGCTCGGGCATGCACTGCCACCAGTCGCTGTGGAAGGGCGGAGAGCCGCTGTTCTATGACGAACTCGGCTATGCCGGGCTCTCGGACACCGCCCGGTACTACATCGGGGGGCTGCTCTACCACGCGCCGTCGCTGCTCGCGTTCACGAACCCGACGGTCAACTCGTACCACCGCCTGGTCCCCGGGTACGAAGCGCCCGTCAACCTCGTCTACAGCTCCGGCAACCGCTCTGCCTGCATCCGGGTGCCGATCACCGGCAGCAACCCGAAGGCCAAGCGCATCGAGTTCCGAATCCCCGACCCCTCGGCCAACCCTTACCTTGCGTTCTCGGCGATGTTGATGGCCGGCATCGACGGCATCAAGAACAAGATCGAGCCGCCGCCACCGATCGACAAGGACCTGTACGAGCTCCCGCCCGACGAAGCAGCGGCCATCCCGCAGGTCCCGGGCTCGCTGTCCGAAGTCCTCGATGCACTCGAAACGGACAACGACTACCTCCAGGAAGGCAACGTCTTCACCGATGACGTGATCGGCGCCTGGATCGACTACAAGCGCACGAACGAGGTCGACCCGGTTCGCCTTCGGCCGCACCCGTACGAGTTCGACCTGTACTTCGACGTCTGAGACCGTTTGACACGCGAGGCCCCGATTCGTCGGGGCCTCGCGACTTTCCAGACGACGGTTTCATGATCGATTCCGCAGGGATTCCGCAGGAGATTGCTCCCGCTGGCCGTACACCGTCGCCACCGCGGCCCTAGAGGGCTCGTCCCGGTCCGGCCACAGGTGCGAATACGTGTCCAGGGTTGTCTTCGCCGACGCGTGTCGCATACGCGCCTGCACCGTTTTGACATCGAGTCCGGACGAAATGAGCAGCGACGCGAAGTAATGCCGCAGATCGTGAAATCTGAACCCCGCGGGCAGCCCTTGGACTTGACCTCGAGCAGCCCTCATTGCCCGCTCGATCGCCCAAGGCCCCGCGGGCTCCCCCATCTCATTGGCGACAAGAATCCGCCCGCCGTTGGCGGCCAGGGCCGCGGACAGTTCGAGCGTCATCTCTCCTGGAATCGGAATCGGCGTCCTACTGGTGTCGGACTTCAGAACCTGGTCTGGCCACTGGATCGCCGGGGTGATGACGCCACGGATGAAATCGACGTCCCCTGCTCGCAGCGCCGCCACCTCCGCTAGCCTCAGACCCGCGTGGGCGCCCAGTAGAACCGCAGCGCGCATTCCCGGCGCCATGACGTCGTGGAGCTTCCAGACCTGCATCGTGGTCGCCACATAAGCGCGCTGCTGTCCAGCCCCCGGCGAGGTACGGCGGGAACAGGGCGACCGTGGCACGACGCCGTCATGGACCGCGTCGCTGTAGATCTGAGCCAAACGCCCGTGCAGCGCGTACACGTAGGAGGCGGCTCGACCGTCCTGCTTCAACTTTGCGGTCCAGCTCTTGACATCGGACGGTTTCACAGCGGCCAAGGGCAAGCCGCCAAAATGCTCTTTGATCAGCTTGATGTGGACCTCGGCCTGCCGCACGGTTGACTTGCGTCGGGTCCGATAACCGTCAAGCCACGTGTCGCACCACTCGCCCACGGTTGTCCTGGCCGTTTTGGGTGTGACATGGTCCCCGCGCACCAACGACGCCGTGACGGTCTTGAGCCAGTTCTGAGCGTCGATCTTTCGCTCAAAGTGTCGGGTGTACTCGCGGCCGGCGTGGTCGACGTACCGGGCACGCCAACGAGTGACCTTCCCATCTACTGCGGACGGCACCTCGACCGTGTTCCCGCGCTCGTCCTTGACCTTTTTTCGCCAGCGGTCCTCGACCCCGGCACGCTGAATACGATTGGTCATCACTCGGTGACCTTTCCTGTTCGTTTCTTTCCAGGTGTCGTCGTTGGGAGAAGCCCGGCTTCCTCTGCCTGCTTGATTCGCCGCTCGGCCGTTCGACGACTGCCGTAGCGCATCTGGACCTCGACCTCCCGGGTCGGATCCGACCTGACGTTGTCCAGGTAGATCTCGGCAACCTTCTCGATCTCGGCTTGCGTGACGCCACGTCGGGGTGCCTTGATCGCTTCCTCAACTCCGTCGATGACCCGCCAGAGATCCCGCTCATCATCGACGGGCTCCATCGTTGTCACATTGGTCTCAGGGTCGAACGAGGAACGCATCGCGAACCGCGAGAATGCCGTGACGGTCATCTTGTCGACCTCAAGTAGCTGGAAATCCGACGTTCGGACCGCCCGTCCGTGCTTGCTCGCAGCGACCCGAACCGCGACGCACTGCGGGCGCCCGTCCCGGTACTCGAAAAACGCCCACAGGTCCGGGTCGCCGTTGTCGCCTTCGAAGTGCCATTCCACCCGGCGCGGGATCACGTAGTCCCCAAGCGGAACCGCGTTTCTTGCCCCAAGCCCCCGTGACCAAGTGCTTTGGCCGGACCACAGCGTCACTATCCCCGCCAATCATCCCCGTCGATTTGACGGAGACAGCATCGCACAAACCCCGCCATGCTGTCCATAGCCAACCAACGATAGGAGCCGTTGACGTGAGACCAATTGAGTTGATGACCGACGCCGAGCGAGCAAGGCTCGCGCGGTACATGACGACCGGCGAGGTAGCTGACCTGCTCCGCGTCCCGCCAGAAACCGTTCGGTATTGGCGGCACGTCGGCAAAGGCCCAAAGGCGTTCCGAATCCCGGGTGGCCGGCGGGTCCTCTACGCCGCCGAGGACGTCGAGGCGTTCATCGCGGAGGCACGCGGCGGCGCCGCATGAGTCCCCCCGGAAACGAAGCGGGCCCCCGGCGGGAATCCGAGGGCACTGCTGCGAGCATCGCAGGCGGCGACCAGACGAGCGTAGTCCTGAAGTACGACCGTCGATCCGGACCGCACCGACCGCGGCCCGTCTGGACGTCCTGGCGCGGCAGAGGACTTCGCAGCGAGGCCGCGTTGCGCTGCGAGCCGTTAGTCGACGGGCGACGCGATCCCGACCTGTCGGTGACACGGATCATCGCCCGCACTAGTTGCTTCGGGCTCACCCCGAGACAGCTTGAGCGGGAGCGCGCCCGACTGTGCGCGATGGGCTGGACCGGAGGAGAGATCGCCGTGGCACTCGGGGAGTCGTCTTGACGACTCCGTCGAGTGAGGCTGTGACGATCCGGCTCGCGGACGTCATCCCGGAGAGGGTGGATTGGCTGTGGTTCGGTCGCCTGCCGTTAGGGAAGATCGTGGTGCTCGACGGCGACCCGTCTGTCGGAAAGTCCACGTGCGCGGTGGATTGCGCGGCGAGAGTCAGTACAGGCACCGAGTGGCCTGACGGCGCCGCGAACCGACGCGGGGCTGTCCTACTGCTGTCTGCTGAGGACGGACTCGCTGACACCATCCGCCCGCGCCTGGACGCCGCGGGCGGTGACCCGGCCCGGGTGTACGCGTTGACCGAGGTCCGCTACCGAGACGAGACCGAGCAGACGCGTACCCGCCCCGTCACGCTTGCCGACCTCGAACACATCGAGCGAGCAGTGAGCACAACCGCGGCGCTGCTCGTCGTCGTCGACGTCTTGATGGCGTTCTTGCCCGGAAAGGTCGACTCGCACCGCGACCAAGACGTGCGCGGCGTGTTGTCTGGGCTCGCGGCGATGGCTGAACGCACCGGCTGTTGTGTGCTGCTGCTCAGGCATCTGAACAAGTCGGCCGGCGGTGCGGCGATGTACCGGGGCGGTGGGTCCATCGGCATCATCGGCGCAGCTCGTGTCGGGCTACTTGCCGCTGTCGACCCCGAAGACGACGAGCGCCGAGTCCTGGCCGGCATCAAGTCAAACCTGGCGCCGCTGCCAGCCGCCTTGTCCTACCAGCTGGTTGATTCGCCTGACCACGGGTGCGCCCGGGTTCAATGGCTCGGGACGAGCGCGCACAATGCTGGGTCGCTGCTGTCGATGCCGCCACGCGACGACGACGAACGCACCGAACGCGACGAGGCGGCGGAATGGCTGACGAAGTACCTCGTCGATTCTGGCGGGGAGGCGATCGCCGCCGACGTCATCAAAGCCGCGAACCGTGACGGGATCGCCAAGACGACCCTTCACCGGGCCCGCAAGCGTGCAGGCGTCACAAGCACTAAAGACGGTTTCGGTGGTCCATGGATCTGGCGGATCGACGAAGCAAGGTTCCGCGAAGGTTCCGAAGATCCCAGCCCCAGAGACCGGGAACCTTGGAAACCTTCGCGGAACCTTCGGGCGGTCGATAACCCGATCGGCGACGCGTGATGACCAAGCGCCGAGACCGCAACCACGACGCCCGCCGCCTGGCCGCCGCGTTCGCCGTCGACTACATGTGTCCCGACTGTCATGCCGACAAGAACCTGACCGAGACAACGCCCGGTGTGTTCGTACTCGAGATCAGTCACGACGAAACCTGCCCCCAATTGCGCCGCGTCAGCGCGCCGAATGTCCGAACGCCACCTGAGGAGAGCACATCATGACCGACGACAACCCCAGCATCGAAGGCATAACCCCGCCACCGATCAGCGACGCCGAACACCGGCTGATGATCTCCGCGGAACTCGGCACCATCCGCGACATGCTCCGCCTCGACGCCTTCAGCCCCGAAGGGTTGCAACGCGTCCACCAACGGTTACGGCTCCTCGCCGTCGCGATCTCGCCCGCCGACGCTCAGATGTGGCCGCTACGCGAAGTCACCCTCTCCGAGCTGCGTGCCAAGCTCGTCGTTGCTACGGGTTTCCCGCTCGACTATTGGGAGTACCAGCACGCCTTCGACGTACCCGACGACCCAGGCGACCTGGCATGACCTGTTTTTTGGCACCGGCCACCACGGTGACCAGCCAGGCGAACGACTTTTACACACGGTGTTTTTTCCAAACCGGGTGCGCGGGTCGTTTGTAATGGGCGCAGTTTGCGTTCATAATTGGTGGTGCAGACAGACGTCGCGGCCTAGCTCCGCTAGGTGCAACGGTCCGGAAGCTCCGCTTCCGGGGGAACCGCCGGCTGAGGAATGCGAGTACGGCCAGCAGGTAGGCGCGAGTGCTCCGCACCGCCACGCAATACCAGCGCCGAGAAATCTCCCCTCATCCTTCGGCGTGCCCTTATTGGTGCCGCCTATCTGCATCGGAGCACCTAATGGCGAATGACATTTTGAAGCGGGCCTTGGACGCCTTCGAATCCAACACATCTGACGGATTGACCGGGCCACCCCTGGAAGTGATGAGGGAACGGCGCAGCCGGATCACCAAGTCGCTGGCATTGATGCTCGACGGCGTGATGGGCGAGAAGCGTGAACTGCTCGCTTCGGAGAACCGCGATTTCGACCGCGCTCGGGTGGTGATCGCTCAGATCGACGAGCGAATCGGCGAACTCGAAGTCCAGGAA
>JALYIS010000224.1 GCA_030775705.1 Actinomycetota bacterium
GACGACTGCGCCCTTGATGCCGGTGCCACCGATGTCGATGCCAAAGGCCTGGGCAGGTTGCGGTGTCAACGGATCCTCCTGGCGATACGTGTGCTGGCCCGCACCCTATCCCGCCCGTGAGTAGTGATGACCCGGCGCCGTGGTGCGATGGACACATGATGCCCACCACGCACGAGCCGCAGTTCGCCGAGCTGGAGGCATTCGCCGTCGAGCTCGCGCAGGGCGCGGCCGAGTCCCTGGCCGGGCGTGACATGGCCGGACTGGCCGTCTCATCGAAGAGCACTTCGACCGACCTGGTTACGCAGGCAGATCGTGATACGGAGGCATGGCTGATCGGCCAGATCCTGCGCCGCCGTCCGTCGGACTCGGTGTTGGGAGAGGAGGGAGGCCAATGCCAAGGGTCGTCGGGGGTCCGTTGGCTGATCGACCCGATCGACGGCACCGTCAACTTCGTCCTCGGGATTCCGCAGTTCGCGGTCTCGGTTGCTGCCGAGGTGGGTGGCACCGTCGTCGCCGGTGCGGTCGCGAATCCCGCGTCGGGGGAGGTCTTCCACGCCCACCTGGGCGGCGGGGCGCGGCTGGGCGAACGGTTGCTGCGCGGACCTCGCGGGGTCGAGCTGGCGCAGGCTGTCATAGGTACCGGATTCAGCTACCGGCCCGCGGTTCGGGCGCGCCAGATTGCTGTGATCGCGCGGTTGCTGCCCGATATCGCCGACATGCGACGTATGGGTGCGGCCAGCCTTGATCTCTGTGCGGTCGCGTCGGGGCGCTTGGACGGTTACTTCGAGGCCGGTCTGAACCCGTGGGACTACGCCGCGGGCATACTGATCGCGACGGAGGCGGGCTGCGCGGTGACCGGCCTGCGCGGCGATCCGCCGTCGCCGAATTTCGTCGCCGCTGCAGGCTCGTCATGTGCGGCCGACCTGTTCGCTTTACTCGAGACGCTCGATGCAGACCACGTGCGGGACTGACGCTTAGCAGGCGGTACTAGGCGCCGGCCGGGTCGACGTCGCGCCGGGCGCCGGCGTGCCGTGAGTGGCGACGATAGCCGCCTGGACCGCGGCCGGAGCCGCGACCGCCTGAAACGCGTTGCCGAGGGAGACCACCAGCCTGGAGTCGACGCTGCCGGTCAGCGGCACCTGCGTGGCGCCCGGGAAGTAGTACTCGAGCAGCGTGGCGGCGCCCTGTTCGTCCGGGGTGAACCTGATTTCGGCGATACCGGGCACCTTCGCAGTGTCATTGCTGAACGAGTTGATCTTGAACCCGTCCGTTGTGAGTGTCGCGGCGGTGGCCTTGGCGATGCCGTGCCGCGTCGTGGCATTGAGGACGGTCAGCGCCACTGTTGCTGGCTTGGGCAGCGCGGGCGCCGAGGTTGGGGCGGCACAGGTCGGTTTCGCCGCCACGGGCGCGTCGCTGCGGTGCAGCACCCGCCACCACACCAACGCCGTCAAAAGCGTCAGGGCGAGCAGGCAGATCAGTGCCGGCAGCGGACGCCGCCTCCTGCCCTCGGTCATGCCTTGGTGCCCTCCTTATGGTCGTGCTCACCCTAACCGGCCAACCCGCCCCCGATTGCGACGGCATCGTGGGAATGCAGACCGCCGCCCCGTGGTTGACGCCGAACGTCGACGCGATACGGTTCCGCGGCCTGGATCAGGCAAACCCCCGGGTGTGACGGATCACGGTTGGTCGCAGGCGGGCACAAAACGCAGGTATCAAACGTTGCAGCGCCGAATGCACACCGCGTTCGACGCACTACACCGATCCACACAGATAGTGGCGACCCCACCGAGGAGTGAAAGCAGATGGCGACCGACTACGACGCCCCGCGTCGCGGCGACGTCGAGGAGCAGAGCGAAGACTCGCTTGAGGAACTGAAGGCCCGGCGCGCCGAAGCGCAGTCTGGGTCGATTGACGTCGACGAGACCGAGTTGAACGAATCGCTCGAACTTCCCGGCGCGGACCTCTCGAGCCTGTCCGGCGAGGAGTTGACGGTTCGCGTCCTGCCCAAGCAGGACGACGAGTTCACGTGTTCCAGCTGCTTCCTGGTACATCACCGAAGCAGGCTGGCCCGCAAGCGCAACGGGCAGTTCATTTGCCGCGATTGCGCCTGACAGGCTCGTCCCGGCAACTCACAAACTCGCGCGAAGGCCCAGTCCGCCGTCCACGACGAGAGTCTGCCCAGTGATCCAGGCGGCGTCGCGCGACGAAAGGAACGCGACGGCTGCGCCGATGTCCTCCGGTTCACCGAGTCGCGCGAGTGGGTAGGACTCGGCCGCCTCGGCCTCGTGGCCCTCGTAGAGGGCGGCGGCAAATTTTGTCTTCACGACGGCGGGCGCGACCGCGTTTACTCGCACTCCCGGGCTGAGTTCTGCCGCCAGCTGCACGGTCAGGCCGATCAGCGCCGACTTGCTCACCCCGTAGTACGCGATCCCGGGCGCCGGCGCCAGGCCTGCCACGGACGCGACGTTAACGATGCTGCCCTCGCCGTCGGCACCGAGCCCCGCCGACATGGCCCGTCGCGTCCACGCCAGCGCAGCGAGGACGTTCACATCCATGATCTTGCGTGCGACGTCTTCGTCGAGGTCCATCAACGGGCCGAATGCCGGGTTGATCCCGGTGTTGTTCACCAGCACGTCCAGGCGGCCGAACTCCCGCATCGCCGTGTCCACCGCCTCGGCCTGATGCGCGGGATCATCGGTGCGCCCGGGGACCGCCACCGCATTGTCAGATCCGAGCTGCTCGATGGCGGCGGCAAGGCCTTCCGGCTTGCGAGCGGTCACACAGACGCGTGCCCCCTCGGCCACCAGACGGGCCGCCACGGCGAGCCCGATTCCACGGCTGGCACCGGTGACCAGCGCAACCCTCCCGGTGAAGCGTGGTCCATGTTCGGCAGAGGTCATGCGGGCACCCTAACCGGCGGCTCGAAGTGCCTCCACGACGCGCTGGGGGCGACGGGTGCTGACGATCCAATAGGGTGCCGGATCGTCCGGGTCGTCAAGCCACAGCTGGACCCCAGGACCGATCCACGGCCGGATCGAGACGAAGGCAGCCGGATCGCCCTCGCGACCGACGACGCGCCGCAGTGTGGCGGCGTCGAGGGCAACCGCGCCGCTGACAAAGCGCAGGGGCAGGTGTGCACCGCGGATGCGCAACTCGTTCGGTGTTATCTCGAGCCGGCTGTGCCCCATCCACCAGACGATGGCGATCGAGAGCGGCAGCAGCACGACGTAGGGGACCCAGTCGGTGAGACTGAGCCCGGCCACGTGGAACTCCGCAGCCAACAACGAAGCGACGAACATCGAGACGAGGTACCACCACCACGGTGTGCGCAGCGGCTCGGCATACGATTGCGCGCTCGACCCCGATGCTGGCCTGACGTTGCGGCGGGTCACCCGGTCGAGGGTAGCGTTCGCCCCCATGGGCATCGCATCCGAGACCTCGCTGGGCCGACCGCCGCGCGGGACCTTGTGATGAGCACACGTAGCGCGCTGCGGGTCCTTGTGCAGCGTCTGGACGCTGACGTTGCGATGCCGTGTTACGCGCAGCCCGGTGATGCCGGAGCAGATATCGTCGCGGCCGTCGATCTGACTCTGGCGCCCGGGGCGCGGGCCGTCCTGCCTACCGGTCTGGCCATCGCACTCCCAGACGGCTATGCCGCGTTCGTCCACCCGCGGTCTGGGCTGGCTGCGCGTGCGGGGCTGAGCCTGGTCAACTCGCCTGGCACCATTGACTCCGGATACCGCGGCGAGATCAAGGTGATCGTCATAAATCACGACATCGCCAAGTCACTGGAGCTGAGTCGCGGCGAGCGCATCGCCCAGCTCGTCTTCCAGCGGGTCGAGCATGCCGAGTTCGTTGAGGTCACCGAGCTACCCTCCTCTGTCCGAGGGCACGGCGGCCACGGTTCGACGGGCGGTGCGCGGGCGCTCGCGGTGGCCGCAGAGAATCGAGAGGATACGTAGTGGCAGCGCGACGCAAGGGCAAGTCGACCATCCGGTCCAAGATCGACGCGACGCCTCCCTGGGAGATGCGGGTGCGCGAGGAGCCGCTACCCACCACTGGTCCATGGGATGAACGAGACGCACCGGTGGACAACTTGCCTCGAGTGGACCTCGGTGCGTTGCGCATCCCGGTAGTCCCGGGCATCGACGTCCGGCTGGAGATGAACGAATCCCAGCAGGTCATCGCCGCGACGCTGGTCGGCCGTGATGGTCACTTGCAGTTGGGCGTGTTTGCCGCTCCCCGCAATGAGGGCATTTGGGAGGACGTGCGCGCGGAGATCTCGTCGACGATCGGCGCTCAGAAGGGGTCCGTAAGGGTGCATGAAGGCGGCCCGTTCGGGACCGAACTTGTCGGCAGGCTCCCAGGGGAGGCCGGCGGCCAGGTGGCAGTCCGGTTCATCGGGATCGACGGGCCACGCTGGTTCCTGCGGGCGATGCTGGTCGGCGCGGTCGCCTCGGACGCCACCAAGTCAGCACGCTTCGAAAAGGCCTTAAGGGACGTCATCGTGGTGCGCGGCCCCGAGCCGTTGCCCGCGCGCGAACCGGTAGCGCTCCGCTTGCCGAAGGAGATTCTCTCTCCCGACGGTGAGGAGGCCTGACCGCACAGGGGGCCGCACGGCTACGCTGAGTCCGTGGGACATCGCCCGTCGTTACGTGACCGCCTGACGGCGAGCACGCACAACCTGGACGCGGCACAGCTGCGCTCGGACGTCGAGCGAATGTCGTGCACCTCGCTCGCTGATGTCGCCCGCGGCGAGGTCGTCACTGTCGCTGGAAGACTGCGAGCCGTGGTCTACAACCCGTCTGACACCGTGCCGACCCTGGAGGCTCAACTCTTCGACGGCACCGCTTTCGTTGACCTCGTCTGGCTGGGTCAGCGGCGTATCGCGGGTATCGAGCCGGGTCGTCGGATCAAGGCGAGCGGTCGCGTCGGGGTCCACGGTGGGCAGCTGGCGATCTACAACCCGTACTACGAACTGCAGGGCGGCGCGTGAACGACGACCCAGATAACACCGAAGGCATTCACACCGAAGGCATTCACACCGAAGGCGCCAACCCGGTAGCTGAGTCGCCCACTCTCGGAGTGCGCGAGACCTATCGGCGGCAGATGCTGGACAGCATCGGCGGCTGGTCCGGCAGCCTCATCACGGCGATCCCTCCTGTCGTGTTCGTCATCGTGAACTCGGTGAGCTCGCTGCGGGTGGCGGTCATCTCCGCAATTGGTTCAGCAGCTGCCCTGGCGCTCTACCGCCTCGCGCGTCACCAGTCACTTCAGCAGGCGGCAACGGGCCTGGTGGGCGTGGTGGTTGCCGCCGTCATCGCCGCGCGGACCGGACACGCCAAGGACTACTTCCTGGTCGGCATCTGGAGCAGTTTCGTCTATGCCGGCGTCTTCCTCGCCTCGATCCTGGTGCGCCGCCCCATCATCGGTCTGCTCTGGGAGTTCCTCGATCCGGCGCCCGGCCCTGAGATACCAGCGTGGTATCGGCGTGCACCCCTGCTGCGGGGCTACACCTACGCGACACTGATCGGCACGGCGTTGTTCGCGTCCCGTGCGATCGTCCAGTTCACGCTGTTCCGGCGCAATGCCACCGGGTGGTTGGCGTTCGCGAGGATCGCCATGGGCTTTCCGCTGTACCTCGCGGCCGTGGCGGCCGGATTCTGGGTCGTCACCCGGGCGCGACGAAGGTATCAAGAGGGCTTGACCGAGCGCGCATAGCGGTGCGGACCGGATCAGTTGCCGAGGATGCTCTCGCGGATCGCCGACTCCGTGTCGGGAAGGGCGACGAGTAGCAGTTCGTCACCAGGCTCCAGCGGCTCCTCGGGCGTCGGTGTGATCACCCGACTGCCACGGATGATTGCGACCAGCGCGGCGTCGCTGGGCAGTCGCAGATCGCGAACGGAGCGGCCCGCGCAAGGGGCGCTGGGCGGCAGGGTGACCTCGACGAGGTTGGCTTGGCCCTCACGAAGCCCGAACAGGCGCACCACGTCGCCGACCTCGACCGCCTCCTCGACGAGCGAGGCGATCACCCGCGGGGTGGATACGGCGACGTCGACCCCCCACGCCTCGGTGAACAGCCACTCGTTGGCCGGGTGGTTGATCCGTGCCACGACGCGGCGCACCGAGAACTCGGTCTTGGCGAGCAGCGCCATGACCAGATTCACCTTGTCGTCGCCAGTGGCGCCTATGACGACGTCGAACTCCTCGAGTTTCGCGTTCTCGAGGTTGGCGACCTCGCAGGCGTCGCCGAGTAGCCACTCCGCACCGCGAATCCGATCCGGTTCGACCTTCGCGGGATCCTTGTCGATCAACAGCACGTGATGCTGGTTGGTGAGCAATTCACGGGCGATGGATCGCCCGACGGCGCCGGCGCCGGCGATGGCGACCCTCATGCGTGGGCTCCTTCCGGAGGCCTTGCACCTACATCGCGCAGCAGCGCGGCGTGCTTATCAGTGACGAACACGTGCAGCACGTCACCGGCTTGGATGATGGTGGAGGCCACCGGCAGCTCGCCCACGCCGAAGCGGGTCAGCATGCCGACCCGCCCCCCCGTTGCTGCCTCGAAGTCCGGCAGGTGGCGGCCCACCCAGCCCTCATGCGGAGTGACCTGCACCAGGCTGACCGTTCCCGACGGGTCGCGCCAGGCCTCGGCGGTTGCGTCGCCGAGCACACTCTTGAGCAGTCTGCCCGCTGTCCATGGCACAGTGGCCACGGTCGGAATGCCGAGCCGTTCGTAGACCTCCGCGCGCTTAGGGTCATAGATCCGCGCAACCACCTTCTGGACCCCGAACGTCTCACGTGCGACGCGTGCGGCGATGATGTTCGAGTTGTCGCCGCTGCTAACGGCGGCGAACGCGTCGGCCTGCTCGATGCCGGCGGCGACCAGTGTCTCCCGATCGAAGCCGACGCCCTTCACCTGACGTGCGGAGAACTTGTCGCCGAGCCTACGAAACGCAAGTGGATCCTGGTCGATGACCGCGACGCTGTGTTCCAGTCGCGCCAGGCTGTACGCGAGCGAGGCACCCACGCGCCCGCAGCCCATGATCACGATGTGCACGAGCGGCACATCTCCTTCCGTGGGTCAATCAAGGTCCGGGATCGGCAATCGGCGGATACCAACCACGGCGAGGCTACACACCGATGTCAGCATTGTCGGAGAGTAGGCCGCTCTGGGTGCGCCGCGATCCTCTCACCCCCGTATTCTGCGCCACGTGACGCTACCCACGCGCGTGCTGAAGCGAGTCATCATCGGCAGCCCGATTCGTTCCGAGCAATCCGGGCACACCGTTCTGCCCAAGCGCCTCGCCCTGCCGATCTTCGCCAGCGACGCGCTATCGAGCGTTGCCTACGCAACCCAGGAGATTCTGCTCGTCCTCACGCTCGGCGGAACCGCGTTCCTCTACCTGGCGCCGTGGGTCGCAGGCGCGGTCGTCGTCTTGATGGCGACGGTCGTGGCCTCCTACCGCCAGCTAGTACGCGCATACCCGACCGGGGGCGGCGACTACGAGGTCGCGACCAAGAATCTCGGCCCCCGCGCGGGAGTGGTGGTGGCCAGCGCACTGCTGGTGGACTACGTCATGACGGTGGCGGTATCAGTGTCATCCGGCGTGGACAACATCATCTCGGCTGCCCCTTCGCTGCATCACCAGCGAGTCACCATGGCAGTCGTCTTCGTGGCGGTGCTCGCGTCGGTGAACCTGCGTGGGCTACGGGAGGCAGGCGCGGCGTTCGCAGCCCCTACTTACCTGTTCGCGGCCGGCGTGTTCATCATGATCGGCACCGGGCTTTTTCGCGTTATCGTCGGCGACGCGCCGGTCGCCGAGAGCGCGAAATACCACGTCGCCTCGTCGCACGGATACGGGTCGCTGGGTTTCTTCGCCCTCATGTTCTTCACCCTGCGGGCTTTCTCCTCGGGCTGCACTGCACTCACCGGGGTGGAGGCCATCGCCAACGGGGTCCCGGCATTCAAACCTCCGAAGGCGAGGAACGCCCAACTGACGCTGGTCGCGATGGGGCTGATTGCCGTGTCGATGTTCGTCGGGATCACCGCCCTGGCGCTGATCACCAAGGTGCATATCACGGATCCGACGACGAGCAGTTGCCTGCTCCAAGGCGTGCCGGACTGCGCGCATACCCCCCAACGCACCGTCATTGCCCAGGTCGCCAGCGCTGTCCTGGGCGGTCCCCACTCGGTCGGCTTCTTCTACATCCAGGCCGCGACGGCGTTGATCCTGGTGCTCGCGGCGAATACCGCGTTCAACGGATTCCCCCTGCTCGGAGCCATCCTGGCCAGGGACAAGAACCTGCCGACCCAGCTCAACACACGCGGGGACCGTTTGGCCTACAGCAATGGGATCGTGTTCCTCGCGATCGTCGCCGGATTTCTCATCATCGTCTATAAGGCCGACGTCACCAGGCTCATCCAGCTCTACATCATCGGTGTCTTCACCTCGTTCACCCTCGGTCAGACCGGCATGGTGCGGCACTGGAACCGCATCCTGCGCACGGAACGCGATCCAGGGGAACGGCGACGCGTCACGCGCTCGCGCGCCATCAACGGATTCGGCGCGAGCCTGTCCGGAGTCGTGCTGGTGATCGTGATCATCACGAAGTTCACCAAGGGCGCCTACCTCGTGCTGATCGCCATGCCGATCCTCTACGTCTTGATGCGCAGCATCAACCGTCACTACACCCGCATCAGCGAGGAGCTGGCCAGCGACGACGTGGGACTCGTACTGCCGTCGCGCAACCACGTGGTCGTGCTGGTGTCGAAGGTGCACAAGCCGACCCTGCGTGCCCTCGCATTCGCCCGCGCCACGCGTCCGGACACCTTGACCGCCCTCACCGTCAACGTCGATGACGAGGCAACCAGACGGTTGCTGGCCGAGTGGGAGCGGCACGACCTGCCGGTACGGCTGACCATCCTCGAGTCTCCATACCGTGAGATGACCAAACCGATCGTCAACTACGTCAGGCAGCTACGTGCCGACCGCCCCCGCGATGTCGTCAGTGTGTTCATTCCCGAGTATGTGGTGGGGCACTGGTGGGAGCAGCTACTGCACAACCAGACCGCGCTGCGCTTGAAGGGTCGACTGCTGTTCCAGCAGGGAGTCATGGTCACCAGCGTGCCGTGGCAGCTCGACTCCACGGGCGGGCGGACCGAGGGCACCAGTCCGGCCCGGCTCGCCCACGACGAGTTGCTCGCGCGGGCAGAGGGCTCTGAAGCCAGCACAGCCAGCGCTGCCGCCGGGTCCAACCCGCCCCCCAAGCCCGACGCGACATTGCCTGCCGGTGGCTGAGGCCGGGCCTCTCCTGGGCGCCGTCGTCGAGCTAGACGTGGGTCAGGTGGCCCATGGCGGATCATGCGTTGCCCGCCACGAGGGCCGGGTGGTCTTCGTCCGGCATGCGCTGCCCGGCGAGCGGGTGACGGCGCGGGTCACCGAGGACCGGGGCGGCGCCTACTGCCGCGCGGACGTGGTCGACGTGCTGGTGCGCTCTCCTGAGCGCGTCAAGGCCCCGTGCCCGCACGCCGGCCCTGGACGCTGTGGCGGGTGTGACTGGCAGCATGCCTCGCCCAGCGCACAGCGTGAGCTCAAGGCGAGCGTGGTGCGCGATCAGTTCACCAGACTTGCCGGGATGGAACTCGACGCGGGCTTTCGTGTCGAGGAGTTGCCCGGCGGATCCCTGGGCTGGCGCACGCGGATCACGTTCGGCGTCGGGCCGGATGGGAGGCCGGGGATGCACCGTCATCGATCGGCGGCCCTGGAGCGCGTCGAGGTCTGTCCGCTCGGAGTGCCAGGGGTCGGCGACTCGCCGGTGTGGAGTCAGCGGTGGCCGGGGTGCTCGGGGATCGAGGTGGTGCACGCGCAGGACGAGGTCGGCATCCTGGAGCATCGCCCGGGGCCCGGCAGGCAGGCGCGCGGGCGCCGCCCGCCGGACCGCGTGACCGTGGTGCAGGGGCCGGCGAGGCTGGCTCAACGGATCAACGATCACGAGTTCCTCGTCGCCGCATCGGGTTTCTGGCAGGTGCACCCGCATGCCGCGCCGGCATTCGCCGCCGCACTGATCGACGGCCTGTCCCCGAGGCCGGGGGAGGCTGTTCTCGACCTCTATGCCGGAGCCGGCGCGCTGAGCGTGATCCTGGCCGACGCCGTGGGCAACACCGGACGGGTGGTCGCGGTCGAGTCATCACGGCAGGCGGCGGCCGACGCCGCGCAGAACCTGGCGGCCATGCCGTGGGCCCAGGTGCTCACGGGCCGGGTAACCGGTCCTTTCCTGGCCGGGATCGATGTCGTGGCTGATCTGGTCGTCCTCGATCCGCCGCGTGCCGGCGCCGGTCGGGAGGTCATGAACGCAGTGATCGGGCTCGCTCCACGTGCGATCGGCTACGTCGGCTGCGATCCGGCCTCACTTGCCCGCGATGTCCGAACCGCGCTCGACGCCGGGTGGCGGCTGGATGGAATTAGGGCATTCGATGCGTTCCCGATGACCCACCACGTCGAATGTGTCGCCATCCTCACTCCGGCAGGCCAATCCGCGGCCGGCCAGACTCAGCCGGTGGGCAGCCTCGTCTAACGCCGCCAAACGACCGGACCCCGGTAGAATCGCGAGCTGTGACCCAAGTCCTCGCCCGATTGGCCTCGCCGGCCGACCTGCGCGGGCTCAGCCACGAAGAGCTGACCCTACTGTCCGCCGAGATCCGGGACCTGCTGGTCCAGACCGTGTCGCTCACCGGCGGGCACCTCGGCCCCAACCTGGGCGCGGTCGAACTCACGATCGCGCTGCACCGGGTATTCGACTCGCCGACGGAACCGATCCTGTTCGACGTGGGGCACCAGGCATATGTGCACAAGATTCTCACCGGTCGGGCGTCTCGGATGCCGACCCTGCGGCAGACCGGTGGACTGTCCGGTTATCCGAGCCGTGAGGAGAGCCCGCACGACTGGATCGAGAACTCCCACGCCTCCACTGCACTGTCCTACGCCGATGGCCTGGCCAAGGCCTTCGAGGTGCGCGACGAGCGGCGGCCTGTCGTCGCTGTGGTGGGTGACGGCGCCCTCACCGGCGGAATGTGCTGGGAGGCGTTGAACAACATCGCCGGCGCTGACCGTCCGGTGATTGTCGTCGTCAACGACAACGGTCGCTCCTACTCCCCGACGACGGGCGGCCTGGCCGAGCACCTCACTCGCCTGAGGTTGCGGCCTGGGTACGAGCGGATGCTCGTACAGGTGAAGGGAGCCTTAGGCCGAACGCCAGTCGTGGGCACGCCGCTGTATGAGGCCCTGCACGGGGTGAAGCGCGGCATCAAGGACCTGCTCGCCCCCCAGGGCATGTTCGAGGATCTGGGGTTGAAATACGTCGGCCCGGTCGATGGACACGACATCGAGGCGCTCGAGCACGCATTGCGCCTCGCACGTGGGTTCGGTGCGCCGGTGCTCGTGCACTGCGTCACCCGCAAGGGGTACGGGTATGCCCCCGCAGAGAACGACGAAGCCGACCAGATGCACCAGTCCCGGGGCTTCGATCCGGAGACCGGGTTGGCGCGCCCGTCCAGCGGGAGGTCGTGGACGAGCGTGTTCGGCGAGGAGCTCGTTCGTCTGGGGGAGCAGCGCGACGACATCGTCGCGATCACGGCGGCGATGTGCGAACCGACAGGTCTGGGGGGCTTCGCCCGCAAGTTTCCTGGCCGCACCTATGACGTCGGCATCGCCGAGCAACATGCCCTCACCTCAGCTGCCGGGCTTGCCTCAGGGGGCTTGCACCCGGTCGTGGCGATCTACGCGACATTCATGAATCGTGGCTTCGATCAGCTGTTGATGGACGTGGCGCTGCACAGCCTCGCGGTGACCGTGGTGCTCGATCGGGCAGGGATCACCGGCGATGACGGCGCCTCTCACAACGGAATGTGGGACCTGGCTCTACTCGGAATCGTGCCGGGCATCCGAATCGCGGCACCTCGAGACGAGGCCCGGCTGCGCGAGGAGCTGAACGAGGCGCTGGCGCACGCCAGCGGCCCCACTGTCGTTCGGTTCCCGAAGACCCCGTTGGGCCCGGACCTACCTGCCTCGCGCCGCCTGGGCGACGTGGACATCCTTGCCGAACCGAGCCCCGGCGAGGAGGTCGATGTCCTGGTCATCTCGGTCGGCGCCATGGCATCGGATGCACTCGACGCCGCGCGCACCGTGCACCGGGCTGGCTATTCGGTGCGGGTCGTCGACCCCCGCTGGGTGACGCCGGTGGATCCGGCGCTGCTCGCCCTGGCCGTGCAGGCTCAGCTGGTGGTCACGGTGGAGGATGGTGTCGTCGTCGGCGGAGCGGGCGCGCGGATCTCGCAGGCACTGCGCGAGGCGGGCGTCGATGTGCCTTGTCGTGAAGTCGGGATCTCGCCAGAGTTTCTGGCACATGGCAAGGTAGCCGATGTCCGAGCAGCGGCCGGGATCACGGCCCAGATCATTGGGCGGCGCATCGTTGAGTGGGCCGCGCTCGTTCAGCGCAGTAGCGACCAGGATGGAGAGATTCAGGCCGCGCGCCGTTCAGGTCACCTGGACGGCGATTGAGCAAGGAACTGCCAGGAGGCTGAGATATGCGAATCCTCGTCGTTGAGGACGAAGTTTCCCTCGCGGAAGCGGTGGCCCGCGGGTTGCGGCGCGAGGGCATGGCCGTCGACGTCGCCACTGACGGGGACGACGGCTATCGCAAGGCTGCGCTCACCCGGTACGACGTCGTCGTGCTCGATCGCGACCTGCCCGGGATGACTGGGGATGAGATATGCCGCCGCCTGTCTGACGAGGGCGTCCTGACCCGGGTGATGATGCTCACGGCCAGTGGCACCGTGGAGGACAAGGTGTCAGGTTTGGCGCTCGGCGCCGACGACTACCTCGCCAAACCGTTTGCGTTCGCGGAGCTGGTTGCCAGGGTGCGAGCGCTCGGTCGCCGCACGACTCCCGCCGCCCCGCCCGTGTTGTCGGCCGGAGACATAGAACTTGACTCCGCCAAGCGCACCGTGAGCCGCCAGGGCGAACTGATCGACCTCACCCGTAAGGAGTTCGGCGTTCTCGAGACGCTGCTCACCGCGCAGGGGGCCGTGGTCAGCAGCGAGGAGTTGCTTGACCGGGTGTGGGACGAGAACGCAGACCCCTTCACGACGACCGTCCGGGTCACGATGATGACCCTGCGTCGCAAGTTGGGTGAGCCGGCGATCATCGACACCGTGGTCGGTTCCGGGTACCGGATCGACCCTGCCGCGTTGACAGGAGTTGGAACCGTTTCGTGAGGCTCTTCCGCCCAACGCTGCGGATCCGCATGGCGTTGCTCTACGGCGGATTGGTCCTGCTCGTCGGAGTTTCCCTGCTCTTCACCTCGATCGTCCTGCTCGATCGCTCCATCGCCCAGCTCAAGTTCTTCAAGACACCGGGCACTCTCACGATCACCGATCACGGTGTCACGACGACGGTCACTCCAAGCACGATCGGCGCGCAGGCGCGGCACAACTCCGTCGACTACCTGCTCCATACCGGCCTGATCTACTTCGGCATCATCGTCGTGATCGGGACCACCGGCGGCTACCTGCTCGCCAAGCAGGCGTTGCGCCCGATCGCGCGGCTCACCCACACCGCACGGCAGCTGTCGACCGAGACCCTCGACCAGCGGATCAATCTGGGCGGCCCTGACGATGAGCTCAGGGAGTTGGCCGACACGTTCGACGACATGCTCGCCAGGCTCGACGCGGCCTTCGACAGTCAGCGGCTGTTCGTGGCAAATGCGAGCCACGAGTTGCGGACTCCGCTGGCGGTGATCAGAACCGAACTCGAGGTAACCCTGGCGGACCCCAACGCTGACGCGGCCGACCTGCGGCGGATGGGCGACGTGGTCGAGAATGCCGCCGAACGTGCGCAACGCCTGGTCTCGTCGCTGCTCACGCTGGCCCGTCTGCAAGCGGTCGGGCGGGGTGAGCTCGAGGTGGTGGAGAATGTCGATCTCAGCAAGCTGGTGCCTGCCGTGCTCGATGTCGTCCGGGCGGAGGCGGCCGACAAGCAGGTCACCATCGAAGCGGAGGTGGACCCCGCGGTGACCCCGGGGGACCCGCGGCTGCTCGAGCGACTGATCGGCAACCTGGTGGAGAACGCCATCCGGCACAACGTGCCTGGAGGATGGCTGCGCGTCACTACCGGCGAGACAACTGAGCGGGTATGGCTGCACGTATCCAACGGGGGGGTCGTGATCCCTGCGGCCGACGTTGATGCGCTGTTCGAGCCGTTTCGGCGCGGGGGTCGGCTACGCACCGCGACCCGGGGAGCGGGCCTCGGGCTGGCCATAGTCAGGCTGATCGTCGAGGCTCATCATGGCCGCCTGCAGGCGGCTGCGCCGCCCTTCGGGGGCCTCGCGATCCGCATCGAGCTGCCCCGTCAGCTGACGATTCACGAGGCCGCCCAGCCGGCTGAGCTCGCTATGCCAACGCCGCGGCAAGCGGTTGCCCAGTGATCTCGACCTGCCATGGTCGCGCACCGAGCTCGCGCAGGCGCGCGGCTACTGACAACTGAGTCGGGTGGTCCGGCGGTTGCCAGGCGACCCGGCGCACGATTTCGGACGGGAGCAGGTTCTGTGCCAGCACGGAGTTCTCGCCCGCCAAGCCAGTCACCACCTCGCGCAGTTTTGCGAGGCGCTCCGCGGCGACCGGATCCCGATCGCGCCAGCGCGCAGACGGCGGCATGTCGTCGCCTACAGGGCCCGTGGTCGGCGGTAGCTCGTCCTCGCCGAGCTGGCGAGCCTGCTCGATTGCGGCGAACCAGCGCCCGAGCTGGCGGCGTTGGCGACTACCACCGAATACTGCAAGTGCTGCCAGGTCGGCCGGTCGCTTCGGATCCGCCTTGGCAGCATCGATGATCGCGGAGTCCGGCAGGATCCGTCCTGGCGCGATGTCGCGTTCACAGGCGTAACCGTCACGGGCGAGCCATAGCGAGCGGATTATTGCGAGTTGCCTGCGATTGCGGACCTTGTGGATGCCGGAGGTGCGGCGCCACGGGTCCACACGCGGCGCGGACGGCGGGGCAAGCCGGACAGTCTCAAATTCCTGCTCGGCCCACAGTTGCTTACCCGCCGCATGCAGGGCGGCAAGCAGGGCCTCGCGCAGCTCTAGCAGCAGTTCCACGTCGAGCGCGGCGTACACCAGCCACTCATGGGGAAGCGGGCGGGTACTCCAATCGGCGGCAGAGTGCCCCTTCTCCAGCCGGATGCCGAGGTGCTGGTCGACCATCGTGCCAAGGGCGACGCGTTCGTCACCAAGCAGTCGGCCGGCCAGCTCAGAGTCGAACAGCCGCTGGGGAACCAGCCCGAGCTCGGCGAGACAGGGTAGATCCTGATTGGCCGCGTGCAGGATCCACTCGGCCGCCCCGATTGCGTCATTGAGCCGGCTGAGATCGGGCAGCGCAATGGGATCGATGAGCGCGGTACCGACGCCTTCACGGCGCAGCTGGACCAGGTAGGCGCGCTGGCTGTACCGGTAGCCCGACGCACGCTCTGCATCCACCGCTAGCGGTCCGACGCCCTCGCGCATGCGCGCCACCAGGTCATCGAGTTCACGCTGCGTCGTGAGTGGTTCCGGGACTCCGCCGGATGGCTCCCGCAGAAGGGGGGCCGCGTCGAGAGCGTCGGGCCCGGGTGCGAGGGATTCGAGCGCTGCACCCGCGTCGAGAGCGTCGCTCACGTGCCCGGCGTGAGCAAGGTGACACCTTCCGGGGGGAGGCCAGCCGCCGCGCACACCATGTCGACGAAGGCGTACAAGTGGGCGGTCATGTCGGGGTTGTCGGCAGTCCACGACGCCCTGAGCTCGAGCTCGATAGTCGTGCTCGGTCCGGCGAGATCTCCGAATCTGGTCGACGTGGTCTGGGTGACGGTACCGCCGGCCGCGCGATACGCGGCCCCGCGCTCCTCGAGCGCTCCGGTGAGCCAGCTCCAGCCGACCGCGGGAAGCATCGGATCCACACCCATCTGTGGGTCGAGTTCGGCAGAGGCGAAGGCGACCAGTCTCAGCACGCCATCCCATGCCTCGGCGCCGTCGGGATCGTGCAGCAGCACGAGCCGTCCGGTCGCGAGTTCGTCACCGTCAGGCCCGAGAACGTCCGTCGAAATCGCATAGCTGAACGGTGCCAGCCGCTGCGGGGGCCGCAGCGGCTCGACCCGGACCTCTCGGCGCACCGCAGTTCCCGTCATGCTGCGCACCGCGTCGCGGAACAAGTCCGGCGGCGGTTCGTCCGGATCGCTTGCGGGCACGTTAGGTATGTCGTCCACGTCACTCACCTGGCGGATGGGATGGGGCCGGAGCATGTGTGGTCGACGGCGTCAGGCCGCGTGTCGCACACCGGACCGCCGGCGGTCGTTGTTCGTGTGCGGGTCGACGAGCAGCGCGGTCCCGCAGGCCGAACACGCCCGGTCCGGGCAATCGGCACCGTGTCCGTCGGTGCAAGGCGGAATCTCCACGAATCGAACCCGCGCGCAGACGGGGCAGTGCACACGCTGGTCCATCAACATCGAGCTCCCCCTCGCGGGCCGCCTCGCGCCGCGGCCGAGTGCCGACCGCATGGACCTACGCTGACATGCGGCACTGACAATGTGCCGAAGGCGCGCCGTCGGATGAGCAGGCGGGCGCTGCTCCATGCGACCATGGAGGGCGATGTCGAAGCCACTACGCGCGGCCGATGAGGCGCACCAGCCCGCAGCCACTGAACCCCGGCAATCGGCGAGCCGGTCCGGGTTCGTCCAGACGGCGTATGGTGCTCGCCCGTCGACATCGCCCCCGGTCTGGTTCATGCGGCAGGCCGGCAGATCCCTGCCGGAGTACCGCGCCCTGCGCGCCGGCAACGCGATGCTCGAGGCCTGCCAGAATCCCCAGCTGATCGCTGAGATCACCATGCAACCAGTGCGCCGCCACGGCGTTGACGCCGCGATTCTGTTCTCCGACATCGTGGTCCCACTCGTTGCGATCGGGGTCGACGTCGACATCGTGGCGGGCGTTGGGCCGGTTGTCGCAGAGCCGATCCGCAACAACGACGACCTGCGGGCGCTGCGCCCGCTCGAGCCGGACGACGTCGGATACATCACCGAAGCCATCACGATGCTTGTCGCGGAATTGGGCGCCACGCCGCTGATCGGCTTCGCCGGTGCCCCGTTCACCCTTGCCAGCTACCTCATCGAGGGCGGCCCGTCACGCGATCATGCGCGGACGAAGGCGCTCATGCACGGCGAGCCGGAACTGTGGAACGCACTGCTCGCACGGCTGGCAGCCATTGCCCGCGAGTTCCTGCTGGCGCAGGTCAAGGCGGGCGCCTCGGCGGTCCAGCTGTTCGACTCGTGGGCCGGCGCGCTCTCGCGCGCGGACTACGAGCACTTCGTGCTGCCGCACAGCCGCGCCGTCCTCGAGCCCCTCGCAGGCAGTGGAACCCCGCGGATCCACTTCGGGGTCGGCACCGGCGAGATCCTGGACCTCATGCGACTGGCGGGGGCCGACGTGGTCGGCGTCGACTGGCGCATTCCGCTCGACGAGGCCGCGCGACGGATCGGCTCCGGCTCGGTCGTCCAGGGCAACCTGGATCCAGCGACGCTGCTCGCAGATTGGTCGGTCATCGAGCGCGAGGTCCGCCGGGTCGTACGGCAGGGCCGCGGCACCGGCGGCCACATCTTCAATCTCGGGCATGGCGTGCTTCCGGAGACAGATCCCGACGTGGTGACCCGTGTAGTCGAGCTCGTCCACTCGCTGTGAGTCGCGTAGTCGTCGTCGGCGGTGGTGTGTCCGGGCTGGCCGCCGCATACCGCATCGCATCTCGGCTTCCAGGCGTCGAGGTGCTAGTCCTCGAGGCGAGCTCGGCGCCCGGGGGCAAGCTGCGGTCCGCCAGGATCGCGGGCATCGAGGTCGACGTCGGGGCTGAGGCCGTCCTGGTGCGTCGCCCCGAGGCTGTCGACCTCATCAGAGCTGTCGGACTCGCGGGGGACTTGATCGCGCCATCGACCACCGCGGCGAACGTCCGCGCCGGGGGCAAGGCACATCCGTTGCCGGCGAGAACGATGCTCGGCATACCCGCCGATGTGGAGACCGTCCGTGCGAGCGGTGTCCTGAGCGCTGGTGCTTTGGACCGGATCCTGACCGAAGCCGGTGATGCCGGAATGCAGCCGCTGGTCGAGGACATCGCGGTCGGCGCCCTCGTCCGATCACGATTGGGCAACGAGGTAGCCGACCGTCTGGTGGAACCCCTGCTCGGCGGCGTTTACGCCGGGCGGTCTGATGATCTTTCGCTGAAGGCCACGATGCCCGCGCTGGCTGCCCACCTGGAAGCCGCGGGCGGCTCCCTGGTTCGCGCGGCCCAGGCAGTGACCGACACCGGCGCCCACGATCCAGGGGCTGGTGCGGTGTTTGCCTCGCTGCGGGGCGGCTTGGGGC
>JALYIS010000225.1 GCA_030775705.1 Actinomycetota bacterium
GTGCCCGAGACCACGATGGCGCAGCGGATCACCCGTGCGAAGAAGAAGATCGCGGCGGCGAAGGTGCCGTACCGGGTGCCCGAGGGCGCCGATCTGCCCGAGAGGCTCGGCGGCGTGCTGGCGGTGCTGTTCCTCGTCTTCAACGAGGGCTACCTCGCCACCGGCGAGGGCGACCCGGTCAGAGCCGAGCTCACGAGCGAGGCCATCCGGCTGACGCGGATCCTGCGTCGGCTGCTGCCCGAGGAGCCGGAAGTGGCCGGCCTGCTCGGGCTGCTGGTGCTCATCGAGGCCCGGCGAGCGGCCCGCGTGCGGAATGGACAGTTGGTTCCGCTCGGCGAGCAGGACCGCGCCGGCTGGGACCGCGCGATGATCGTGGAGGGCCACGACCTGGTCCGCGAGTGCCTCGCGATCAACCGACCCGGCCGCTACCAGATGCTCGCCGCGATCAATGCTGTCCACACCGACGCGCCCACGGCGCAGGACACGGACTGGTCCCAGGTGGTGGCGCTCTACGACCAGCTGACCCGGCTCGATCCGTCGCCGATCGTCGCGCTGAATCGCGCGGTCGCGGTCGCCGAACTGGACGGCCCGAAGGTCGCCCTCGCGCTGGTCGACCGGCTGCCGCTGACGGGCTATCACGCGTGGCACGCCGCCCGCGCCGAGCTGCTCCGCAGGCTCGGCCGCAGCGCCGAGGCGAGGCAGGCGTATGAGGCCGCGATCGCCGCCACCCAGAACTCCGCCGAACGTGCCTACCTGCGCAGGAAGGTCGGCGAGCTGGTCTGAGCGGGGCAAGGCAAGCTGACTTGCGGACACATCTGTGCCGGGTGTCACCGTGGCTCGGTGGCGCAGGTGCCCCGGCAGCCGACCGCATCATGGCAACTCGTTCGAGCTGCAGGAGATGGCTTGGCGCAAGGGCGAGAAGTACTAGAAGCCTGCTGCCTCGGCGCGCTCGACGCGACTCCCTCACGTCCGCACCGTCCCGGATGGTCGACTAGCGCGGTCATCGCCGTTCAGACGAGTGACAGCGTGACGTCGATGTAGGTGCGGGGGCATTCGAGTAAGGGCACACCGGGTGTGCCGCGCGACGAGCGTCCCGGCAGCGGCGTGGTCGAGCTTCGGCAGGTGGATGTCGAGCGCCGCGGTCAGACCGAAGCCGCCGTTGTGAAGGTGTCCGATTCCGACCGATGCCGAGACCGCCGAGTTGGTGACGTCTGCCTTCTGGGCTCGACCGACCAGGCGTAGGGCGGGGCGGAAACGGGCTGACATCCGACCGCTAGGAGCAGCTTCGGATTCACGCCGCCGCCTGGCCCCCAACTCGGTGGGGATGCGCCGTCTCGACTGGCGTGCGCGATCGCAGTGTGTAGAGCGTCCGCGTGCTGCGCCCTCGGTCTCTAGGGCGTGCGGAGTTGGGCTTTGAGGACCTTGCCGGTAGGGCCCTTCGGCAGTGTGTCGAGGAACCGGATCTCGCGCGGGTACTTGTACGCGGCGAGACGTTGCTTGCAGTAGCCGATCAGCTCGTCGGACGACAACGAAGCTCCGTCACGGACCACGACGACAGCTACGACCTCCTCGCCGAGGCGCTCGTCGGGCTTGCCGATCACCGCCGCCTCGGCGATGTCGGGGTGTTCGAAGAGCACCTCCTCGATCTCGCGCGGGTAGACGTTGTAGCCGCCACGAATCACGAGATCCTTGCTGCGATCTACGATGAAGTAGAAGCCGTCGGAGTCGACATAGCCGAGGTCTCCGGTGTGGAACCACCCGTTGCGGAAGGCCTCTTCGGTGGCTTCGGGTCGGCCGAGATAGCCCTTCATGACGTTGTGACCACGAATCAGGATCTCGCCGATGTGCTCACTGCCGGCAGGCAGCGGCTGGTCGGCGGAGTCACCGATACGCATCTGGACGCCCCAGATCGGCTTGCCTATCGAGAGCAGTCTGCGGTTCTGGGCGCTGGTGTTGAACGACGTAGTGCTTGCTGTCTCGGAGAGCCCGTATCCCTCGAGCACGATGATGCCGAACTTGTCCTCGAAGCTACGCATCACATCGCCGGGCAGGGAGGCGCCCCCCGACACGGCCACCCGCAGCGCGGAGAGGTCCCGGTCTGAGGTGTCCATCTCGGCGAGGGCCTGCAGCATCGTCGGCACGCCACAGAGCACCGTGCACCGATCGCCGGCCAGTGCATCCAGGACGGCCTTCGGCTCGAAGCGTGTAACGATCGACAACGAGCCTCCGTAGCGAAGCGTCACGTTGATCACCGACGACAGCCCGAAGACGTGGAAGAACGGCAGCACCGCCAGCGTCACGTCGTCGGCACGGGCACCGAACAGATTCCCGGCCACAGTGCAGTTCATGAACAGTTGAAAGTGGGTGAGTTCGGCGCCCTTGGGCTTGCCCGTGGTGCCACTGGTGTAGATCAGCACCGCTGTGTCGTCAGCCTTCGTCGGGTGGATCTCGCCGCCAGGCTCGGCGAGCGGCTCGGGTCCCATCAAGTCCTCTGCCGAGTGCATGCCTGCCGGCAGCGCTGCCCCGCTCAACGAAACGACGTACACCGCAATGCCCACCGACGCCGCGGCGTCGCCAGCCTCCTCGAGGAAACCTTCGTAGGTCACCAGCATCCGGGCCTGAGAGTCGGTGAGGTGATACGCGATCTCCCGTGATTTGAGCAGCGGGTTCAGCGGCAGCGCGGTGAGTCCCGCCTTGAGCGTCCCGAAGTAGGCGACGACGAAGTGCGGCAGGTTGGGCAGTTGGATGGCGACCACCTGACCCGGCGTCAGCCCGGCGGCGCCCAGTCCGGCGGCGAACCGACCCGATTGGTCGTCCAGCTCGGCGTAGCTGATCGTTTGGCCGGCGAAGCGCAGCGCCGGGGCGTCGGGAGTGGCTAGCGCGGACTCGTGCAGCATCGTGGCGAGATTGAAGCTCATCGCTGACTCCTCGGCGGACTGGCGGTCGTTGACGGACGGGGATCATGGCACGAGCAGGGCTATCGCGTCGGCCACGCATGCTGGCCGCGCCGAGCCGTCCAAGTCGATCGTGACACGCATGGTGGCGCGCGACCCCTGCCGGTCGCGGCTGAGCGCCACCAGCTCGACCCCCGCTCGCACCCGTGATCCGACCGGCACCGCCGCCGGGAACCGGACGCGGTCCAGGCCGTAGTTGACACCCATCCGCAGGCCATCGACGCGGTACACCTGCGACGACAGCGCAGGCAGCAGCGAAAGGGTGAGATAGCCGTGCGCGATCGGGGCTCCGAAGGGGCCCGCCGCAGCACGCTGCGGGTCGACGTGGATCCACTGGTGATCATCGGTGGCGTCGGCGAACGTGTTCACCTGCTCCTGGGTGATGGTTCGCCATTCGCTGTGGCCGAGATGCTCGCCGACTGCTGCCTCGAGCGCGTCCAGCCCGTCGAAGATTCTCATTCGTCATTCCCCTTCCTAGTTTCTGCCGCAACGGTCACGTCGCGGCCAGCCCGAGGTCGCACAGCCGACAATGACGAGAAAAGCGGAGCCTAACGCCGCTCGGCGCAAGGCGATCGGCGAGCGCGGTCCAGACCTAGCCCCACAGGGTGGAACTCGCACGCTCCTACCGCCGCGCTAGCTATCGCGCTTCGGTGGAGTGTGCAGCGCTCGCGAATCAGGTGTGCTCACGTTGGCGCTGCGCGGCGCGGCCGAGTGCGATGAGACCGTCATTGAGTTGTTCGGCGATGCTGGCCGGGTCGGGGCCGAGTCGGTCCTCAAGGTTGGCGTTGAGCCACAGCGTGGCGAACCCGTGGGACAGGGACCAGCCAGCGATGACCACGCCGGTGATCTCGTCGGGGGAGTCGGTGCCCAGAAGCGTCTGGGCGCTTCCGTACAGGATCCGGAACGCGGCATCGCGGGCTTCGATGAGCTCAGGATCCTCGCCCCGGTACAGGTCTGGGCGGAACATGACCTCGAAGTGGCCGGGGTGGGAAATTGCGAACTCGATGTACGCGACGCCACCGTGCAGGAACCCGAAGGGACCCGAGGCCGCAGGCCCGATCACGTCGGCGGCTAGCCGAAAACCGTCGGTCGCGATGGCGGTGAAGACTCCGGCTTTGTCACCGAAGTGGTGTGCCGGCGCAGCATGAGATACGCCTGCGCGACGGGCGATCTCGCGCAGGCTGACACCGGCAGCCCCTACCGTCTCGACCTCGGCGACAGCGGCCGCGATGAGCGTCTCGCGCAGTTTGCCGTGGTGGTAGGGGCGATCAGCTACTTCGGCCATGTGGCTACAGTACCGCCATCTTGTCATTGACAAGATGGCGGT
>JALYIS010000226.1 GCA_030775705.1 Actinomycetota bacterium
ACGCCACAGGATTCTTCACGTTACTCAAGGTACCGGTTACTCTTGGGTAGTACTGCCCTGCACATCGGCGTCGCCGCACGCATCGAACGGGGTGACACAGTCGATGCCTGCACGGAAGGGACACATCTGATGACAAACCGCCGGGCCGCCATTGTCGGTGGCAACCGCATCCCGTTCGCGAGATCGAACGGGCCGTACACACGGGCTTCGAACCAAGACATGCTGACTGCGACGATCGACGGCCTGGTCGCTCGGTTCGGTCTGCAGAACGAGCGCGTCGGTGAGGTCGCCGCTGGAGCCGTGCTCAAGCACAGCCGCGACTTCAACCTCACCCGTGAGTCGGTGCTCGGCTCCACGCTTTCTCCCTACACTCCCGCCTACGACGTCCAACAGGCCTGCGGCACTGGGTTGGAGACCGCGATTCTCGTTGCCAACAAGATCGCGCTCGGGCAGGTCGACTCGGCGATCGCCGGCGGCGTCGACACCACCTCGGACGCTCCGATCGCGCTCAACGAGGATCTGCGCCAGGTCCTGCTGGCGGCAAACCGCGCGAGGTCGGTCGGAGCTCGGGTAAAGGCCCTGGCGGGGATCCGCCCCCAGCAGCTGATGCCCTCCATTCCGGCAAATGTGGAACCGCGCACCGGACTGTCGATGGGTGAGCACCAGGCCATCACGACGAGCGCGTGGGGCATCACCCGCCAGTCGCAGGACGAGCTCGCCGCCGCCAGCCACCAACGCATGGCCGCGGCCTACGATCGGGGTTTCTTCGACGACCTCATGACCGGCTACCTCGGCCTCAGCCGAGACCAGAACCTGCGCGCGGACTCATCGGTCGACAAGCTCGCCACACTCAGTCCGGTCTTCGGGAAGGGCGAGGCTGCGACCATGACCGCGGGCAACTCGACGCCGCTGACAGACGGTGCCTCTGCCGTGCTCTTGGCCAGCGACGAATGGGCCGAGCAGCACAAGACGCCCGTACTCGCGTACTTCGTCGACGCCGAGACGGCCGCGGTGGACTACGTGCACGGCGACAAGCGGGCCGACGGCCTGTTGATGGCGCCGGTCTACGCGCTGCCACGGCTGCTGGCCCGCAACAAGCTGTCACTGCAGGACTTCGACTTCTACGAGATCCACGAAGCCTTCGCCGCCACGGTGCTGACCACGCTGGCCGCGTGGGAGGACGACACCTTCTGCCAGCAGTACCTCGGCCTGGATGCGGCCTTGGGACCGATCGATCGGGCCAAGCTCAACGTCAACGGCTCGTCGTTGGCCGCGGGTCACCCCTTCGCCGCGACCGGCGGCCGCATCGTGGCCAGCCTTGCCAAGCAGCTGCACGAGAAGGGCTCTGGTCGGGGACTCATCTCCATCTGTGCCGCGGGCGGCCAGGGCGTCGTCGCCATCCTGGAGGCCTGAAATGAGCGATCGCTATCTCGATCTGGTGAACTCCCCGATCGGCTCGGCCGTGGCGTCTCGGGTCGGCCTACCGCGCCCAGCCGTCTTGCGCCGGTACCACGACGGCGACCCGCTCCTACCCGGACCGGTGCTCATCGGGTCGACCGCGGCGATCGCTCGCCCAGATATCGCAGCGGTTCTGGACGCCGCCGGCGCCCAGGTGGGGGATCCCGAGGGTGGGCAGGACGGGTGGGGAGCGCTGATCCTCGACGCCACCTCGGTGGCGACTCCCGCGGATCTCGCCGGACTGCGGACGTTCTTCGCCGGCCACCTCAAGCGCCTGCTGCCCTCGGGCAGAGTGCTGGTACTCGGCCTGCCAGCCGATGGTGAGAACATCACTGCCGATGCCACGCGCCAGGCCATCGACGGGATCGTTCGCTCGCTGGCGAAGGAGCTGCAGCGTGGCTCGACCGCGAATCTCCTCCTCCTCGAAGACGACGCCTCACTCGAATCGGCATTGCGGTTCTTCCTCTCCGGCAAGGCTGCCTACGTGGACGGCCAGCCCGTCCGGCTGGGCGCCGGGGTGGCACCCTCACCGGCTGACTGGGATCGCCCGCTGGCCGGAAAGACCGCGCTCGTCACGGGCGCGGCGCGTGGCATCGGGGCCGCGATCGCTGCGGTGCTGGCACGCGACGGGGCTCGGGTCATCGTCGCTGATCTGCAGCAGGCCGGCGAGGCGCTTGCCAAGGTGGCGAATCGGGTGGGAGGCAGCACCCTGCACCTGGACGTCGCGGCAGGCGACGCCCCGGACAGGCTGCTCGCGCACCTGGCCGGACACACCGACGGACTCGACGTCCTGGTGCACAACGCCGGTGTCACCCGCGACAAGTTGCTCGCGAACATGAAGCCGGAGCAATGGGACTCGGTCCTCGCGGTCAACCTGGAATCGCAGCTGCGGATCAACGAGGCGCTGCTGGGTAGTGATCAGCTGCGTGACCAGTCCCGGGTCGTCTGCCTCTCCTCGACCACGGGACTGTCGGGCAATCGTGGTCAGACGAACTACGGTGCGACCAAGGCGGGTGTCATCGGACTCGTTCGCGCATCGGCCGCGGCCTTCGCCGGTCACGGCCACAGCACCATCAATGCCGTAGCACCAGGATTTATCGACACCGAGATGACTGCCAAGATGCCGCTGGCCACCCGTGAGGTCGCCCGGCGTCTATCGAGCCTGCAACAGGCCGGCTTGCCGGTGGATGTGGCCGAAGCGGTTGTCTGGCTGAGTTCACCTGGTGCTGGTGGGGTCAACGGGCAGGTGCTGCGGGTGTGCGGGCAGAACCTCGTAGGCGCGTAGCGGACAACGGCCATGACCGACGACGTCACCCAGCTCTCCAAGGCGCCTGCCCTGGGTCCCCTGTACGCCCGCGCGGCGGTGACCGGTCCGCTGCACCGCGGGTCGTCGCTGCCCGACTCGGTATACGAACTCGCGGACCAGCGCATCGATCGTGACCATCTCGCCGCCTACCAGGGGGTCTGCGGATTCCGGCTCAGCGACGAGTTGCCGCCCACCTACCTGCACGTGCTGGCCTTTCCGCTATCGGTTGCCCTCATGGTGCGGCCGGCGTTCCCGTTTCCGCTCGTCGGTCTGGTGCACGTGGCCAACTCGATCACCGTTGTGCGCCCTGTCGACGTGGCCGAGCAGGTGTCACTGCGGGTGTGGGCGGCGGATCTGCGCCCGCACAAGGCGGGCCAGCAGCTCGACCTGTTGGCCGAAGCCCGCGTCGGTGGCGAGCGGGTGTGGGCCGGGCGCAGCACGTATCTGCGCCGCGGAGCCCACGGAGCCCACGGGACCGACGAGGGCGCTGTCCGGTCTCGACAGACCGAGACGCCGGCGCCGTCTGAGCAGGCCGCGGCGTCTGAGCAGGCCGCGCGGTCGGCGCCTGCCGCACAGGTACGAGTCGTGGAGCACATCGGGCGCCGGTACGGCGCGGTGTCGGGCGACCGCAATCCGATCCATATGCATGCGCTCACCGCGAGGGCGTTCGGCTTCCCGCGGGCGATCGCGCACGGCATGTGGCTCAAGGCGCGCACCTTGGCTTGTCTGGAGGGCCGGCTCCCGGCGAGCTTCGCGGTGGACGTGTCCTTCAAGACCCCGGTGCTGCTCCCGTCGACCGTCGCCATCACGAGCGTTCAGCAGGAGGGTGGCTGGGAACTGGACGTGCGTAACGCGAAATCGGGCAAGCCACATCTGGCGGGGCGGGTTCGGGCCTGCTGATCGGCGTTCAGATGTGGGCGTGGAGATAGTTGCCGAGATCCTGCACCGCGTCGGTTGCTTCGCGCAGTGTGCCCGCCAGCACCTGGATGCTGTGCCACCAGTTCGGCCGGGCGATCAGTTCGACCTCGACGCCGGCCTTCTCCAGCCGCTCGGCGAACCGTTGAATCTGGGGGTACAGCATCTCTACCGTGCTGCACTGGATGATCGTCGGCGGCAGACCCTCCAGCTCTGCGTACATCGGGGCGTAGCCGGGATCATGCGGGTCAGCGGCGCCGCGGTACTGGCTGGCGCTGCGGGTTCCCCAGGCCACGTTGGTGACGAAATCGCGGCGCGCCATCGCATCGTCGGACGGATCAGTCCACGGCGACAGCAAACCCAACGCCCCCGGCGGCAGGCCCTGGTCGGTGAGTGCCCGGGCGGCGGCGACAGCTAGTCCGCCGCCGGCGGAGTCGCCGGCGATCGCGATGTGCTTCGGATCGAAGCCGTGCACGGCGGTGAGGTCGCGAAAAGCAGCGACGGCGTCATCCAACGCCGCCGGGTACACGTCCTCCGGGGCCAAGCGATAGTCGAGGCAGAAGACGACGGCGCCCGCAGACCTGGACAGGTGCGCGGCCAACGCCCGGTACAGCCGGGGGGAGCCGAGGGTGTAGCCGCCGCCGTGCAGGTACAGCACGGCGCGCGGACGCTGGGTCGCGCCGACCGTCACCCGCTCGGCGGGGCGGCCGCCGAGCCGGATGTGCTCGACGTGTGATCCGGGTGGCAGCCGGGCGAATCGGCCGCCCCAGTCAATGATCCGCCGGCCCCACTTGAGCGATGTGCGATGGTGCAAGCCGACCCGGTACACCGGCGCGGAGAACGCCCGAACGAGCGGGTGTGGTGCGTGCATCAGGCGGAGATCTTCTTCTCGTCGGCGGCCGTGCCCGCCGCCGGGAAAGACGAGAGGCCGGTCCGCTTGGCGCTCAGGGCGAGCACGCGCTGGTACCGCGAGCCGAGCAGCCGCACCAGGACGTCGAGGAACTTCGCGTCCAGCCCCACCACTGCTCGGGCGCGGTTCGCGGTGACGGCGCGCAGGATGGATCTCGCCGCGGCGTCCGGGGACATCTTGGCGAGTTTGGTGTCGAACAGCTGGGCCAGTGCCGACGCATCCTGGCCGGCGACGGCCCCGGCGTTGCGGGCAATCGCGGTCTTGATCCCGCCCGGGTGCACGCAGGTCACCTGGACCGGGTGGCCGGCGACGATCATCTCCTGACGCAGCGCCTCGGTGAAGCCGCGCACCGCGAACTTGGCCGCGTTGTACGCGCCCTGTCCCGGCACGGCGAGCAACCCGAACAGACTGGAGATATTGACGATGTGGCCCTCGCCTGACGCGATGACGTGCGGCAGGAACGCCTTGGTGCCGTTCACGACACCCCAGAAGTCGACGTCCATGACGCGCTCGATCTGTGCAAACGTCATGTCCGTGATATCGCCCGTGAAGGCAATGCCGGCGTTGTTGATGACGATATTGACCTTGCCGTACTCGGTGGCGACGGCCTCGGCGTAGGCAAGAACCGCGCTGCGATCGGTGACGTCCAGCCGCGCGTCGTGCACTCGCGCGCCGATGACTCGGGCGTGCTTGGTCGTCTCGGCCAGCCCCACCTCGTCCACATCGCTGATCGCCAGGCGGGCGCCGCGCCTGGCCAATTCGTAGGTGAGCGCGCGCCCGATGCCCGAGCCTGCGCCGGTGACAACCGCGACCTTGCCGTTGATGTCGGTCATGACGAAACCTCCTGGTATCCGGTCGTGCGGACAAGTGTGCCGGCGTTGCGATCGGCGCGGGCGGTGGTGCGGTACGCGTCGAGGTCGAAATTGCGGGTGAGCTGCCGGAACTTGAAGGTGAAGCTGGGCCACAGCGTGGTGTTGTTGCCATGCGCGTCCAGATACCAGCTCGAACAGCCGCCCTGGGTCCAGATCGTGGTCTTCATGTGCTGCTGGATGCGTGCGTTGTAGTCGTGTTGCACGTCCTCGCGAACCTCGAAGGTCGCCAGGCCGTGCCTGTCCACCTCGTCGAGTGCGCTCGCGAGATAGTTGATCGCCGACTCGGCCATGTAGACCATCGAGCTGTGACCGAGCCCCATGTTGGGCCCGATCACGAAGATGAGATTCGGAAAGCCGGCCACTGTCGCGCCCTTGTACGCCTGCTGGCCGTGCGCGCGCCAGACATCGCCCAGCACAGCGCCCCCGACGCCATGAATCAGGTCGTAGGCCGGCGAGTCGGTGACGTGGAACCCGGTGGCCACAACGATCGCGTCGACCTCGCGCACCCTGCCGTCCCTGCTGACCACCGAGTTGGCCCGCACCTCGGCGATGGGATCGGTGACGAGGTCGACGTGTTCGCTGGCGAGTGTGGGGTACCAGTCGTTGGAGATCAGGATGCGTTTGCAGCCGATCTGCCAGTTGGGCGTCACCCGCGCCCGGAGCTCAGGATCACTGATGGATTTGGTGATGTTGCGCTGCGCGATGCGCTGGGCGGCGAGCAGGATCTTGGGCTGGAAGGCGAAGCCGAGGACGAAGGACTCTCGTCCCCAGTAGATGGCCTCGCGCGCGAGGCGCTGCAGCCCTGGGATGTGCTTGTAGGCGAAGCTCTCGGCCCGGCTGTAGCTGCGGTCGTGACGAGGCATGATCCACGGCGCGGTGCGCTGGTAGATGTCGAGGTGCGCGACCTGCTTGGCGATCTGCGGCACGATCTGGATCGCCGAGGCTCCGGTGCCGATCACGGCCACCCGCTTGCCGCTCAGATCGGCATCGTGATTCCACCGGGCGGAGTGGAAGATCTCGCCCTGAAACGTCTCGATGCCCGCGATATCAGGCAGCGCGGGCTCACACAGAGCGCCGACCGCGGGGACGAAGATGTCAGCGGTGAAGCTCCCGTTCGTGGTCCGGACCGACCAGATCGTTCGGTCCTCGTCCCAGTCCGCGGACAGCAGTTCGGTGTTGAACAGGGTGTGGTCGTGGACGCCGTATTTCATCGCCGTCTCGCGCAGGTAATCCTGGATCTCGGTCTGGGGGGAGAAGGAGCGCGACCAGTTCGGGTTGAGTTCGAACGAGAACGAATACAGATGCGACGGCACGTCGCAGGCGGCGCCGGGGTAGGTGTTGTCGCGCCAGGTGCCGCCGACCTCACTACCGCGCTCAATGACCAGGAAGTCGCGCCGGCCGTCCTTGGCCAGCCGGATTGCCGAGCCGAGCCCGGCGAACCCGGTGCCCACGATCAGGACGTTGACATGGCGCGCCTCGGTCGTGCGCGCCGGCTTGGATCTGGCCTTTACCTGGGTCATGGAGTCCACGGTAGCTTCGCATTGAATACGAGTCAATAGTATGTTGGCTCACATTCAATAGCGTAGGATCAGCGTCGTGGCCGCCGAGAAGCGCATCCGCCTGAGCCCCGAGGCACGCCGAGCCCAGCTCATCGAGCTGGGGGTCCAGATGCTGGCCACCCGCACGTTGGACGAGCTGTCAGTGGAGGACATCGCTGCCCAGGCAGGTATCTCGCGCGGCCTGCTCTTCCACTACTTCGCGTCCAAGCAGGAGTTTCATCTCGAAGTGGCGCGTGCCGCCGCCGCGGAGCTCTTGCGCCGCACCGAACCGGACCAGTCCAAGCCGCCGCTCGATGCGCTCTACGGATCTCTGCACGCCTTCATCGACTATGTCGAGGAGAATCCCGACAACTACAAGTCCCTGGTCCGCGGTGCGGCCAGCGGCGACGCGGAGATGCGCGCCATCTCCGACGACACCAGGTCCAGGCTGGCCTCGCGCGTCGTCGACGTCGTCGCGGAGATGGGGTTGGCGATGGGCCCCCGGGCGGAACTCGCGGTGCACGGCTGGGTCGCCTTCGTCGAAGAGTGCGTCATCCGCTGGATCGACCTGCGTCCGTTCGACCGCGACACGCTCCAGGACCTACTGGCCAAGTCGCTGCCCGCGGTGACCCTGGCCAGCACCGACGAAGAGGTCGGCTCCCTGGTGTCGATCCTGACCTCGGACGCCGCGATCGGCTCGATCTAGCTGGTTCACGCATGTGGCGGCGGAACTAGGATGTCCGACTATGGCAGTCAATGTGGTGCACAACCCGAGCCCCCACTCCGATGAACAGCGGGCGGCAATCCTGGCCGATCCCGGCTTCGGCAGGTACTTCACCGACCATATGGTGCGCGTCGACTGGTCCGCAGGCAGCGGTTGGGGCGAGATTGAGGTGCAGCCGTACGGGTCGCTGCGCATGGATCCCGCGACGATGTCGCTTCACTACGGCCAGGAGATCTTCGAGGGGCTCAAGGCGTACCGGCAGCCCGACGGTTCGATAGCGACGTTTCGCCCGGACTTGAACGCCGCTCGGTTCCAACGTTCTGCACGGCGGTTGGCGATGGCCGAACTGCCCGAGGACCTGTTCGTCGAATCCCTGCGTGCGCTCACCGAGGTCGACCAGGCCTGGGTCCCGACCAATCCGGACCACTCCCTGTACTTCCGCCCCTTCATGATCTCCACCGAGGTTGGGCTCGGCGTCCGCCCCTCCAATGCCTACGCCTTCCTCGTCATCGCGTCGCCGGCGGGCGCATATTTCCCCCGGGGTGTTCAGCCGGTGTCGGTCTGGCTGTCGACAGAGTTCACCCGGGCCGCTGTCGGAGGCACGGGCGAGGCCAAGTGCGCCGGGAACTACGCCGCCTCGCTGATCGCCCAGGCGCACGCGGCGGAGCAGGGATGCGATCAGGTGGTCTGGCTCGACGCGGTCGAGCACCGGTGGGTCGAGGAGATGGGCGGCATGAACCTGTACTTCGTGTACGGGTCCGGCCCGGGCGCGCGGATCGTGACACCGGCGCTCACCGGGACGCTGCTGCCCGGGGTGACGCGCGACTCGCTGCTCACGGTCGCCACCGAACTCGGCTACGCAGCGGAGGAGGGCAAGATATCGACCGACGAGTGGCGAGAGGGAAACGCCTCCGGCGCCCTCACCGAGGTCTTCGCCTGCGGCACCGCTGCCGTCATCACCCCCGTCGGCTCGGTGAAGAGCGCCAATGGCGAATGGAAGGTCGGCGACGGCGGCTCGGGGCCGATCACGATGCAGTTGCGGAAGCAGCTGCTCGGCCTGCAGACCGGGACAGTCCCCGATTCGCACGGCTGGATGCACCGCCTCGTCTAGCCTGCGATCTATGCCCATCGCCTGGCCCATGCTCATCGCGCAGCACATCGACAGCATCGAGGCCAACGGACGACAGTTGGCCGACGCCGCACGTAACGCCGGATGGGACGCGCCGATCCCGGGACTTGACTGGGATGTCCGCGCGCTGGTCACCCACGTCGGGGGTGTGCATCGTTGGGCGGCGGACACAGTGACGACAGCGTCGCGGGGGACGGCCGCGACGGCGCCGCGCGCCAATGATCTGGACGCGGCGGCCCGGGTGGGGTCCGGTCCGGGCGATGACGAACTGCTTGATTGGTTCGCCCAGGGCTTGGAGACACTGGTGCAGGCCCTGCGCGCAGCCCCGGCCGACATCGAGTGCTTCACGTTCCTGCCCGCGCCGTCGCCATTGGCCTTCTGGGCACGGCGCCAGGCCCACGAGACTGCCGTGCACCGCGCGGATGCCGAGGCTGCGACCGGCACCACCCCCGAATTCAGCCCTGCGTTCGCGCAGGACGGCATCGACGAGATGCTGACCGGGTTTGCTCGGCGCCGAAACCCGCGTAGCACCACGCCGGCGACGTTCGTGCTGGCGCCTGACGACGGCGGTGCCCGGTGGTTGGTGTCACTGGGCGACGAGCGGATTGTTGGCACTCAGCTCGACGACGATTCCAGCGGCGCGGCCGGTGAGCCGCAGGTCCGTGTCTGCGGCAGCTCGTCCGCGCTCTATCTGTGGCTCTGGAACCGTTCGTCGGCTGTGGCGTTTCGCGGCGATCGTGCCGCCGCGGACCTATGGAGTTCGGTTCAGCGTGTTCGCTGGAGCTGACCGCCTCAGGCAGTGGGCCAGGTCCGGAAGTTCTGGTAGGACCTGCTCGGCGTCGGCCCGCGCTGGCCTTGATACCGGGAGCCGTACTGCGCAGATCCGTAGGGATGTTCGGCCGCGCTCGACAGCCTGAACAGGCAGAGCTGTCCGATCTTCATGCCGGCCCACAGGGTGATCGGCAGGTTGGCGACGTTGGACAGTTCGAGCGTGATGTGGCCGGTGAAGCCGGGATCGATGAACCCCGCGGTCGAATGCGTCAGCAGACCAAGACGGCCGAGGCTGGACTTCCCCTCGAGACGGCCGGCCAGGTCGTCCGGCAGCGTCACCACCTCGAGCGTTGAGCCGAGCACGAACTCGCCCGGGTGGAGCACGAACGGCTCGCCGTCCTTCGGTTCGACCAGGCTGGTGAGGTCGTCCTGCTGCTGTGCGGGGTCGATGTGGGTGTATTGGGAGTTGTTGAAGACCCGGAAGTATCGGTCGAGCCGGACATCGACGCTCGACGGCTGGACGAGCTCGGCATCCCACGGTTCGAGGACGAGCCGGCTGGCGTCGACCTCCGCGCGGATGTCACGGTCACTGAGCAGCATGAGCGTGAGGCTATCGGCTGGATCGCTCGATCGGTGTGGCGGCGATGAAGGCGACCACGTGGTCGGCGAGTTCAGGCCCCGCGTCCTCCTGGAGGAAGTGCCCCGCGTCGGCGATGACCGGGTGGACGCGGTCGCGGGCGCCGGGCAGCACGGATTCCAGGATCGGTCGCATCGCGCCGGTGATCGGGTCGCCGTCGCTGAACGCGACCAGGACTGGCGTCTGCGATTGGCTCAACACGGTCCACGCGGCCCGGTTGGCTTCCGTCGCCGGGTCCTGCGGAGTTGTCGGTACCAGCCCCGGCATCGCTCGGGGGCCGGCCTGGAATGTGTCGTCCGGAAACGGGGCGTCGTATCCGGCGCGGATGTTGTCCGCCAGCGGCCGCGCGCAACCGGCCTGCACGAAGCGCCCGACTTCGATGACTGGGGCGCTCTGCATCGCGGTACGGAACTGATGCCAGATCTCGGGCATCGGGTGGTCTCCAGTGGGCAGACCGGTGTTCGCTACTACGATGCGCGCGAATCGATCCGGGTTCTCGGCGGCGAGGCGCAGCCCGATGAGTCCGCCCCAGTCCTGGCCGACGAGCGTAATGTCGCGCAGGTCCAGCGTGTCGGCGATCAGCGCGCGAACCCATTCGACGTGCCGAACGTAGCTGTGGTCCTCCTGGCGCGTCGGCTTGTCCGAGCGGCCGAAGCCGATGAGATCGGGCGCGATGACCCGATTGCCCGCGGCCGCGATGATCGGGATCATCGTTCGGTAGAGGAACGACCACGATGGTTCGCCGTGCAAGAGCAGCACCGGCTCTGCGTCCGGAGGTCCCGCCTCGACCCAGCCGATCCGCAGCGTCCCACCGTCGCCCGATGCGATGTCGGCGTAGTGCGGCTCGAGGTCGAAGTCAGGCAGGCTGTCAAAACGGTCATCGGGGGTACGCACCACGTCCATGCCCGAAAACTAGCGCACGCCCCGTCATGCTCGCGGTTGTCCGGCTCAGTGCAGGCACGGGTGAGCCGAACCAGGTCAGGAAGGTAGCATCAGGCTGCTGCCGCGGGTGTAGTTCAATGGCAGAACATCAGCTTCCCAAGCTGACAGTGCGAGTTCGATTCTCGTCACCCGCTCCGTTGCGTGGGCCCCGAACGTGCGGAGCTGCCCCGCCCACCTGTCGCGCGGGCGCGACGGCCAACCGGTGCCGGCTCTCTTGGCCGGCGTCCTAACCGCGGGCCGATCCCGCCGTCGCGCACGGCCGGTCGCTGGCACCCGTCATGACAACGGACCGGCGTCGTCATGACAACCGGCGGGTCGTTGCGCGCTGGTGAGGCAATCCGGTGACAGCGAGGACCGACTGGTGGTCGCTGACAGCGGCACGCCGGATCCACATGCTCGGCGACCTTGCTCGAAATATCCGTCGGGCTGCATTGCCCGCCTCATGCATCACTCAATAG
>JALYIS010000227.1 GCA_030775705.1 Actinomycetota bacterium
GCGGTGTCGTTGTCTGGGGCGACGCTGGCCGGTGGGGCGTCGTGCACGTTCTCGGTGAATGTGACCGGGACGAGTGCCGGGGTGAAGAACAACTCGGTGACGGTGTCCTCGGTCGACGGCGGGACGGGCAACACGTCCAACGCCTCGATCACGGTAGTTGCGCCGGCAAACCTGTCGAAGTCGTTCGGGGCGCCGTCTGTGCCGTTGAACGGCTCGACGTCGCTGTCGTTCACAGTCACCAACCTGAACGCGAGCGTGGCGCTGTCAGGCGTCGGCTTCACCGACGCGTTGCCGACCGGGCTGGTCGTGTCCACCCCGAACGGGCTGACCGGCTCCTGCGGGGGCGCAACGATCACCGCGGTCGCCGGGACGAGCACCGTCATCCTGTCCGGGGCCACTCTGGCGGCAGGTGCGAACTGCACGTTCAGCGTGAACGTGACAGGCAAGAGCGCTGGCACGAAGGTGAACACCACCTCGGTGGTGTCCTCGGCTGAAGGTGGCAACGGCGCGGCGGCGACTGCGACGCTGATCGTGGTAGGGCCGCCGGTCATCGCGAAGTCGTTCGGTGCGACGAACATCGCGCTGAACGGGTCGACGACGTTGTCGTTCACGATCACCAATCCGAACGCCTCGAGCGCGCTGTCCGGAGTCGGGTTCACGGACACGTTGCCTGCTGGTCTGGTGGTGTCGACGCCGAACGGGCTGACCGGCTCGTGCGGGGGCGGCGCGATCACCGCGACGGCGGGCTCGGGTGCGGTGTCGCTGGTGGGTGCGACGCTCGCGGCGAACGCCAGTTGCACGTTCAGTGTGAACGTCACCGGCACGACGGCCGGAACAAAGCTCAACTCGGTCACCGTCGCCTCCACCAGCGGCGGCACCGGCAATACGGCGAACGCGTCGCTGTCGGTGGCGTTGCCGCCACAGATCGCGAAGTCGTTCGGGTCGGCGACGGTGGCGCGCGGCGGCTCGACGTCGCTGTCGTTCACGATCGGCAACCCGAACACGGCATTCGGCCTGACCGGCATTGCGTTCACGGACAGTTTGCCGGCGGGTCTGGTGGTGGCGACACCGAGCGGGCTGACTGGTTCGTGTGGCGGTGGGTCGATCAATGCGACTGCTGGGTCAGGTGCGGTGTCGTTGTCTGGGGCGACGCTGGCCGGTGGGGCGTCGTGCACGTTCTCGGTGAATGTGACCGGGACGAGTGCCGGGGTGAAGAACAACTCGGTGACGGTGTCGGCCGCCAACGCGGGCGTCGGCAACACCTCCAACGCCTCCGTCACAGTCGTCGTCCCACCGACGCTGACCAAGGCGTTCGGCGCAGCATCGATTCCGTTCGGTGGCTCAACGACGCTGGCGTTCACCGTGACCAACCCCAACTCGACAATCACGTTGCACGGCGTCGGGTTCACCGACGCGCTGCCAACCGGCTTGGTCGTCTCGACCCCGAACGGGCTGACCGGCTCGTGCGGTGGCGCGACGATCACGGCGGTCGCCGGGACGAACACCGTCATCCTGTCCGGGGCGGTGCTCGCGGCAGGCGCCAGTTGCACTTTCTCGGCGAACGTCACGGCCGTAGCGGTCGGCATCCAGACCAACACAACCTCAACCGTCTCGTCCACCGAGGGCGGCAGCGGGACTGCGGCCACGGCAACCCTCACCGTCACCCGCGCACCGACCACGACGACCGTGGTCGCGGTACCGACGTCAGCCGGCTTCGGGTCGCCGATCACGTTCACGGCGACCGTCGCCCCGTCCGGCCCCAACGGCAGCGGGGTCGACCCGACGGGAACGGTCAGCTTCTTCGTTGACGGCTCAGCCACGCCACTGGCAACTGTCGCGCTGGCCGGCTCGCAGGCTAGCTTCACCACCGCTGGCCTCGGGGTGGGGACCCACACCGTCGCCGCGTCCTACAGCGGCGACACCAATTTCCTGCCGTCGTCGTCGACCACCCCGGCGGCAGTGACCGTCACGTGCACCGCGACCATCACTGGACTTCACTCCGGGTCCTTGGTCCTGGGCGCCGGCGCGACCTGTCTGTCCGGCGCGACCGTCACTGGAAGCATCGTGGTGCCCCGCGGCGCGCTGCTCGACATCGAGAACTCGACCGTCACCGGGGCGGTGATAGCAACCGGGTCAGGCGACATTCGGATCTGCGGCACGGCGATCGGTGCATCGGTGACTATTCAGAACGCCATCGGATTCGTGGTCGTCGGCGACCTGCCTGACGGGTGCGCGCCCAACCACATCGCTGGATCACTCACCCTGCGCAACAACACCGGCGGAGTACAGGCAATCGGCAACTACGTCGGCGGGACGGTCATCGCCTCCGGAAACTCTGGTGCCGGACCGTTCCCCGGTGACACCGCACCGGTGATCTCGGGCAATGGGCATTGATGCGCTCCCGTCGATCGCCATAGAAGCTGCCAGGCGTGGCGCGTGCTGGATCCTCCCCGATGGATCACTTGCTCCGCGGGCGAGAAACGGTGTTTTGCCTTGACACAGTGTCAGGGTTACTCTCAGGTAACTTGGCCACCTTCCGGAGGGCTTGCCTGATGCGTTCGCGCCGATACTCGCGGTTTGCTCGCCTGTTCACGTTCGGGTCAGTAGCAGTCGCCGCTGCGTGCGTCGCAGCCATGGCAGTCCCGGCCGCGGGCGCGGCCGCCGCACTACCTGTCGTGTATAACCTCAGTTCGGCACACGGTGCGTTGACCGACCCGACCGGTCCTCCAGCGGGTGCGAATGACTTCTCCTGCAAGCCGAGCGCCGCACACCCCAACCCCGTAATTCTGGTGCACGGACTTGGCGCCACGATGACCGAGAACTGGGGCACCATGTCGCCGTTGCTGAAGAACAACGGTTACTGCGTCTTCGCGCTGACGTATGGCACCGACCCTGGTGAGCAGTTCGTCGGTGGCCTGCAGCCCATGGAGGCAAGCAGCGCCGAACTGGCGACACTGGTCGACAAGGTTCTCGCCGCGACCCATGCGCACAAGGTGGACCTGGTCGGCCATTCCGAAGGCACGGTGATGCCGCAGTACTACTTGAAGTTCCGAGGCGGCGCAGCAAAGGTCGACAAATACGTCGCGATGACACCGTTGTATCAGGGCACGACATTGGGAGGAATAGGGACCTTCATCCATCTGTTCGAGGCCGCCCTACCCACGGTCGGCGGGGCCGTCTCCTCGCTGGTCGCATCTCAATGCGGCTCTTGCGAAGAATTTCTCTCCGGCTCGCCGTTTCTTCGCCACCTCTACAACGACGGGGTGTACGCGGTGCCCGGAGTCAGGTACACCACGATCATGACCAGGTACGACGAGCTCGTCATCCCGTACACCTCTGGCTACCTCAACGCGCCGAACGCGACGAACATCGTCGTACAGGATCAGTGTCCGATCGACTTCGCCGAACATCTCGCTGTCGCGTTCGACCCGACCGTCGGCCAAGACATTCTGAATGCCCTGGACCCCACGCACCCGAATCCCGTGCCGTGCCAGCTCGTACTCCCCGCGCTGGGTGCACCGCTCGGCTGACGTGTTCGCCGCCGCATCTCGCGGCCGTCGTTGCCGCAGGTGCGTCAGGATGGGCGCATGCTTTCCTCCCTGGCGCCCGCGCGCCGCCGTCTGGTCGTGGTGCTCGCCGCCGCGCTGGCGCTGGGCGTGCTCATATCTGTTGGTGTGGCGCTGCTGCCGTCCCCGGCCCACCCGCGCCGACCGGTGCAGCAGGCCGTGCCCGGTCCGCTGCTCCTCGTCCCGGGCTATGGCGGATCCGTCGCGTCGCTGCAGCCGCTCGCGAGCTACCTCAGGGCAGCCGGCAAGGATGTCTCCGTCGTCACCTTGCCCGGCGATGCGCTGGGAGACCTGGACGCCCAAGCTGTCGCGCTCGGCCGAGCGGTCTCCGCGGCTTTGCAACGGACCGGGGCGTCTTCGGTCGACATTGTCGGATACTCCGCGGGCGGCGTCGTGGCCCGGCTCTATGCCCGCAGCCACGGTGGCGCCGCGGTGGCCCGGCGCATCGTGACGCTCGGCGCTCCCCAGCACGGCACCCAACTGGCCGCGCTCGGCACCCTGGTGCCAGGCTCCTGCCCGGTGGCCTGTGAGCAGCTGGCACCGGGAAGCGTCATCCTGACTGCGCTCAACGCTGGCGATGAAACGCCTGCCGGGCCACTGTGGGAATCGGTATGGACAACCCATGACGATGTGGTGATCCCCGCCGACTCAGCTCGCCTCAACGGCGCCACCAATCTGACAGTGCAAAGTCTGTGCCCGGCCGATTCCGTGGACCACACGGGCCTTCCCCGCGACCCGGTTGTGGAGCGGATCGTCGCCGCTGCCCTGGGGGTCACCCAAACGCTTCCGCCTCGCGGGTGCTGAGCAGCTGCGGCTAGGGCCTGACGTCCCCTATGACTTGATGTCCTTGGTTGCGAAGTTCGCCCAGGCAGCGCCCAGCAGCACCACGACGTACACACCCTGTAACAGCACGCCGCGCTCGACGTTTCGCCACAGGATCGGATCACGGAACAGGTCGACGAAGGACAGCCAGTAGCGCGTTGGTAGATACGGCTGGATGGACTTCGCCGCGTCCAGGGTGAGCAGTAGCGATGACCCGATGAGCAATGCGATGGCCCCCAACCCTGCCGACAACGGCGAGTCGGTGAGGGTCGAGAGGAACAGCGCCGCAGCCGCCACGCCGAGCATCGAGAACGCGACGAATGCGATCGCCAGCGCGGTTCTGAGGAAGAGTTGACCGGGGGTGAGAGCAGTGCCGGACACGCTCACCGTCGACGTCGTGATCGAGGTGGCCGGTCCTCCACCCAGCAGCAGTCGCCCAGTGAGGTATCCGAGTCCGGCGACAGCGATCACCGCGACCGCGACGAACACGAACACCGCGAGCAGCTTCGCCACGAGGAGTTGCGTTCGACCTACGGGCCGGATCAACAAGTAACGCAGGGTGCCGGCCTGGGCCTCTCCGGCGATCGAGTCGCCGGCGATCACGGCCACCGCCAAGGGGAGGAACAGCGGCAAGACGATCGCCAGCGCGGCGATCGAGAACAACGAACCGTTGGCCAGGACCGCGGACAGGAACGCCGGCCCCTGCCCGGGTCGCGGCCCGATGTGGGTGGCCGCCAACAGCACCGCGACGCTGATCGGCAACGCGTTCAGCAGCGCGAGCGCCAGCCAGGTACGGGGCCGGCGGAAGAGTTTGCGCAGCTCGGTCGTGATCATGCGCGGTCCAGGCTCGGTCCGGTGGCGGCCAGTACGACCTGCTCGAGGCTGTGCCGCTGCGCGATCAACTCGGTGACTCGGAGCCCCCGCCCGACCAGGCGCGCGTTGAGCGCGCCCGGATCGGGATCGCGCACCGTCAGCCGCTCACCGTCGCGGTGTTCGACCGCCGATCCGAGGTACTCGACAGCGGCAGCTGCGTCCGGCGTGCAGACGAGGGTGCACCCGGTGGGTTCCCGCAGTGTCGCCAGGTCGTCCTGAAGCACCAGGCGACCACGGTCCAGCACGCCGACCCGAGTACACAGTTGCTCGACCTCGGCGAGCAGATGGCTCGACAGGAACACTGTGGTGCCCTGGTCATGTAGCTCGAGCAAGAGGTCACGAACCTCGCGAATGCCCTGTGGGTCCAGACCATTGGTCGGTTCGTCGAGGACCAGCAGGGTGGGCGACCGCAACAATGCTGCCGCTAGACCCAGCCGCTGGCGCATGCCGAGTGAGTAGGCCTTCACCGGCCTGTTGCCGATGCGGTCCAGGCCCACGCGGGCCAGGGCCGCATCGACCCGGGATCCACGCTTCGATCGTGCGATACCGGCTGCGCCGCGGGCCCGCGACGAGCCGCTGGCATCGATCAGCATCAAATTGGACCGCCCAGAGAGGTGGCCGTACGCGGCTGGCCCTTCGACGAGGGCGCCGACGTCGGGCAGCACCCGCTTGGCCGCCTTCGGCATCGCGTGACCGAGTAGTTCGATCCGCCCGGAGGTCGGCAGGACCAAGCCGAGCAGCATCCGGACCGTCGTCGTCTTACCCGATCCGTTCGCGCCGAGAAACCCGTAGATATCGCCCGCCTGCACCTCGAGGGCGACATCGTCGACGGCCCGCACCGAACCGAACGACTTGGTCAGTCCTGTCGTGGTGATCATTGGACGCCCGCGGGCAGCTCCGCGGCCGCCTTGAGCAACGTTGCCGTCTTCACCGTGCCGACCAACAACCACGCCTGGCTGGAGAGCCGCAACGGCTGCCCGTCCTCGCCCGGAACGGAGATCGTCGGTCCGGAGCCGTCACCCGTGAGCACCAGCGTCAGCGGCCCGACCGAGACGGCCAGCGTCCCGCCAGCGGTAGTCATGACGCCCGGGGTGGAGCTGAGTTGCTTGCGCAATGACCGCGCGGTGCGACCGAACAGCGGCGAGACGGCGAACTCGGTCACGCCGCGGCCGTAGACGCCGATCGAGCCGATCGCAGGTAGCTGCGGATTGCGGACGAAACCCTGAAGGGATACCGGCGGTTGCACGCCCCCTAGCCGATCAATCAGCGCGGCGAGATCGGGATCCGGGTTCGTCTGCTGCTGCACGCCCGGCGCCGGAGTGAATTCGGTATCGCGCCCCGACGGCGTCGCGGTCGAGAAGTCGAGAAAACGAGACGACACGACTGTCACGCCAGCCCCTTTGACGACGACCTGCAGCGCTGCCCCGCTGGCATCGACCCACACGTCCACCTCACTGATCGTGCTGTTGGCGCCACTGGGACGCACCGCGAGCCCCGGGACGTCGCGACCAGCCACGCGCCTGTCCGGCAGCCGGCTCACCTCGTCGCTTCGCGCCTCGCTGAGCAGACGACCAGCCAACGCGGTCGGTAGCAGGTCACCAGCGACCGGAAGCCGCACGGCACTCGCCGTCGCCCGGTCCGTCACCGAAACCGTGTTGGCTTCGTAGTTCCAGGTCGAGAGTCGAGAGCCGTCCAGGTGCTCGTCGGTCTCGCCGCTCAGGGTGATCGTGTCGACCCGCCAGTCCTGACTGCCCCGCCACCAGGCGCGCATCTGTGTGGTGCCGCCGAACAGGTCAGCCACCGAGCTGAACTGGCTGGAGACCGGCAACCCGAGGCCGCCGGTCGATTCCGCGTATCCCGAGTACGGGACGCCGCCAGAGTTCTGCACCCTCTGCAGCAGTACCGCGGCACTGACGTCGCTGGTGCCCACAACCGACAGCGCCGCCACCGCGGCGGGCGTCGTCACGAGCAGCGCGCCACACCCGATCACGACCGCCCACCGCCAGCTTCGGAGCATCACTCACCGTACGTCGATCGTGTAGGACCGGGTTCTTATGGTCATTACGGTTCACCGTCGGCCGCGTGGCGCGCCCGAGTTGGGCGCAAAGGTGCCAACCAGGTTGCGCTCTGTGGCAGAGTCGGCCCTGCGATGGGGGAACGATCCAGCGGAGGGCTCGAGTGTCCGAGACGAATGCAGACCTCGCAATCCTGGCGGAAGGGCTGACCAAGTCGTTCGGCAAGGTACGCGCGTTGCGGGGGATAGATCTCGCGGTTCCGAGGGGAACCGTGCTGGGTGTGCTGGGCCCAAACGGCGCGGGCAAGACGACCGCGGTCCGGATCTTCACCACGCTGCTGCGCCCCGATGGCGGTCGCGCGCTGATCAACGGTCACGATGTAGTACGCGAGCCTGCGGCAGTGCGCCGTTCGATCGGCTTGGCCGGACAGTCGGCAGCGATCCAGGAGGAGCTCACCGGGCGCGAGAATTTGGAGATCATCGGGCGGCTCTATCACCTGAGCTGGCCCGACGCCCGGCGCCGGGCGACCGAATTGCTCGAGCAGTTCGACCTGTTGGATGCCGCCGATCGGGCGGCGAAGGGGTTCTCCGGCGGTATGCAACGGCGCCTGGACCTGGCGGCGAGCCTGGTGGGCACCCCACGAGTGCTGTTCCTCGACGAACCGACCACCGGGCTCGACCCACGCTCGCGGCTGGGCATGTGGGAGGTCATCCGGTCCCTGGTCGCCCTGGGCACCACGCTGCTATTGACGACGCAGTATCTCGACGAGGCCGATGAGCTCGCCGACGAGATCGTGGTGATCGACCGCGGGCTGGTCATCGCCGCTGGGACCTCGGACGACCTGAAGGGCCGCGTCGGGGGCGACGTCCTGGAGTTCACCGCCGACCCGGTCCAGATCGGTGCCGCTGTCAACGCGGTCGTTCGCCTCGGCGACGGCGAACCCCACGTCGACCCGCAGACCAATAGGGTAAGCGTCGCGGTCGGCGCACGAGGTTCGCAGGCACTCGTCGACGGCGTCCGCGCCCTGGATGCGGCCGGCGTAAGTGCGCAAGGCCTCACGCTGCGCCGACCCTCTCTCGACGACGTATTCCTCGCCCTGACCGGCCGCGTCGTCGACGACAACGATGCCCCCGCGCCGCGCGGACGTAAGCGGCGACAGCGGGCCGGCGAAGGCAGAAAGGGGGTTACGTCGTGACTGGCGCAGCCATCGATCTCGACAACCCGCCGGCCGTACTCCGGGCGCGGTGGGCGATAAGCGACACGCTGACGATCACGCGCCGCAACCTGCTGGTGTGGGTCCGCGTCCCCGCCTACATCGCATTCACGGTCATCCAGCCGGTGATGTTCGTGCTGATGTTCCGCTACGTCTTCGGCGGCGCGATTCCTGTCAAAGTCCCCGGCGGCTACGTCAACTTCCTGATGCCCGGCATCATCGGCCAGACAGCCGCGTTCGCCACCTTCGGCACCGCGATCGCGCTCGCGACGGAGCTGCAGAAGGGCGTCATCGACCGGCTCCGCTCGATGCCGATGGCCCGGTCGGCCGTGCTCGCCGGTCGCCTCGTCGCCGACACCTCGCGGATGCTGCTCACCATCCTGATCATCGTCGCGGTCGGTTATGCGGTCGGGTTCCGCTTCCAGAACGGGTTCCTGGCAGCCATCGCGATGGTCGCGTTCGCCACCTTCTTCGGACTCACGATGTGTGCGATCGCGGCCTACACCGGTCTGGCCATCAAGGACGAGGAGTCCGTCCAAGCCTTTGGCATGATCTGGCTGTTCCCGGCGACCTTCCTCAGCTCGGCGTTCGTGCCCATCCGGACCATGCCGGGATGGCTGCAGGCCTTCGCGAACAATCAGCCGGTCACCTACGTCATCGACACCATGCGCGCACTCGCCCTCGGCGGTCCGATCGAGGCAAACCTCTGGAAGAGCCTGGCATGGATGGCCGGCATCCTCTTCGTCTTCGCGCCGCTGTCGGTGCGCGCCTACAAGAACGCCAGCTGACCGCCGGCGCGCGGGAGGCAGAACCGCCCGCGCGCCGAGCGGAGCTCAGGCCTTGCTCTGCATGCTCGACCGGGCCGGGTTGCCCTGCTCGCCGGCCTTCGGGTCCACCTCGTCTCGCTTGGCGTGGACGGTCGCCTCCACCCGGTCGCCTAGGTCCTTGTCCACGTTTCGCCAGTACTCGAACGCCCGGGCCAGGACCGGATCGCTCACCCCATTGAGCAGGTGGCCGGCGATGTTGTCCACCAGACGTTGGCGAGCCGCGTCGTCGAGCACCTCGCGCACCATCGTGCCTGCCTGTCCCCAGTCGTCGTCCTCGGCGTGCAGGGTGTAAGCGGCGCGCACCATCTCTCCGTCCGAGTGCCACACACCGCCGTCGTCGGTGCGCTGCGGGTCGGCGGCTGGGCCGCCGTACGAATTTGGTGCGTATATCGGATCACTGACGTTGTGCATCCGCATCGCGCCGTCCTTGCTGTAGCTGTGCACCGGGACGCGCGGGGTGTTCACCGGGATCTGGCGGTAGTTCACACCGAGCCGCGCCCGGTGCGCATCGGAATAGCTAAACCCGCGGGCCAGCAGCATCTTGTCCGGCGAGAGCCCGGTGCCGGCCACGGTGTTGTTCGGCTCGAAGGCGGCCTGCTCGATCTCGGTGTGATAGTCGGTCACGTTTCGATCGAGGGTGAGCCGACCGACCTCCTGCAGCGGGTAGTCCGCGTGGGGCCACACCTTGGTGAGGTCGAAGGGGTTGAATCGGTACGTCTTGGCGTCGTCGAACGGCATGATCTGCATCTTCAAGGTCCAGCTCGGGCAATCGCCACCCTCGATGTGCTCGTAGAGGTCGCGCTGGTGATAGTCGGTATCCACCGACGCCATCTGGTCGCCCTCGTCCTGGGTGAAGCATTCGACGCCTTGGTCCGTCTTGAAGTGGTACTTCACCCAGGACCGTTCACCATCGGCATTGATCCACATGTAGGTATGGCTGGAATAGCCGTTCATGTGCCGCCAGGTGCGGGGGATCCCGCGGTCGCCCATCAGCCACGTCACCTGATGTGCAGACTCAGGTGAAAGAGTCCAGAAGTCCCACTGCATGTCGTGGTCGCGCAGGTTGTTGGCGGCGCGCCGCTTCTGCGAGCGGATGAAGTGCTGGAACTTCATCGGGTCCTTGATGAAGAAGACGGGGGTGTTGTTGCCGACGATGTCCAGGTTGCCTTCACTGGTATAGAACTTCACGGCGAAGCCGCGCGGGTCGCGCCAGGTATCCGGGCTACCGCGCTCGCCCGCGACGGTCGAGAACCGCATGAGCACGTCCGTCTCGGCGCCGGGCTGGAACACCGCGGCGCGGGTGTAGGCGCTCACGTCCTGGGTCACGGTGAAACTCCCGAACGCGCCGCCACCCTTGGCATGCGGCTGGCGCTCTGGGATGCGCTCACGGTTGAAGACGGCCATCTGCTCGATCAGGTAGTGGTCCTGCAGCAGCAGCGGACCGTCCGGTCCGACGGACAGCGAGTGCTCGTCACTGGCGACGGGCACACCGGCGTCTGTGGTGGTGGGAGGTGTGTCGGTGGCGCTCAAGCGAACTCCTCATGTCGGTGATGATGCATACCCGCCTACTACCCGGCGCGGGCACTATCGACGCATCCGGTGCGCGATTCGCCGCGGGTGACGACGTGGTCTACCGGCCCTCTAAGCTTGCGGACATGAACAACTCCTCCTCCCCGAGCCGTAACGCGCCGATGTGGGTGACTGCCCTGCTGGGCGTGCTTGCGGTGGTGTTCGCGATTATCGCGGTCATCTACTTCGCCGACACGGCGGCCAAACTGCCGTCCTTCCTCCCCGGCCACCAAAGCGGAAGCGCACACCATCACGCCAAGCACGGCATCGTGGCGGCTATTCTGGCCGTCCTAGCACTGGCCGGCGCGTGGTTGAGCGGCGGTACCAGGCGGTCTGCCTAGACGCGGACCGATCGGGATTGCCCTCGTTTACCTGATATTGGTGTAAAGGTCGATTCCGGTACTTCTGGGCGGGATAGAACAAATGGGACCTGATTCAGCTTGCCCATTTGAGGAGTCCAGTTCATGCCGCGTCGTAGCGTCGCCGTCGTCACCGCCGGCCTCAGCATCGCAGCCCTGACGTTCACTGCCCAGCACACAGCTGCCGCCGCCCCACAGCGGCCTGCGGTCAGTCACGTGCTGCTGCTGTCGGTGGACGGGCTGCATGAGAACGACCTGGCCTATTACGTCGCGCACCACCCGCACTCGGCATTGGCGAGTCTGGTCAGCCATGGCACCGACTACACCCATGCCCAGACCACCTTCCCGTCGGACTCGTTCCCTGGGATGATTGCCCAGCTGACCGGCGGCGGTGCCGGGACCACTGGCGTGTACTACGACGACACGTACAACCACACGCTTCTGCCACCCTCGACGGTCAATTGTGTGAGCGCGGCGCCGGGCACTGAGGTCGCCTGGACCGAGGCCGCGGATCGGTCGCAGAGCCCGATCACCCTCGATGCGGGACAGGGCCTGACCGACCCGGCCCTGACGAGCCTGCCGACCAACACGCTCGCGCAGACGCTCGCCAACTCGGCCGCGATCACGTCCGCGATCCTCAAGCTGACCCCCACCCCGCAGTCGCTGCTCAGCCCCGCCGCGCTGCCGACGGATCCCGCGACCTGCACGCCGGTCTACCCGCACAACTACATCAAGGTGAATACCGTCTTCAACGTGGTGCGTGACCACGGCCTGCGGACCGCGTGGTCGGACAAGCACCCGGCCTACGAAATCCTCAACGGCCCGTCCGGCGCCGGGGTGCAGGACCTGTTCACCCCCGAGATCAACAGTGTCGCGGACGCCACCGGAGACGACTGGACCACCGACAATGCGCTCACGAAGGAGTACGACAGCACCAAGGTCGCGGCGGTGCTCAACGAGATCAAGGGCTTTGATCACAGCGGCACGAACCGGGTCGGCACGCCCGCTGTATTCGGCATGAACTTCCAGACGGTGTCGACTGCCGAGAAGCTCCCCGTCTCGGAGGGCATGGCCGGTGGATACCTGCCCGACGGCGCCCCGGGCCCGCTGCTGTCCAGCGCGCTCGACTACATCGACGCCCAGGTGGCGGCCATGCAGGCTGCCATCGCGAAGCGAGGTCTGACGGGGAGTACCACCGTCATCTTGTCGGCCAAGCACGGGCAGTCGCCGCAGGATCTGGCGAGCCTGCGCCGTGTTGACGACGGCAAGATCATCGATGCGATGAACGCCGCGTGGGCGCTCAAGAACCCGGCCGCTGCCCCGCTGGTGGCGTTCTCGGTGGACGATGACGGAATGCTGATGTGGCTGGCGAACCGGTCGGCATCGGCGTTGGCGTTCGCGAAGAGGTACCTGCTCACCCACAGCGCGCCGGCCAACCGTGCCGGCGACCCGAAGGGTGTGTACTCGAGCACGGTTCTCAAGTCCGGGCTCACCCGGGTGTACACGGGCACCGCAGCGGACGCGCTGGTGAGCGCACCCAACGGTGACAGCCACGCGCCGGATCTCATCGGCATCGCACAGCACGGCGTCGTCTACACGGGCGGCGTGAAGAAGATCGCCGAACACGGCGGGGCTGGTGCCGACGACCGCGACGTTGCGCTCGTCGTTTCGGGAGCAGGCGCGCAGGTCGGCATCAGCTCAGCATCGGTGCAGACAGCTCAGATCGCGCCCACGATCCTGTCAATGCTCGGGCTTGCGCCACAGGAACTGCAGGCCGTTCGCGCGGACCACACCGCGGTGCTGCCGGCGCCGTAGTCGACACCTTCGAGGACCGAACCAGCTGGATAGCTGTACCGCGCCGGGCTCGCCAGGTTGAGGAACGGCACAGACGCTCTGGCGCAGCTGCGCCGGACCTAGGACGATGGTCCAGTGCTGCTGGGACATTCACACGTCGAGCGTGTGATTCGGGGACGGGGCCGGGCATGACAATCGCCGTCCCGCTGCGCCAGCCCGTCTGGCAGTCGATCGCGCGTCACCCGGTGGCGGTGCCGTCCACGATCGCATTGGCCGCGGCCGCGGCCTTCGTGGCAGTGCGGCCGGCGGTCGGCGACCTGTGGGCGGCCCTGGCCAGGCAATCGGCGACCGTTCACGGCGTCGGGCTGACCTACTGGTTCGGGTGGTTTGGCGGCGGCGCGACGCCAGGGGGCTACTCCGTGCTCACCCCGTTCCTGTCCGCAGCCCTGGGGTCAGTGCTGCTCGGCGCCCTCGCCACAGCGGCTATCGCGCCGTTGTGCTGGCGGCTGGTGCGCGGCACGGCGCACCCCGCCGCAGCGACCTGGGTCGCGGTGATCACCACCGGGCTGAGTCTGTGGAGCGGGCGCATCCCGTACGCCCTCGGTACCGCGATCTCCATTCTGGCGTTTCTGGCCGTGCGGGCGCGGCGACCGGTGCCCGCGGCACTTTGGGCAGCGGTCACCGTGCTGGTCTCACCGGTGTCTGGTGCATTCATCGCATTCGCGCTGATCGGTCTCGCGTTCAAGCGCAGCGACTACCGCCGGGTGAGCGCGACCACTGTGCTTGCCGCGGCGGCCAGCCTTGGCGCGGTGGCGATGGTCTTCGGCTCGCCAGGGCCTGAGGGATTCAGCGCCACCCACGCGGCCGTTACGGCGGCAGCCCTGGTCTCGATGCTCGCCTGCCGCCCGCAACGGCAGGTGCGAACCGTCATCATGATGTCGATCGCGGTATGCCCGCTGCTGGTCTTGATCCCCAACGGGCTCGGCTCCAATTTCCAGCGTTTCGTCTGGGTGTGCCTCCCGGTCGCTGTTGTGGCGACTGCCGTGACCCGGCTGCCGACCGCCGTGCTCGCCAGCGGCATCGCCATCTTCGCCGGGGCGCACGGCACCTTCACAGACCTTTCAGTCGCCCGTTCGCCGATGTCGTCGCCCGCCTACTACGCGCCGCTTGCGGCTGAGCTCGACACGATCGGGTCCCTCACCAACTATCGTCTCGAGGCAGTCCCCGATGGCACGCACACCGGCTCCTACGCGCTACTCACCCATGCCATGCTGGCCCGCGGCTACGAGACCCAGGCCGACAACGCGCTCAACGCGATCCTCATGTCGAAGACGACGCTCAACGCGGTGACCTTCAAGGTCTGGCTGGACAACAACGCGGTCGGATACGTAGCCATCGGCAAGACCGCGCTCCACCCGTCACCGGAATTCACGCTCGTGTCGGCCAGCACGCCGGCGTACCTGTCCAAGGTGTGGGCATCGGCCGACTGGACGCTGTACCGCGTCGAGCACCCGAGCTCCATCGTCGCCGCACCGGCGGTGATCGTCGATGCCGAACAGGCGCGGTTGGAGATATCGGTGCCCAACGCCGGGGCGCTGCCCGTTCGGGTGCGCTGGTCGAAGTTCCTGAAGGTGCAGGCGCCCGCCAATGTCGATGGCGCCACGGTGCGTGATGACGGCAGCGGTTGGACCACACTCACCGCCCCCGCGCCCGGTCTGTACATATTGCATGGTTAGTGCCGCACCGCAGAGTTCGTTCGTGCCGCTGCAGTAGTCGCGCACGCTAGGTTTCATCGCAAGACCATTCGGGCAAGCCTCCTCCCTGAGGTCAGCTCGCTGCCTGCAGCCGACGGCACGACCTCGCGAGGAGGCCTGGACATGGCTATTGCCAGTATCAATCCGGCGACGGGCGAGACGGTGAAGACGTTCGACGCCCTGACCGCGCCCGAGATCGACGCCCGGTTGGAGCGTGCTGCCGGAGCGTTTCGGGAGTATCGACGGACCACGGTGGATCGGCGTGTCGCCTGGTTGCGATCAGCGGCCGATGTCCTCGACCTCGATCGTGATCACGTCGCCGAACTGATGACCCTCGAGATGGGCAAGACCCTGGTCTCAGCGAAGGCGGAAGCTGCGAAGTGCGCGACGGCGTTGCGCTACTACGCCGACCACGGCCCGTCGATGCTGCAGGACGCCCCCGCCGACGCGCGAGCCGTCGGCGCCGAGCAGGCCTACGTCACCTACCAGCCCATCGGTGTCGTGCTGGCGATCATGCCGTGGAACTTCCCGCTCTGGCAGGCGATGCGGTTTGCTGCCCCCGCTCTGATGGCGGGAAATGTCGGCGTCCTCAAGCACGCCAGCAACGTGCCGCAGACGGCGCTCTACCTGGAGGAGTTGTTCCGCAAGGCCGGCCTGCCCACAGATGTCTTCCAGACGCTGCTCATCGGCTCCGACGCGATCGAGGCGGTGCTACGGGACCGCCGCGTCGCCGCGGTCACCCTTACCGGTAGCGGGCCGGCCGGCCAATCGGTGGCAGCAACCGCGGGCGACGCCCTGAAGAAGACCGTGCTGGAACTAGGGGGCAGTGACCCCTTCGTGGTGATGCCCTCGGCGGATCTAGAGAAGGCGGCGAGCACGGCGACCACTGCCCGTTGTCAGAACAACGGACAAAGCTGCATCGCCGCGAAACGCTTCATCGTTCACGAAGCTGTCGCCGACGACTTCGAGCGCCTGTTCGCCGACAAGCTGAGCGCCCTCACCGTCGGCGATCCGACTGACGAGGCCACCGATGTCGGTCCCCTGGCGACCGAGTCCGGTCGCGAGGACGTCGAGGAGCTCGTGCGCGACGCCGTCGACAAGGGCGCACGGCTCATCACGGGCGGCCGGCGCCCCGACCGGCCAGGGTGGTTCTACCCGCCGACGCTGATCACCGGGATCACCCCACAGATGCGCATGTACCGCGAGGAGGTCTTCGGCCCGGTCGCCTCTGTCTATCGGGTTAGCGACCTCGACGCGGCGATCGCGCTCGCCAACGACTGCGACTTCGGCCTAGGCTCGAACGTCTGGACCGACGATCCCGCCGAACGCGCGCAGTTCATCCGTGACATTGAGGCGGGCATGGTGTCCGTCAACGGTATGACCACCAGCTATCCCGAGTTGCCGTTCGGCGGGGTGAAGACCAGCGGCTACGGACGCGAGCTGGCCGAACTGGGGATGCGAGAATTTCTCAACATCAAGTCCGTATGGGTCGGCGCTGACAGCGGTGGCCCTACCGCGTGACGATCACGGGGCTGACGTTGTCGACCACCGGAGCCGGGGCCAGCGCCGGGGGCAGATGAGCAGACAGCCATGCAAAGGCGACCGGTTCGTCGGCGCGCCACACCTCGAAGTTGTGCCCGCCGTGCGCCAGCGGGATGAGGGTCACCGCCAGCGGCTCGCGCGCGACGGCGGCCAGCTTGCGGGCGTCGCGGTCGGTCTGCGGGTCGTCCTTGCTGGTCATCAGCAGCAGCGCCACGTTTGGCGGCGGCAGGTGCTGTGCCCGCCACAGCGGGGTGTTCTCGTTTCGCAGGGCGGTGTTGTGGCCGAACAGCTCGCCGGTCTGGTGATCGTGGGCGGGCGAGGAGTATCCGGCGATCGACACGCCGGCCCGGTAGAGGTCGGGATGGCGCATGGCGATGTTGGTCGCGCAGAACCCGCCGCTGGAATATCCCATCAGCGACCACGCTCCGGGGGCCATATCCGCCCGGAAGGCAGAGCGGATGGTGGCCCGCACATCGGTCGTCAGGTAGAGCTCCACCTTGGGTCCACCGACGACGTTGACGCACTGGGTATCGCGCAGGCCGTCGACATCTTGACTCGGCATGACGACGATCATGGGTTGCGTCCGGCCGGCGGCGATCTCCGTGTCCAGGACGCTGGCCACGTGCAACGACTGGGTCCACGTGGTCGGCGTGCCTGGCGAGCCGGCGATCAGTTCGACTACCGGGAACGTGCGATCGGCGTAGCCCGGCTGCCCGTACTGGGCGGGCAGGTACACCAGCGCGGTGAACCCGTTGATGCCGCTCGCGGTACCGGCGATCTTGATGGGCACGATCAGGCCGCGGTCGTGAGCCACGGCGTCGGCCAACTTGGGTTGCAGGAGGTGATCCTGGTTCCCAGGGGCAGCCGTGGGATGGCTGACAGTGTGGTGGTCACCGATGAGCTCGAGCCATGAGGTGTAGAAGTGATTGGCGTCGTTACCGAGCACGGCGATCAGTAGCACCGCCGTCAGCTGGGAACCAAGCAGGAACCCACCCCGTCCTATCCATCGGCGTACGGCGGCCCAGGAGGAGTCCCCGCGACCGAATCGATTCCACAGGACTAACGTGAGGATTGGCATCAGGACACAGAGCAGCACCGCCAGAGCGGCGGTGATCGGCCCCGTCAGCGACACTGCACTCCATCCAACGCCACCGCGGTCGCCTTTGCCCGAGGTGTTCTCCCTTACTGTATGACAACCGTGCGCGTCCAGAGGTGCACGAGTGCGCACCCTCTCAGCTTTTTAGATCATCGTTGCCATCAAGGGTCACGCAGGTTGTACGGTCGCCGAGCGTAGGCTGGATAAGTGCCGAGGCGATCGGTGAGGATGTTCCTCACGTCAGGTTGGGTCGCGTTGACGGTGCTCGTGTGGGCCTGCGCCGTGGCGATGGTGTTGTTGGGGCGTTGGCAACTGCGGGTGTCCAATCGCAAGCATTTCGATCTGCAGAATTTCGGCTATGCCCTGCAATGGTGGGTTTTCAGCCTCTTCGCGGTGCTGTTCTGGGCCAAGGTCGTCCGCGACACCTGGCGTGGCCGCCAGCCTCATGGCGCTGCCCTGGGTGGCGAACTGGTGGTGCGCACGGGAGGGAGCCGCCGCGGACGAGTGGGTGCGGTCGACCTGGTCACCGCCTCGGACGCGGCCGGAGCGGCGCCCGTCGTCTATAGGGGCTACGTCATGCCGCAGAGCGCAACCAGTCCGGCCCGCAGCGAGGACGATCCGTTCCACGCCGCCTACAACGACTATCTCTGGGCCTTGGCGATGGCCGACCTGCCGGGCAGCCCGGACGGTGCTGGCCAACGGCCATCCGGGCGTGCCATGCCGCCCGGCGAACTCCCGCCCACCGCGGATGCCGGCAGGGCCTGACGGCGCGCCGTTTACCCTCACGGTGTCGCACGACTGACCGTGCTGGGCTGCCAGCTTGGTCAACGCCAGGTCAACCGGCTCGCGCCGGTCCGTGAGGAGTCTGCGTGGTGGATGGGCGAACACCAATCGTCATCGGTGTCGGTGAAGCGTCCGAGCGCGTCGATGAGCCCAACTACCGCGCGCTCTCAGCCGCCGACCTCGGCGGCGAGGCTGCGTCGGCGGCGCTGAGCGACACCGGGGCCTCGAGCCGCGTTGCGGCCGCCATCGACGTCGTCGCCGCCGTGCGTCAGTTCGAGATCTCATCCCCGATCGGCCACGCGCCATTGGGCCGTTCATCGAACTACCCGCGCGCGGTGGCCGGTCGGGTCGGCGCCGCGCCCCGGCGCGCGGTGCTCGAAGTAGCCGGCGGACAGGCGCCGCAGCATCTGGTGAACGAGTTCGCGACCGCGATCGCCGGCGGCGACGCCGGGGTCGTGTTACTGGTGGGCTCCGAGGCGATCTCCACCGTGCGCCATCTGGGCACAGCGACACAGCGCCCAGACTTCACCGAGGACGTCGAGGGATCAATCGAGGATCGCGGCTATGGCATCACCGGCCTGGTCACCCGGCACATGTACGAGCACGGCCTGCTGGAGCCGGTTGCCCACTACGCGCTGATGGAAAACGCTCGCCGAGCCCGACTCGGCGCCAGTCGTGGCGACTACGAAGCGGCCATAGGGAATCTGTTCGCCCCGTTCAGCACGATCGCTGCCGCGAATCCGCACGCCGCCAGTCGTACCCCACGCTCGGCGGAGCAGCTCATCACCGCCTCCGACGCGAATCGCCCTATCGCCGAACCGTACCTGCGATATCTGGTCGCCCGCGACCAGGTGAACCAAGGGGCCGCGGTGCTGATGACCTCGGTCGAGACAGCGCGGGCGCTGGGTGTCGGCGAGGATCGGTGGGTCTTCTTACATGGCCACGCAGACCTGCGCGAGCAGGGCCTGCTCGAGCGGCGCGATCTGGACCGGAGCCCGGCGGCCGCCCGCGCCGTAACGCACGCGCTCGAGGTTGCCGGTGCGACCCTTGCTGATATCGATCTGTTCGACCTGTACAGCTGTTTCCCTATTGCGGTGTCGGTCATCTGTGACGCGCTGGGGCTGCGACCAGACGATCCCCGCGGTCTGACGGTGACCGGCGGCCTGCCGTTCTTCGGCGGCGCGGGAAACAACTACTCGATGCACGCCATCGCGCAGCTTGTGCATCGGTTGCGGGCCGAGCCGGGTGCGCGTGGATTGATCGGGGCGAACGGCGGAATGCTCTCGAAGTACTCCGTCGGGATCTACAGCACGGCGCCTCGCCCGTGGCGCTGCGACGACAGTGCCGAGATCCAGCAGGAACTCGACGCCCAACCCGCCAGGTCGCTCGCCCATCACGCCGATGGGTGGGCCGAGATCGAGTCTTACACCGTGGTGCACGGCCCAGCCGGGCCCCGGGACGCACTCGTGATCGGCCGACTCGAGGCCGACGGCCGGAGGTTTCTGGCCCGCGCCCTCGAAGATGACGACGAGCTGGTCTCGGCCCTGCTCACCGACCAGCAGCCGATCGGTCAGCGAGTGTTCGCGCGATCGTTCGGTGTGGGCAACCGGGTCGCCGCGAGCGCCCATCGGATAAGCATCCTGCGGCCGATCAGAGCACCATCGCTGCGCGAGCGCTACGAGCACGTTCTGGTAGGCCACGACAGAGGCTCGCATCTTCTGGAGATCACGATCAATCGACCCGAGGTGAGCAATGCGCTGCATCCGGCGGCCAATGCCGAGCTCGAGGAGATCTTCGACGCCTACTTTGCCGACGACGACCTCTGGGTTGCCATCATCACCGGCGCGGGCGGCGCCGCGTTCTGCTCGGGCAATGACCTGCTCCACTCAGCCTCGGGCGAGCCACTCTGGTTCCCGAAGTCGGGCTTCGGCGGCCTGACCAGCCGTCGCGGCATGACGAAGCCGGTCATCGCCGCCGTGAACGGGTACGCCATGGGCGGCGGCCTCGAACTGGCGCTGGCCAGTCACGTGATCGTCGCCGACGAGACGGCTCGGTTCGCGCTCAGCGAGGTGAAGGTCGGGTTGGTGGCCGCGATGGGCGGCCTGGTGCGTTTGCCCCGTGCGGTGCCGGTGCATATCGCGAACGAGATGGTGCTGTCCGGGCGGCAGTTGAGCGCCGATCAGGCGCACCAGTACGGACTGGTGAACCGCGTGGTGGCGCCAGGGGCAGCCTTGAGCGGCGCACGTGCCATCGCTGCGGAGATACTCGCCGCGTCACCCACCTCGGTGCGGCTGTCGTTGCAGCTCATGAACGAGGCGCGTTCGGTGACCGATCCCGTCGATGCGGTGACCGCCCCGTCAAGTGCGATGGACGCGTTGATCGCCAGCCAGGACACATGGGAGGGCTTGGCGGCCTTCGCGCAGAAGCGGCCACCGGTATGGCGCAACCGGTAGCCGCTCGTGCTGCGCGGCGTTGAGTCGGTTCAGGCGACGCGCGACTCGTATACGGCGTGGATCGCGGCATTGAGCCGGGGCCGGCGCGCGATGATGTCGCTCAGCGCGGCGTAGTCGACGCGGATGCCGGTCAACCGGGTCACCGAGGACACGGTGGCGCGACGCTGGCCTCCACCGACGAACGCCATCTCGCCCACGACGTCACCCGGGCCCACCGACGCCACGGCGTCGCGTCCGTCGTACACACGCGCTGTGCCCTCGCGGATGATGTAGAACGCGTCCGCAGGAATGCCCTCTTGCAGCAGGCTCCATCGGGCGGGCAGGCTGAAGTCGGCCGCTGCCCCCACGAGCTCGTCGAGGTCGTCGGCGGAGCAGGCGGCGAAAGTCGGGTAGGTACGCAGCTCGTCGACGATCTGCTTGCGCCGGTGGTGATCTCGGCTGCCGTGATCAATGTGGTGAATCATGTCGGGCCCTCCTTGTGCGGATAGGTGCTGACTGTGCTGATCTGCGGTGGTCGCCGGTGGCGTCTATCGGGTTGACGCCGGCGCCTTACAATGGCTGCTCCCGCAACCGTTGGGACAGCGTCGCTGCGATCCACCTGGCAGCGTGCGGATCACTGAACAGCTGCCCGAACTCACGCGGGTCCAGTACGAACACTCGCAGTGTGGTGAGGGCCACGACGGTCGCGGTCCGGGGGCCGCCGTCGAGCAGTGACATCTCGCCGACCAGGTCGCCGGGCCCGACCGAGCTGATCGCAACGCCGTCGACGTGCACCTCGGCGATTCCCTCGGCGACGATGAAGGCCTCGCGGCCGTACTCGTTTTCTCGCGTCAGCACCGCGCCGGGGCCAAGGGTGATCTCGGCCATGTTGCGATCGACGTGGCGCAGCATCGCATCTGGCAGACCGGCGAACATCGGCATCGCGCGCAGGGCGTCGATGCCGGCCGGAGAAGGCCGCTCGGCTCGTCTGAACATGACTAACCTCATCTCGTAGGTGACGCTCATCGACGAGAATCCCCTAATTTTTAAGGGGAATCTCCCTTCTCGCGCCGCCCTCCATCATCCTCCTCGGATATGCACGGAACCCGAACAAATCGGTCAGTGCGACGGGGGCCACATGTGTTCTGCGTCGCACCCGGCCAGCATGCGGGGATGTCCCGGGGCGTCGCGGACGCCGCCGGAGTGCGCTCATAACACCCGTCGGGGCCGCGGTCAGTGAAACAGGGGTGGCAGCGCGAACAGCATGATCATCGACCACACGACGTGGCTGATGCTTGGCGCGAGAATGCCGCCGGAAGCCCTCCGTTGCAGGGCGAAGACGGTACCCACCGTGGCCGCCGCAAAAGTGAGCATCAGGTTGCCGGTTGCCAGAGTGACGATCGTGTAGATGGTCGTCGACACCACGACGCGCCGGCGCGAACCCAGCGCCGGGAACAATGCACCCCGGAAGAACACCTCCTCGGCGACGCCATTGGCGACCGTGATCACGGCGACCAGGGCGAGTGACCCCTTGCGGGCGTGATCGAGCACGTTCTGCACGAGGTCCCGCAGTGGTTCGATCTCGCGGACGACCAGCGCACCGGCGATGAAGATCGCGCCGGCGAGCACGCCGATCAGGATGGGCGTCACCACAGGTCGCCGCAGGCTTCCCCGGAAATCGATCCGCCCCAGATGTAACGGCCCGGAGGCGAAGCCACCCGCTATCCACGTCGCGGCAAGTCCTGCCGTGAGCGGATAGAACGTCGACGAACCGGCCCGAACTGTCAGGGACAACCCGAGCAGGACGGCGCCGACGACCAGGGTGATGGCGACGACGGTTCGGCGGCGCCGGACGGCGGCGGCCGGTTCCCGGTGATCGCCGGGGGCGACCTCGACGAGGGCGGGCACCACCAGGTCGTCGATCGCCAGCCTGAACGGCCGTACCAGCCTGCCGCCCAGTCCGCTCACCGGGCGTGACCCTGGGTGGCTGCGTGTAGCGCGGCCTCGCGATCAGCGAGCGCCAATCGGATCGAATCGTCGTAACTGAGCGTCGGGCCGGGCACGATCCGTTCGATGCTGCGGTCCTTCACGATGACCTCGGTCGACATCGAGTCGATCAGCGTGCGGGCAGTCTGGACGTCGACATCGGTGATGAATTGGAGCCACCTGGACGAGAGTCGGGGGGTCAGCAGGGGCACGGTGACGACGGGTAGGAGGCGCCGATTCTGGATGACGGCGACGCGCTTCATCATGTCGAGGTAGCGCAGGACCTCCGGGCCACCCACCTCGTAGGTCTGGCCGACGGCGTCGGGCGAGTCGAGGACGCCGACCAGGTAGCGGATCACATCCGGCAATGCGATCGGCTGGGTCCGGGTCTTCACCCAGCGTGGTGCCACCATCGCCGGCAGATGATCGACGAGCTGGCGGGTTATCTCCCATGAGATTCCGCCGTGGCCGATGACGACGGCTGCGCGAAGCACGGTGACCGGAACGCCGGCATCGCCGAGGAGCTTCTCGACCTCACGTCGTGATCGAAGGTGCGGCGACAGGTCGGCGCCGTCGCGACCCAGGCCTCCGAGATAGACCACTCGCTGCACCCCGGCATCGGCGGCGGCCTGGCCGAAGGTTCGAGCCGCCCGCGCGTCACGGCGCTCGAAATCACCGGAGCCGAGGGAGTGCACGAGGTAATAAGCAGCTCGGATGCCGTGTAGGGCGTCGCGGACGCTGGCCGGATCGGCAACGTCACCGAACACCGCTGTTCCGGCCCCCGTGTAGCCCTCGGGCTTGCGAGTCATCGCGCGCACCTGGTGGCCCTCGCTCACCAGCGCTGCGCTCAGCTGCGATCCGATGAACCCGGTTGCCCCGGTAACGAGGATCTCCTTCGGCACGGGCTGCTCCCTGATGTTTGTTACCGGTTGCCCGGACGTACCCGCATCCTGCCTGGCCGCCTCACTGGTGACTCCTAGATCACGGAAACGATCGCAACATATCGTCACAATTTCCGCGAATTGAGCAGGACCTGACCACAATTGGCCGAATTCGTGAAATGCGCGGGGCGCGGCGCTGTCTCCTCAGAGTCCCCACAATCAAGGCAGCGCGGTGGGGCCAGAGCAGACGAGGTTCGCAATGTTGACCGCTTCACATGGACCCGCGCGACGCCGCATGTCGATGGGCAAGGTGCCTTCCGTGCGAGCTGAACGACGAGCTGTGCGTTCCGGACGAGCTGTGAGTTCCGGACGAGCTGTGCGACCAGCCGGGTTACCCGCCCTCGTGTGTGCCGCTCTCGCCCTGTCGGCGCTGCTCGGCTTCGGTGCCTCCGTCGCTCATGCGCAAGCGCCGTCAGTGCCGGTGGGCACTCAGCCTCGCGCAGTCCTACCCGGCCAGGTGGTCGCGTGGGGTCGTAACAGCGACGGGCAGGCCACCGTGCCCGCGGCGGCGCAGGCATCGGTTGATGCGGTCGCCGCCGGCGACGCGCACAGCCTTGCCTTGACAGCAAATGGCGAGGTGATCGCGTGGGGCGACAACGGACTTGGCCAGACGAGCGTTCCTGCGCAGGCGCGGACCGGCGTGATCGCGATTGCCGCCGGCGGTTCGCATAGCCTCGCACTCAGCGCGGGGGGTTCGGTGCTCGCGTGGGGTGATGACGCGGCGGGGGAGTCCACCGTTCCGGTCACGGCTCAGACGTCGGTGGTCGCGATCGCAGCCGGAGCAGCGCACAGTCTCGCGCTGCGCTCGGACGGATCTGTGGTGGGTTGGGGGAGCGCAGCGTTGCCGGTACCCGCCTCGGCCCAGTCCGGCGTGGTCGCGATCGCTGCGGCCGGGGCACACAGCCTCGCGCTGAAGGCCGACGGCTCCGTGGTCGCGTGGGGTGCGAATGGCGACGGCCAGTCGAGCGTCCCGCGGGCTGCCCTGAGCGCGGTGGTCGCGATCTCGGCCGGTCGGTTGCACAGCGACGCCCTGAAGCTGGACGGATCGGTCGTCGAGTGGGGTGCGACTGACGCAGGCGCGGTCAAGGTCCCCGCCGGGGCCGGATCCGGGGTCGTCGCGATCTCGGCGGGCCAGGACCACGACGTGTTCCTCAGGTCCGACGGCACGATCGTCGCCGACGGCGACAACAGCGACGGTCAGTCGACGGTCCCCTGGGCCGCCCACACCGGAGTGGTCGCGGTAGCCGCAGGCTCCTTCCACAGTTTGGCGATCGTGACCTCCGCGCCCGTTTTCATCACCGATCGCACGCCTGCGACGGCTCAGGTCGGTGTGCCCTTCTCCTACACCTTCAGCGCCACGGGCGTGCCAGCACCCACATTCGACCTCCCCTCCGGGCGAATCCCGGCGGGACTGCGCCTTGACGCGAAGGCCGGGTTGCTGTCGGGTTCACCCACCGAGGCCGGCGCCTATTCCTTCGCGGTCACCGCGCGAAATGCCGCCGGAGCGGACGCAGTGGGCGTGCAGCAGGTCATCACCGTCCTCCCGGCGCCTGTACCGGTCGGCAGCCCGGGGAACGCTGCATCGAACCAGCGGCCCGCGCAGGCCAGTGCCGGCGGCGGCAGCGCCGGCATCGTCGCGACTGTTGTCATTGCCGCCGTCGTGGCCGCGGTGGGTGCTCTGACGTTCCTGCGTAGCCGGCGCAGCCCCGTCCTCGAGCGCGCACCTGCGCCGGCGCCCCGTCACCGACGTGAGTGAGCGTCGCAAGGCGGTGTGCCGGAGCCGGCGTGGACCCAACCTGCTTAGCTAGGCCGGTGATCGGCGACGTCGGGGCTCAGTCGTGACGAGCGAGGACTCGTGGCGGGCGCGATCTGACGCTCGGGCAGATGCCCTGGCCCGCTCGGCCACCGAAGACGTGGCAGCGGCGGCCGGCCGCCTCTTGCTGGCTACGGCGCTCCTCGTCGTTGTCGACGTCGTGGCCACCATCGCCGGCATCGTCGCCGGCATCGTCATCATGGCTACCCGAGGGAGCCTCGTGTGCGTCGGCTCGCTGTGTGCGCAGACGAGTTCGTCTCATCCGTTGCTGATCCCCGGTGCTCTGGTGATCTTGGCCGCGGTGATCGGCGGTCTGCTGATTCTGGTCGTCGCGCTGCAAGCCCGGCTTGCCGCAAAGCATCGCCTCTACATCGCCACGAACGGGCGCCGCACCGCCTACGGACGACACTAGACAGCGCATCGCACTGGTGTTCGCACCATGGCGTGTGTCGACCAGAGCTCACAGGCGCGCCGAGTCGCTCGCTGGTGACCATTCACGTGGCAGCGGCGGATCCGTCGGCAGTGTCGGCGTCAAGCGCAGCCACCACCAGCCGACGTCATGCCAGCGACCGAACTTGAACCCCGCGTTCGGGTAGATGCCCACGGTCGCAAACCCCATCCGTTCGTGCAGGGCCACGCTCGACGCGTTGGGTAGCGCGATGCCGGCGAACACGCTGACGTAGCCCAACTGCCGCAGCTCTGCGAACAGTGCTACGTACAGTGCTCGGCCGACACCGTGGCGACGACTTCCCGCGGCGATGTAGACCGAGCAGTCCGCCGACCAGCCGTATGCGGCGCGCTCGTGGTGCCTGCCCGCGTAGGCGTACCCGACGACCTCGTCCTGGACCTGCGCAACCAGCCACGGCAGTCGAGGCCGGCGCTGTATTCGGTTCCCCATCTCCTCGGCGCTGGGCGGGACGAGTTCGAAGGACGCGGCGCTGTCCGAGACCGACGGTGCGTAGATCGCCGCGATCGCCGCCGCGTCCGCACCGCGCGCCGGACGGATGTTCACCATCGCCGACGTGTTTAGGACGCCGCTGCGGCGAGTGAGACCAGCTGTGCCAGTTCATCGACTAGGTAACCAGCGATGTCATCCACGTCTGGCACTAGCTCGCGGCAGGCGATCAGACCGAAATGCAGACCGCCGCGATATCCACAAACGGTGATGTTGAAGCCCTGGCCGTCCAGGAGAACCGACACGGGATAGTTCGCCAGAAGTTTGGCGCCCCCGAGGTAAGCCTGGATGTTCGGCCCGGGAATGTTCGAGATCACCAGATTGAACGGAGGCAGCCGGTGCGGCAGCCCCATCGCGAACGCGACGCGGGCGGCGCGCGCGGTGAGGGCAGGCGGCGCGAAATCGGTGACGTTCTCGACCAGGCCCGCCGGGATCGCGGCGTGCTGAGCCTTGGCAACCTGTGTCGCGTGGTGCGCGCTCGTGAGTCGCTCCAGCGGATCGTCGAGGTGGGTCGGCAGGGTCGCGAGCATGGCGGCGACCTTGTTCCCTAGGGCGCTCTTGCTCGCCTCATCCCGGACAGACACCGGAACCATCGCGACCAGTGGCTGCTCAGGAAGTGCGTCGCGGCCCTGCAGCCATGTGCGCACCGCACCGGCGCACATGGCCATGACCACGTCGTTGACCGACACGTCGAACTGGATCTTCACCTTCCGTACGTCCTCGAGCGCGACGGTCCGAAACGCCCATCGCCGGTGTGGGGTGATGGGTTTGTTGAACGGCGTGCGGGGCGGACGGCCCGTGCCCGGCAGGGCCGATATCGCCGTGCCCGGCAGGGCGCTGATCACGCCGCTGTCCTGCTCCAACCGCCCGAACAGATTGCCGACATAGGGGGAGAGGTAGCCGCCGACCAGCGGAAGTGAGCGCACGACGTCCTTGGCGATCCGGGCGGCCTGTACCGGAGAGGCGAGCAGTGACCCAGCTGCACGCGCGAGCAGCTGCGCGTTACTCGGTGCTGGCCGCGGAACAAACGGCGGCGTGGCGGCGATCGCACGTCCTTCGGGACTCAGATCGAGCAACAGCGTCATGAGCTCGGCCCCGGAGACGCCGTCGATCGCCGCGTGGTGCATCTTGGTGTAGAGCGCCAATCGCCCGCCGGACAGGCCGGAGATGAGGTAGGCCTCCCACAGCGGGCGGGTGCGGTCCAGCGGGCGTGCATGCAGGCGGCTCACCTGTTCGGCGAGCTGGGCGTTCGCGCCGGGCCGCGGCAGCGAGACCTCGCGCACGTGGTACTCGATGTCGAAGTCGGTGTCATCTACCCAGTACGGCTGGTCGAGGCCCAGCGGGACCTCGACCAGGTGCTGACGCATGATGGGGATCAGGTGCAACCGGGACTCGATGAGGGCGCAGACCGCGGCGAGGTCAAGTGCAGCTGGGGCGCCGCGCGTGTCGAGCACGCAGACGCCGCCCACGTGTCCGGTGGAGTTGTGCCGCTCCAGCATAAGGAACGCGGAGTCCAAACCCGTGAGCTGCTTCATCGTTACCCGCGGGGCGCTGACTCGAGCGTTGCCAGCCACGGTTCGAGGTGCTTGAGGACGAGCTCTGGTGATTCGAGTTGCGGCGTGTGGCCGACGCCGGGCAGGACCACGCCCTGCCAGCCGGGGTTGTCGGCCAGGGCGAGCTGCGCGGCCGCTACCGGCACCAGCCGATCGCGGTCGCCGTGGATGAACAGCACGGGGGAACCGACTCGGCGCATGAGGGCGGTGAACTGCTTGGGTCGGGCGATCACCCGCATCAACGAGCGTGCGGCCTGCAGGAATGCGGCGTCCTGCGCCGGCATCGCGCGTCGCTGCGCGACGAGTGCGGTGCTGGCCGCCAGCAGCTCCTGCGAAGCCCGGCTCGGGTCCGCGAAGCACAGGTTGATGACACGCTGGACGAGTTGTCGGTCCGACATCTTGTTGCGGCTCGCCGCCAGGTAGCGCTCGCCGAAGAAGGGCACCGCATACAGAAAGAACTGCGACGCAACCTGCAGGTCCGGAAGCTGCCGCGGGACCGGGACCGAGGGGTCGATGAGTACCAAGCCAGCGACGGATTCTGGGTGGCTGTCGGCCACCAGCAGCGAGATCATGCCTCCCATCGAATTGCCGATGAGGATCGCCGGGCCACCGACGACGGTGCGGATGAACCGGTCGACCAACTCAGCGTTGGCGTGCACGCTTGTGGATCGATGCCCGGCGGTGGTCAGGCCGAAGCCTGCCAGGTCGAGGGCATAGACCCGCCTGTCCGCGGCGAGCCTGGGCGCGATGCGTACCCAGTTCAGGTGCGAGCCGCCCAGACCGTGCACGAGGACGACTGGCAGCCGGGTGGCGAGTTCGCCGTCCCCAGGCGCACTCGGGGCGTCGAAACGAACCCAGTGAACCGGCCCGTCGATGTCGGCCAGATGGCCGGTCCCACCCCACGGTTTCGCGAACGTCCATGGCGCCGCGCCTTGCTGATCAGTGCTGTGCATCGCCCCACTCTGCCATTTCGGCGGCCCATTCGCCGTGTTCCTCATGCGCCCAGTCCGCCGGTACGGATCCGGTGCGCATGCCGCGACGGGCCTGCGGGTCCCGGATGGCGTAGAAGATGTGCCCTAGGACAAGCAACCCGAGCCCGAGGGCGAACCAGTCGTGCATGAACGTGGCGCCGGTGCGCCAGGACAGCCGGCCGAGCCGGGTGAAGTGCATCAGCACCCCGGTGCCGAACAGCACCAATATGGAACCCGCGCTCAGCGCGGCATTCAGCTTCTGGCCTGCATTGAACTTGCCGACCGGCAGTTGCCCGTCGCGACGGGCGCTGGACCGAAACCAGCGCCAGTCCGCGGGCGTGAATCGGTTCAGACGCCGCAGGTCCGCCCGGTACGCCACCGACACCAGGGCCGCGAGCAGCGGAACGGGAAGAGCCAATCCGGCGTAGACGTGCACCGTCTCGACGAGGTGCCGGTGGCCGATTGGGATCGCGAGCTGGCTGTTGTAGAGGATGGCGGCAGTGACAAGGCAGACGCCCATCAACAGCGCGCTAACCCGGTGCACCAAGCGCTCGGCCCTGCTGAACCGGACGAGCATGGCGGGCTCAGCCGACGGGGGCATCGTCTCTCCCGTTCGATCGCCCGATCCATCCGTCGACGTCGTAGCCGTTGTGCTCCCAATATCCCGGCTCCACAGCGGCGGTCAGTTCGATCCCGGACAGCCACTTGGTGCTCTTGTACCCGTACATCGGAGCCACATACATCCGCACCGGGCCGCCGTGATTGTGGGTTACCGGTCTGCCCAGCATCCGCAGTGCCACGATGACGTCGGACCGGCGCGCCTGATCGAGGCTGAGGCTCTCGCTGTAGGTGCCGTCGAACGAGGTGAAGCGCACTGCCGTCGCGGACGGCATCGGCTCGCTGGCTTCGATCAACCGGGCCAGCGACACACCCTGCCAGGGCACGTTCGGTACCCGCCATCCGGTGACGCACTGAAAGTCGCGCACGAGGCTGACCTGCGGCATCGCCCCGAGCGTGGCGAGCGAGTAGCTGGCCGGTTTCGCCACCAGACCGCCGACAGCCAGTCGATAGGTCAGCGGGTCGGCCTTACGGACACGTCCGGTCACCGAGTAGAAGCGGAAGTTCTCCCCGGACGGCAGCATCGCTAGCAGGCCGGTCGGGTCCGCCGATTCCAGCGGGGTGATGAGCCTCGCGAATCCGTCCTGCGCGGCGCGGCCGGTGACCACACCGGCGCCGCCGAGCAGCAGCAGGCCCAACGCGACGCGCCGTCCGATCGGGGCACCCACCGTGCTCTCGCTGCGCATGGACCACCTTAAGATCCGGGCTCGCGGACCAGCCTCCGCCGCCGGGCTCACAGTCAGTCTCCGCCTAGGCGCGTGCGGTCGCGGAGACTGGTGTGTGAACTTCCTCAGGACGTAAGGCGGCGTCACTGCCCGGTCGGCAAACTAGTTCGAGCGCCGAACTAGTTTGCTAGTCTGGAGTTATGGGCTCAGTCGATCCGGCACACGCCGTGCTCGCAGTGCGCGCCCTGGTGCGCACCTCGCGCATACTCGAGCGGGCCGGTGGCGATCTCAGCCTCGCCCATTACCGGGTGTTGGCGGCGGTCGCCTCCGGTGAGGAGCGGGCCTCCCGCCTGGCGGCGCGGCTGGCACTGGGAAAGCCGACCATCAGCGCGGCGGTGGACGGACTATGCGGGCGTGGGCTACTCGAACGGGGAGAGGTCGCCGCTGACCAGCGGGCGAGTTCGTTGACATTGACACCCGCCGGGCGGGCCGCGCTGGACGGCGCGGAGCGTCAGATGACCGAGAAGCTGGGCGAGCTGTGCGAGTGCAGCCCGGATCCGGCGCGCATGGTCGAGGCGCTGGTCTTGCTCGGTTCGGCGCTCGATGAGCTCCAGGGTCGCCGCGATGGTTGAGCAGATGTCCGCCGGGCCGGCCGGTTCCGGATCCGAGACGAGCGCGCCCGGTTGGCTGCGGCGGCTGTGGTCGGTGATGCTCACCCATCGCACCGACGTGTTCCTGGCGGTCCTCGCCGCGATCATGGGCAGCGCGTGTCAGACGGTTGTCCCCCTCATCGCCCGCCAGATCGTCGACCAGGTAGTGATTCGGCACAGCTCGCCACTGTGGCCCTGGTTGACGGCATTGATCGCGCTTGGTGCCGCCATCTTCGGCTTCGCCTACCTGCGCCGCTTCCGCGGTGGCCGGGTGGCCTTGAACGTCCAATTCGACCTGCGAAATGCCATGCACGACCATCTGCAGACCCTGGACGCCGACACCCTCTCGCACCTGCCGACCGGGCAGCTCGTGGCGCGCGCGAACTCGGACTCCGCCCTCGTGCAGGGCCTGCTCAGCTTCTTCCCGATCATGAGCGGGAACGTGCTCATGATGGTCCTGTCATTGATCGTCATGCTTTACCTGTCGCCCCTGCTCGCTCTGGTCGCACTCCTCGTCGCCCCCGCGCTCTTGTTCAGCTCGTACCGGATGCGGCGGCGGATCTTCCCCGCAAGCTGGGACGGCCAGCAACGCGAGGGGGACGTCGCCCAGATCGTCGACGAGGACGTCAACGGAGTTCGGCTGGTGAAGGCCTTTGGCCAGGAGCGCCGCGAACTTGAGCGCGTGGTCAACGCGTCGCAGGCGTTGTACGGGTCACAGATGCGCACGGTGCGCCTCCAGGCGCGCTACCAGCCCCTGCTTGAAGCCATTCCGGCGATCGCACAGGTCGCGATCCTGGCCCTCGGTGGCTGGATGGCCCTGCATCATGACATCACGATCGGCACCTTCCTCGCGTTCTCGACCTATGTGGCCCAGTTCGCCGCGCCGGCCCGACAGCTCGCGGGCATCCTGACCGTCGGCCAGCAGGCGCGTGCCGGCATCGAGCGGATCTTCCAGCTGATCGATCTCAAGCCGGCGATCGCTGACGCGCCGGACGCCTACCAGCTGGGCACGATCCGCGGCGAGGTCAGCTTCGATTCCGTGGACTTCCGCTACGGCACCTCGGAGCCGGCGCTGCGCGACTTCACGCTGAGAGTCGCCGCGGGCGAGCGGGTGGCGCTCGTCGGGCCCAGTGGCAGCGGCAAATCGAGCGCCGCGATGCTGGTGAGCAGGTTCTACGACCCCACAGCGGGAGTCGTGCGCGTAGACGGGCACGACGTACGAGAGGTGTCGCTGCAGTCGCTGCGACGCCAGATCGGCATGGTGTTCGAGGAGAGTTTCCTGTTCTCCGACAGCGTGCGCGCCAACATCGCCTATGGGCGCCCGGGCGCATCCCGGTCCGAGGTTGAGGCGGCAGCGCGCGCCGCGGCCGCGCACGAGTTCATCTGCGACCTCCCGCGCGGCTATGACACCGTCGTGGGCGAACGAGGCCTCACGCTGTCCGGAGGCCAGCGCCAGCGGATCGCGCTGGCGCGGGCGATACTCATCGATCCGCGGATACTCGTCCTCGACGACGCGACGAGCGCGATCGACGCGCGTATCGAGGAGCAGATCTACCAGGCTCTTCGGGTGCTGCTCGTGGGCCGCACGACGTTGATCATCGCGCACCGCCTGTCCACCCTGCGCCTGGCCGATCGGATCGTGATGCTCGATCAGGGACGGATCACCGCCCAGGGCACCCATGCCGAACTGGTCGAGCGCAGCGAGGCGTACCGGAGGTTGTTGGCCGGACTCGATGACGCGGTCGGCGGCGCGATCGGGGACATCGTCGATGGCGCGGTCGGTACCCCGCTGGAGGACGAAACGGTCCTCGCCCCCAGCGCAGCATCCGCACGCACCCCGCGGGCCAGCGCCTCGGCGTGGGACCACGGCCCGACTACCAGAGCGGATTCGCAACCGCGCGTCACCGGCGCC
>JALYIS010000228.1 GCA_030775705.1 Actinomycetota bacterium
ATCGTCGACTTCTGCGGTGCATCGCCGGGTCCAGGAGACTGAGCCGTGACCGCCTGACCGGAGCAGGTCGAGACCGGATGCAGCTTCACCGTGAGTCCGAGTGTCGACCCGGCCAGGGTGTCGCGGGCCGTCGTGATCGGCTGGCCCCTGACATCCGGGATCTGCACGTTGCCGTTCGAGACGACCAAGTTGATGGTCGAGCCCTTCGCGACGAGCACATTGCTGCCGTTGGGCGTCGTTGAGCCCGGGACCTCGACCCCGATGACCTGCCCCGCGGGAACACTCGCCGAGTAGCTGGTGGTCGTGGAGCCGTACACGAGTCCGGCAGCCGCGATGGCCGCCTGGGCCGTGGCCTCCGGCTGGTAGATCTGCCCGGAGAGCGTGACCTGCTGCGGACCGGAGGATACCGTGACCTGCACGACATAACCCGGGGTGACGCGCGTGCCGGCGGAGGGGTCGGTCGCGATGATCTGATCCGCCGGGATCTTGTCGTCCGCTTGATCGAGCCGGGTCACCTTCAGGCCGGCGTCGAGCAGCTTCTGCCCGCCGACCTTGAAGGTCTGACCCGACACGTTCGGAATCTGCACCGCCGCACCCGCCCCGACGAGTTGCTGGGGGGCGAGGGTGAAAACCCAGACCAGGGTAGCCACGATGATGACGGCCATGATGGTGACGCCGCCCCAGATCCAGGCGACGGGCGGCCGGTTCTGCGTGCGCGGGGCGCGCTCGGTGTCGTCCGCGAGCCGGCGCAGCGTCGCCTGGGACGCGGCCGTCGAGGTCGGGTTCACGCCGAACAGCGCGGCGTTGAAGCCGTCGTCCGTGCCAGGAACCCGATCCGGCACCTTGCCGGTCATCGCGACATCCAGGTCGGCTTTGAAGTCGGCGGCGGTCTGGAAGCGCTCGCCGCGATCCTTTGCGAGAGCGTGCATGACGACGGCGTTGAGGGCTGGTGAGACGGCCGGGTTGATCGCGCTCGGCGGCACCGGCATCTCGCTGATGTGCTGGTAGGCGACGGCGACGGCCGTGTCACCGCGGAACGGAGCCTTGCCGGTCAGCAGCTCGTAGAGCACGACGCCCGTCGAGTAGAGGTCGGTGCGCGCGTCGATGCCTTCCCCTCGCGCCTGCTCCGGCGAGAAGTACTGGGCCGTGCCCAGGATCGCGCTGGTCTGCGCAATCGTGGCCGACGAGTCCGAGATCGCGCGGGCGATGCCGAAGTCCATGACCTTGACCTGCCCGGAGGAGGTGACCATCACGTTGCCCGGCTTGATGTCGCGGTGGACGACGCCGGCGCGGTGCGAGTATTCGAGGGCGGTCAGGATGCCGTCGACGATGCGCACGGCCTCTAACGGATCGAGCGGACCCTGTGCCACGAGGTCTTTGAGGAGCTTGCCGTCGACGTGCTCCATGACGATGAACGGGACCTGCACCTCGGCGCCGCTCGGCTCGCGCACCGTCTCTTCGCCGGCATCGAAGACGCGCACGATCGTCGGATGCGCCATGCGTGCGGCGGCCTGGGCCTCCTGGCGGAACCGGGTGCGGAACGCCGGGTCGTTCGCAAGGGAGGGCTTCAGGAGCTTGACGGCGACCTTGCGATTCAGCCGTGCGTCCAGTCCGACGTGGACGTCGGCCATGCCGCCGTGGCCGAGCAGATCGCCGATCTGGTAGCGGCCGGCGAGCAGGCGGATGCCCGCGGCAGCCCCGTCTGTCACCGTCATGTCATCCCCACGCTCACGAGAAAAATTCCGTTGTCAGTGTACTTCCTCGCCTCTTGGCATCAGCCGAGCGCGCCCCCACTGGAACAGGATCGTTAGGCGACGGTGATCAGGCGACGTCTCGTTCCGGCACTCAATTCACCGTCACCGTCGCGTTCGGCGAGGCGCCGGAGGTGAGCGCGGCCGAGCCGGTGCCGCACGTCACCGTGTAGCTGATTGTGGCCGTCCCGACACTGCCCAGGATGATGTTGGCCGAGGTCGTGCTCGCACCGAAGGGGCTGCTCGATCCCGGAGCGAAGGTCGCGTTGCTGAGCGTCACGTTGTACGCAGAGAGCGGGAAGCCGGTCGGGCAGCTGCCGTACGCGGTCCACCCGATGGCCACTGTGTCGCCCGAGTTGTGGCTGCCGGTCGCCACGTTCGGCGCGGCCGACGGCGCGGGGGGCCCCGGGTAGTCCTGGAAGACGCTGACCGTGATCTGTGCGCCCTTCGGCTGATTGCCGTACGGGTTGATGCTCGAGACCGTGCCATTCTTGCTCGGGCTGTCTGCGACCGGCCCGACAGCCTTGAAGAGCCCGAAGCCCTGGGCGAGCAGGGAGGACTGCACGTCGTTGAAGCTTTTGCCGACGTAGTCGCTCGGATTGAGATCGATCGACGTGGCGGTCGGCGTGGGTGTCGGCGTCGACGGCTTGCTCGTCGGCGTCTTGCTGGTGGCCGGGCTGGTAGTCGGCGCCGTCCCGCTGCCGGTGGGGCGGACCAGGAGCACGATGATGATCGCGATCAGCGTCACGGCGAGCACCGCGACGATGGCGATGAGCGGCCAGGTCCAGGCGCTCCGGCGCCGCGCCGGAGGCAGTTGTCCGGTCGGGGGGTACGGACCCATGAGGGCCGCGGTGCCACCGGCGGGCATCAGCCGGGTCGCCTGGGTACCGATCGGCGTGGTGAAGTTCGTGAAGGCGTCCTCGCCGGCGATTCCGGGC
>JALYIS010000229.1 GCA_030775705.1 Actinomycetota bacterium
GCCTGACTGAAGGCCAGCCGCCCCCACGGGAAGCCGCCGAACGGCACGCGGTCGCGCAACGCCTCTTCGAGCACCCAGGCGCTCGCAATCCACGCCGGGGCGCCGCGACGCCGTTGAACCACCGGCAGTACGGCGCCGAGAGCGGCACAGAACGCCGCCTGCGACGCCGCGAGCATGAGCCACGGTAGAGCCCCCACGTACACCCCGGTCCAACGCAACAGGGGCAGGAAGAAGGCACAGCCAAAGAGCAGGCCCAACCACGCGCCAGTCCGGCTGCGCCGGCCGTCCACGGCGACCGAAAAGAGGGCGACGGCAAGGATTTCCAGTGGCCACACGCCCATGCGGGGGAAGGCGACGTAGGCGCATAGGCCGCCGGCTACGGCCGCGAGCACGGCCCATCGCACCTGTAGCTGCGCACCACCGCCGGGCAGCGGCGCGGACCGCTCCGGGCGGGCGTCGACGAGCATCGGGCAAGTATCTCGGAAAACGGGGCGCCTGCGGTGCGGGTTCTCAGCGCGCAACGAGACCATGCGAGGGCCGACCGCGTCGCTGAGTCGTCAGCTGAAGATGACCGTCCCCCGGGAAACGGTGCGCAGACACCGAGGCGGTGGGGCGCCGGGCGTGAGGTCAGGCAGGCGCGCTGCGGTTCCGGGTGCGTCCCACACGGCAAAGGTCGCCGCCTGTCCCGTGCTCAGCTCGCCGCTGTCCGAACGCCTGGCAGCACGCCAACCCGCCCGGGTGTGCGCCGTGAACGCGTCCGCCACGCTCATCCCGGCCCGGCCGGTGATGGGGTATGCGGCCGCCCGAACGGCCTCCCAAGGCCCGAGCGAGGTCACCGGTGAGTCCGATCCGAAAGCCAACGGGACGCCGGCGTCGAACAGGTCGGCGAACGCGTTGAGGGTCTGGCCCCTGTCCTCGCCCAGTCTCGCGACGTACATCCCGTGGCGACCTCCCCAGGTGGCGTCGAAGACCGGCTGCATGGAGGCGCAGAGCCCCAATCTTGCCAGGCGCGGGATGTCCGCGACCATCTCAGCGTGTTCGATCCGATGCCCGACGCCGGGGGCGGCGCAGCCGGGCAGACGAGTAGCGGCCAGCTCGAACGCATCGAGTACCTGATCCACCGCGCGGTCACCGATTGCGTGAAAGCCCGCTTGCAGCCCGACGCGTACACAGCTGAGTATGTGCTCAGCCAGATCTGCGGTGTCGAAGCGCAGGTCACCCGAGGTCAGCGGCTGATCTGAATAGGGCCGGTTGAGTGCGGCGGTGTGCGATCCGAGCGAGCCGTCGCAGAACAGGTCACCGCCTGCGCCGACCGCCCCGAGGTCGCGCGCAGCCTCCGTGCCGAACAACTCGCCCCAGTAGCCGATGACCTCGGGCAGCGGGTCCTCGGCCGCCAGCCGCAGAAGCGAGGTCAGGTCGTCCGGACTGGAGATGCTCGGCCCGGCCATCTCGTGCACACAGGCGATGCCGGCAGACGCCGCCCGCGTCAGCGCGGTGTGTTGCGCGTGCGCGATCTGCGGCGCGGATAGGCGCGACAGCGCGGCGGCGCGCGCGGCGTCGTGCGCGTCGCGGCTCAGCCAGCCGTCCGTGCGGTAGCCGCTCATGGCGGTGATCCCCTCGACCGCACGGGACAAGACGGTCGACACGATGGCTGAATGGACGTCGACCCTGGCTAGGTAGACCAGCCCTCCATAGGCGGCGCGATCGAGTTCGGTGCTCGTGGGCGGCTGATCCTCCGGCCAGCTCGACTCGTCCCAACCGCTGCCGATCACCGGTCGCCCGCGACCACTGCGCGCGGCCCTCTCTACCGCTTGCAGGACTTCGGCCCCGGACCGCGCGGCGCTGAGATCGAGGGTGTCCAGTGCCAATCCGGTCGCCGTCGCGTGTAGGTGGGCATCAACGAACGCTGGGGTGACCAGCGCACCGGACAGATCGACGACATCTGCGCTGGCGAGCTCTACCGGTGGCTCGCCGGCGCCGACCCAGGTGATCAGCCCGTCCTCGACAGCCAACCCGGTTGCCGGTGCCGCTGCGGGGCTCACGATCCGGCCGTTTCGATACACGGTGCGCACTCGTGTGAGTGTGCCAGCCGCGGCGGTAGCGTTGTGACGGCCGATCCGAGGTGGGTGAGCTTGTGGTAGTGGCGAGTATCGAGGATGTGGCCCGACGTGCGGGGGTCTCCATAGCCACCGTGTCTCGCGCGCTGCGCGGCCTGCCCGACGTCGCCTCCGCCACCAGGGATCGTGTCCTGCTGGCCGCGGCCGAGCTCGACTATGTGGCGTCTCCCTTTGCCGCCCGGCTGGCCAGCGGCCGCACCGCGACGGTCGGCGTCGTGGTGCCGTTCGTCAACAGGTGGTTCTTCGCGCAGGTGATCGACACCGTCGAAGCCGCGCTGCGCAAGGACGGGTTCGACCTGCTGCTGTACAACCTCGGCGACGAGTCCGGCCGGGCCCGATTCTTCGACGTCATGCCGATGCGCAAGCGGGTGGATGCGGTTCTCGTCGCCAGTCTCGTCCTGTCCGACGATGAGTTGGCGGCGGTGAGCGCGCTGGGAACGCCCGTCGGTCTGCTCGGACTGGACTACCCGGGCTTCATCTCGACCAGGATCGACGAGGCGCTGGGCGCGCGTCGTGCCGTGGAGCACCTACTCGAGCGCGGGCACCGGCGGATCGGGCTTATCGGAGGCGAGACCGACGACCCGATGCGGTTCACTCCCCCGTTGCATCGGCGCGACGGCTACCGCGACGCGCTGGCCGCCTGCGGGGTCGCCCTCGACGGCGAGCTGGAAGTGCTCGGCTACTTCACCGCCGCGGGTGGGTCCGCGGCCACCGAACAGCTGCTGTCGCTCGCGGTGCCACCGACCGCGATCTTCGCCGAGAGTGACGAGATGGCCTTCGGCGCGTTGCGAACCATCCGCCGATCTGGTCGCCACGTTCCCAGCGACATCGCGGTGATCGGGTTCGACGACCAGGACAACGCCGAGCTGATGGACCTGTCGACGATGCGCCAGCCCGTCGCCGAGCAGGCGCTGGACGTGACGACGCGGTTGTTGGCGGCGATCGGTGGTGGCGCGCACGCCGAGTCAGGGACCGTGGTGTTGCCCACGGAACTCGTGGTGCGAGGTTCGACCGACGCGTCGCGGTCGGTGTACTGAACGCGCGCGAGCCTGCACGGCCGGCGCAAGGCTGCGTCTGGGCAAGACGTTAGCGTGAACGGATGAGCGAGCTGATGCTGGTCGACGCGGCCAACCTGTACTTCCGCGCGTACTACGCCTTGCCTGAGTCCGTGACTGCCCCCGACGGCCGTCCGGTCAACGCGGTGCGCGGATACCTGGACATGGCGGCAGCGGTGATCGAGCGCCGGCGTCCGCGCCGGTTCGTCTCGTGTCTGGATCTGGATTGGCGCCCGCAGTTCCGGGTGGCGTTGGTTCCCTCCTACAAGGCCCACCGAGTGGCCGCCGACGGCAGCGAGGAGATTCCGGCGACGTTGGTCCCGCAGATCCCGCTGCTGCTCGACATCCTAGGAGCGCTCGGACTGGCGGTGGCGGGCGCCGAGGGGTTCGAGGCCGATGACGTGATGGCCACGCTCGCCACTCGCGACCCGGCCACGGTGGACATCGTCAGCGGCGACCGTGACATGCTCGCCCTGGCCGGCGAGCGGATCACGGTCTGCTACACGGGCAAGGGCATCGCCAAGATGGAGCCGATGGGCTCGGCCGAGGTGCTGGCCCGCTACGGAGTCCCGGCAGAGCACTACCCGGACTTTGCAGTGCTGCGCGGCGACCCCAGTGATGGCCTGCCCGGCGTCCCCGGCGTCGGCGAGAAGACCGCCGCCGCGCTGGTGAGCCGTTTCGGTGCGATCGAGGCGATAGTCGCTGCCGCCGAGGCAGGCGATGACGGTTTCCCGTCCGGGGCAGCGGGCAAGGTCCGTTCAGCCCGCGACTACCTCGCGCTCGCCCCGGGGGCGGTACGTCCTCGCGTCGACGTGCCGCTTGAACATATTGACGACCGGTTGCCGACCCAGGCCACGAATCCGGGGCGGGTCAGCGAACTTGCGCAATCGCTGGGCATCGCCAATTCGGTCCGGCGTATCCAGGCATCGATTCGTACCGCGCTCTCCGCTTAGCCGTTTTTTGCCACCTGGTAGCTGCCGTCGTTCTTGTTCTTGATCGTCACGGTGAAGCTCTGACCGCCGCTGGCCGAACAGGTGAAGCTCGCCCCGTTCTTCAAGGTGAAGTTCTTGCCACCGTTGCAGGAGACGTTGGTGGCGCTGTACTGCGTGCTGATGTAGCTCTCGACCGCAGTGTGGCTCAGCAGTTTCTTCCGCGTAACCACGAGGGCTACGGCCGCCGCGGCCGCCAGCACGAGTACCAGCAGGATGACGGCGAAGATGCGGCCCTTGCCGCGTCGTTTCGCGACCGGCTCTTCTGCAGGCTGGCCATAGACCGGTGGCTCCGCATACTGGCCGTGAGCGGTCGGTTGCGCGTAGCCCTGCTCCGGATAGGCGGGCTGGGCGTACTGGGGCTGGGCGTACTGCTGACCGTACCCGGGCTGCTGACCGTAGCCGGGCTGTCCGTAGCCAGGCTGCTGACCGTAGCCGGGCTGTCCGTAGCCAGGCTGCTGACCGTAGCCAGGCTGCCGACCGTAGGCCGGTGGCTGCTGACCGTAGGC
>JALYIS010000230.1 GCA_030775705.1 Actinomycetota bacterium
GGCATGTTGGCCGTCGTGCTGACGTAGGTGTTGTCCCCGTTCGCCGGGAAACCCGCACAGGGCGCGCCGCTGACCTTCTGCGCACAGAACAGGTAGTCGGCGGGACTGCCACTGTGATGGTTCACGGTGTAGACGTTGCTCCCGAAGAACAGCGCGTTGTAGCCGTCACCCTTGCTGGTTTGAGCAAGCACCGGGGTCTGCGGGCTGAGTGGGCCGGCGGCACCAGTGCTGCCGGGGACGGACGTACCGGTGACCGCGAGCGACTGCGGGGGCCCGGACGTCGTGCTGCTGGTGAATCCCGGGGGCACCTTGATCGAGTTGGTGTTCAACGTGAGCTTCGGATCGATGGTGTCGGTGAGCTTGACGGCCGCGGTGGAGCTGGTGGTGTTGGCGTAGTTCAGCGTCCAATTGATCGTGTCGCCGGCATTCGCGCTCCCGGCGGCGCCGCCTGAGGTTGCCGTGCTGTGGGTCGTGGTGTCTGTGCCGGTCTTCGAGATCGTCGACAGGTGCGGCGTAGCCCCCTGAGCCGTCGTGCCAGAAGCGAACAGCACCAGTATCGCGCCGGAAACCATCGTCAGCACGGACGTGATCGTCGCCATGACGGCGTTGAGGGCAATCCGATCGTAGAAGGTGACGAGCGGTCTCGCAGACAGGCGTGGGCTTCGGCTTGCCCGGCTGACCCCGTCGGCATTGGCGGCGCTCGCCAGCGCGCCGCCGTGTCTGCTGGTGCGATTGATCATGATCTCCCCCGTAGGTAATCGTTATCGACGATGGTGCGGGTCGACCTACGGGTGCTACATCGGGCGATCGCCCTATTTAATCGCTGGGCTCAGGCGCTCCGCATCGTGCTGGACAAACGCAGGGCCCCGGCGTGGGGGACTTCGCCGGGGCCCTGCGGTATTTGTTGGGGTCGTGACTACGCCGTCGTGCGCGGTCTGCGTCGTCGCAGCACGACGAGGCACAGAAGCACCATGCCCGCGAGTGTCAGGACCACACCCCCACCGAAGAGGGCGCCGTTCGGTCCACGTGCCTGGCCCGCCTTGCCGGTGTTGATGGACCCGCCGGCTTCGACGCCGTCGATCCCCGAGCCCGAGCGGGCCGAGCTTGAGTGGCTAGCCGTGGGGACCGGCTTCCTCGGCGGTACCGGCACGCAGGCAGACGAGTTGTCGGTGACACCGTTCGTGTTCACCATCGCAGCGTTGAGAAGGCCAGTTCCCGCCTCCCCTGGTGCAACGGTGCAATCACCCGCCGTCGCGCTCACTGTGGAGCCGATCGTGCCGGTGACCGCAATGAACCAGACCTGGACCCCACCAGCAGCGATCGACTGTCCGGTCGCCACCGTCTGATCGTGGACACCGTCGAAGCCGCCCGCAGCTGTCAGCCCAGCCGGAGGCGTGACCGAGGCTCCGGTCACGGTCAGTCCCGCGCCCCACTCCAGACGGTCGGTAAGCGAGTACGTCCCGGCGCCAGCACCGGTGTTCGACACGGTGAGTTGGTAGGTCACCTGGACGGACCCCCCGTTGACCGTCGACGACTTGACCGTCTTGACGATATGCACGCTCGGCAGTGCCTGACACGCCGTAGCCAGCGCCGGCTGACCGTTCGAGGTCGCGGTCGCCGCGTTGTTCAGGGCGCCGGTGCCGGTTGGCGTGGACGGGCACGCTGTGGCGCCCGCGGCCGGAGGCTGGTCGACGGGAATCTGCGCCACGACGTCGACCAGGTAGGAGTCGACAGACTGCGCGGCCAGGACCCGACCCCGCTCGATCACGCTCTGTGTGGTGCCGTTCCAGCCGGCCGTCCCGAGGACGCCCTTGGGCACCGTGACCTTGGGTGCGCTCGCGACCACACTCGCCGCGAAGGCGAGGTGATCGGTGAGGTCATAGCTGCCCTGGTAGGCACCGGAGTTCGTCACCGTGATCGCGTACTGGACGTCGTACTTCCCCTGTCCCAACGGGGTAAGGGAGGTGACGGTCTTCTTGATCGTGAACGACGGCAGCGGCGCGCAAGCTTCGCCGTCGAGCCGCTGACCGTGCCACAGCACCTCGGACACGTTGTCCAGCCCGGTGCCGGTCTCGTGCGCGTCGAGCGTGCAGTCCGTTGCGGAGGCGTTGGCGAACGTTGCGGGCACCTTCACCCGGACCGTGACCTGCACGTCCTGCTCCGTATGGCCGGCGATGGTGACCTTCGCGCTCGAGATCGCCGTGTCCGTCGCACCGTTCCAGTGGGCATTCAGCGGGTATCCCGCGACTGACGTCGTGGCGTGCGCGTCGACCACTGTCGTCCCCGCCGCGAAGCGGAGCGTGTCCGACATGGTGTAGGTGGTGGGAATGTCGCCGGCATTGCTCGTCTTGAGGGTGTAATTCACCGTCCACGTGCCATCACCGTTCGGCGTTGCACTGTCGAGGACCTTGACGTGGGTCAAGGTCGCCGGCGCCAGCGGTATCGGGGTGCACGCAGAACTGGTGGAGATCAGGTCATTGGCGTTCAGGCTCACGTCATTGAGCAGTCCTGTTCCCTTCTCGTCCGCGGTGAGGACACAGTCGGCAGCCGAGGTGCTCAGGACACTTGATTCCGTCCCGGGAACCGTGATCTCCCAAATCTGGGTCTGTCCGGCGGCGATCGGGATGCCTGAGGCGAGCGTGGGGTTGGCGACGCCGTCGAACCCAGGCGTGACCTGGTAGCCAGCCGGCGCGACAACGGTCGCGGCACCTACGGTCATTCTGGCACCCCACCTCAGGTGGTCGGTGAGGCCGTACGTTCCGGCAGCTGCTCCGGAGTTCGTCACGGTCAGGTCGTAGACGACCTGACCGGACGTGTGACCGGCTGTGAAGCTCGAGGACTTCACCGTCTTGACCACGCGGACCGCCGGCAGCGGCGCGCAGGCGTTCGCCTGGAGCACGTAACCGTCGCTGACGATCGCTGCGGCGTTGTTGAGCGCACCGACCGAATTGACATCCGCGGGGCAGGCGGCGAGCGTCGGCGTCAGGGGTGTCCCGCCTGGCACCTGCGCGGTCAGCCGGACCAGGTAACGGTCCACGCCACCTGGGGCGAGCGTTCGCTGAGTCACCAGGTGCGCGTTCTGCAGGCCGTCCCAGCTCGGATCGACCGCCACGCCTGCGGGCGCGGTCACCACCGGCTTGGAGGCGACCAGACTGGGCGCGAACAGCAGATGATCGTTCAGGTCGTAGGCTCCGGCGCCAGTGCCCACGTTCGACACCGTGATCGTGTAGGTCACGTCAAATTTGCCCGCGCCGATCGCCGTCGCCGCATTCGCGGTCTTGGTGATGGTGAACTGCGGCAACGGCTCGCAGGCTTGACCGTTGAGCAGCTGGTTGTTGCCCCGAACCTGGGAGATGTTCAGCAGCGCGGTCGCCGTGTCCGTCCCGGTCAGCGAACAGCCGGTGGCGGCGAGGTTCGCGAATTTTGGGGGCACCTGAACCACGACGGTGACGTTGACGTCCTGCTCGGCGCCGCCGGCGATCGCGACGGGGTTGGTCGTCAGCGAGGTCTGTGTCAGCCCGTTCCACGTCGAATTGATCGCGAACGCGCCGTTCACGACCTGCGCACGTGCACTGACGACCGAGATGCCGGCCGCGAAGCGCAGGGTGTCCGAGAGCGAGTAGGTGGTCTGCGTGTCACCGGTGTTGCGGGTGACAAGTCGGTACAGCACGGTCCACTGCCCGGGGTGCTGCGGATTGTTGTCCGGGTTGGCGGAGAGGGCCACCTTCGAGTGCGCCAGCAGCGCAGGGCAGCCGCCGGTCGCCCCGGCGAGCGCAAAGCCCACCGCTGGTGTTGCGTTGTCGTCCTCGGCCGCACCGGTGACGGTGGTTGCCGCGGCGAATGAGTTGGTGATGTGCGTTCCGACGCTCGAACACGGCGGTGGGGTGACGGTGGTCGAGTAGCACACCTGGACCGGATCGCCCGTGAACGTGAGCACCACATGGCTGGTAGTCGTCAACTGCGTGATGTCCTTCACCGCGTGAATCGCTATCGCCGCTGTCAAGGTGGTCGCGTTTCCTGCGACCTTGATGTTGGTCAGATCCAACCCGCCGCTCTTCGGGATGATCACGTTCTGCCAGTTGGGCAGCGGGAGGCCGTCCGCGCCGATCAAGGTGACCGTCGCGTCCGCGTAGTTGGTGGGGTCCACACCGACGAGTTGGACCTTGCCCCAGCTCTTCACATGCGTCGAGCTGTTGCCGTCGCAGTAGAACTGGCTCGGTGTGGTGCTCGCACTGGCGGTGTACGTGGTGCAGAAGCCGCCGTCCGGGGCGCTGAACTGGTCGAAGAGCCCAGCGTCGCCCAGCGCCCACAGGCACGTCGGGTCCGACGGATCCGGCCGGATCGTGTAGTCGCGCGAGGAGGTGTAGATCTGGGGTATGTAGTTGTTGCAGGATGCCACCACCGCGGGGTTGAGGCGTCGCGCAGCGAAGTCGAAGCAGTCGTACGTCGAGTTGTTGTAGCGGTCGGTGGTCACCTCCGCGACGTAGACGCGTGAGCCTTGCACCAAGGGCACGTTCAGCCCGTTGAATCCGTAGGTCGGGTTACCGGCCTTTTGCGACGGGTCCGGGTAGGGGTTGGCGATGGCCGCCCCGGAGGTGCTGAAGCACCTCATGCCGAACCACTTGCTCGGGAATTGACTCGTCTGTTCGTAGCACGCGCCGGTGACGTTGCCCGACGCGTCCAGGACAGGGTCGATGTTCAGCACGACAATGTTCGAGGTGGTGACGAAGTCCTGCATCGGGAAGTTGGCGCAGTTGGCCTGGGCGACCACGTCGAAGCAGGTCGCCGTTACGGCGCCGCCTTGGTGGGCGCTGGTGAAGAGAAACTCCGAACCGAACACGTACCGTCCGAAGGTGACACTGAGGTCTCGCCCGTTGCCCGGCTTCGTGATCGTGACGTTCGCCGGGGCGACGGTGTGCGATCCGCACACCGCCGCCAACTTCGGATTGAAGCAGTACAGGGTGAAGTTCGAATCCTCGTAATAGGTGTTGCCGTCAGCGGCGAGCACACCATCACCGATCAGGTGGCCATAACCCGCGGGGGACGTCTTGGCGGCGGTCCCGAACTGGGTGAAGCCGCAGCTCTTGTTGATCGCCAGGTCCGCGCAGAGCATGCCGATGGGATTTCCCACCGGGTTGTCACCGATCTGCACCGGGACATACATCTTGCTTCCGGAGATGACCGCGCCAGGCTCGATGCTCGTCAGCGCCGTGTTGTTCGCCGGGCTTCCGGCGCCGAACGGCACACCACCGCGCGCTCCCGGATCGATCCAGGCGTTGCCCCCGTTGGTCGGGAAGCCGGGACACGGCACCGTCGGGTCGAGAATCTGATGACAGAAGAAGTAGTTCGTCTGCGCCGACTCGTGATGGTTGATCGCATACACGTTGCCGTTGTAGAACAGCGGGTCGAACCCGTCTCCCTGGCTGTCCTTGGCCACCGTCGCCTGCTGCGCGGCGACGTTGCCGAATGCGCCCGTACTGGCGACCGTGGTGGGGCCGCTGACCTTGATCGTCTGACCGGTGACCGACGTCGAGAAGCCCGGCGGCACGGTCACGCCACCCTTGAGCCGCAGACTCGGATCGAGCGTGTCGGACAACGTCGCGCTCGCCACCTGTGCACTGGTGTTGGCGTAGTTCAGCGTCCAGTTGATCTGGTCGCCGGCCTTGGTGGTGCCAAGCGCGGCGGGCGCGGACGAGTCGACCTTGCTGTTCGTCGTGGTGTCGACACCTGTCTTCGACACGGTGGAGATGGGGGGCGTGGGCGCGGCTGCCCCAGCGGTCGACACCGATGCGAACAGCACCAGCGAGACCCCAGACATCATCGTCACAATGGCGGCGACCGCAGCAAGAACCGAATCGAGGACGGCACGGCGTCGTCGCACGCCGGCGACCGTTGCCTTGGAGCGCCCCGCGCGGACGACGCGGTGCGGCGCCGCGTGTTTGGCACGGCTGCTGTTGCTCCCAGGACTGTGTTGACCGCTCATGAAACAAATCCCCAATCGGGTTGAAGCCAGAATGTCCACATCTCGCACTCCGTTGCTGCCGAGGAGGTGGGCGCGGCAAGGAACGCGAGGGCTCGAACATCGTGCGCACTTCGTAAGAGCCCGCACGACGCTTGGAGGCGGCAGGAATCGCCCCCAGGGGATAGACGGATAGCCCCGGATCGGATTTCTGGAAGTTGCGGGAATCTTCGAGCAATGTGACGTGGCTCTCCGGTCCGCCGATCGCAGCCGCAGAGCCCCGGCGTGGGGGACTTCGCCGGGGCCCTGCGGGCTGGTCAGGCGCGCCGGGCGTAGCCCTACGAACCTGCAGGTCGCCCCCGCGGCGACCTGCTCACGATGGTGCTATCGCCTCACGCGGCGAACATCGGGCGATCGACCTATTTAATGGCCTCGAGGCGCGTGGACGCGCACCGTTGCGCTGTGCGCCATCCACCCGGGGGTTTGCCGATTTCCGGATATGGGAGCTAACCTCGGGAACCCTAGAGGGGGGAACTTCTAGGAGCACTGGTGAGTTCGGCAGTTCCGCTACCACCCAAGGACTTTCCCGACCAAGATCGTGCGTGCGTCGATGAAGGCTGCCCGACCGGTGAGTCGAGCGACGCCGAGCTGACCGAGGCAATTCGGCACGGCAATATCGACGCCTTCGGCCACCTGTGGGCGAGGCACGTCGCGTCCGCGCGCCGGACCGCACGCACCCTGACGAGCTCGGACACAGTTGATGACCTGGTGTCCGAGGCATTCGCCCGGATACTGAAGCTCCTACGCGCTGGGCGGGGGCCCACCGACAACTTCCGCGCCTACCTGATGGCCACGTTGCGGACCGTGAATATCGACGTCGCGCGGCGACAGGGGCGGGTGGTCGCCGCAGGTCTGAATGAGGAGCTCGAACCGGCGCTGCCCCCCGTGATCGATCCCGACGGCTTCGAAGGAGCGCTGGCGCTACGAGCCTGGGCATCCCTGGACGACAGCGACCGGGTCGTGCTTTGGTCGCGCGTGGTCGACGGGCTAAGCGTCGAGGAGACGGCCGCTGCGGCCGGCCTTGAGGACAAGGTTGTCGCCGTGCGCACCTTCCGCGCTCGCGAACGGCTGCGCGAGGCGTTCCTGCGCGAGCACATTCACGCGACGACGGAAGTCGCCTGCCGCGCGCAGCGGCACCGGCTGGGCGCCTTCGCGCGTGGCACGCTCGCCGACTCCAAGCGGGGGCACTTGGAAGCGCATATCCGTACCTGCGCGGGCTGCCGGCTCGCCGCCACCGAGGTGCTGGCGGTGAACCGGACGCTCAAGCTCGTGATCGGCCCGATCGCTGCCGCTGCCGGCGGCCTTGCCGCATTGCACGGCGTGGCCGCGGCGAGCGGGGGGCACGGTGCGGGCGCGATCGGCGCTGCGACGTCGAGCGTGCCCGGGGGCAGTTCGGTGCTGACCCGTCATTCGGTGCCGCTGCACCGGGTCCATCACGGTGTGCAGGCAGTACGGCGGGGCGTCGTCTCGCACCGGATCCTGACCGCCGCGAGCGGGCTGACGACCGCGTGGGTCGCGACGATCGCGATCGTGGTCAACACGTCGGGTCAGGCTGCTACCGGCGGGAGCCAGCTGGGGCCACCGCCGCAGCAACGCGGCGCCTCGATCACCGTGACGACGCCGACGTCCGGCGCGCCACCCGATACGGCAGCCAGTCCAAGCAGAGGTACGCCAACGCCACTACCTCATCTGTTCGCCCCTGCCGGCGTCGGCGCGACCAGCCCAACCGCCACAAGTCATCCCAGGACGTTCACGCCGTCGACACCCGGGCCCGCCCAACCTGCGAACCAGCCGCTGAGCCAGCCGGCAGGCCCAACTCTCAGCCAGTCGGCTCCCGTGCAGGCAGCAACGTGCTCGACGTTCGCCACTACGAACGGGCTCCCGGTGTGCACACCGTGAACCTCCCCGCTCGCCGTCGTCTCGGTCACCTCTCCTCCCGCCTGCGCAGGCCGCTGCTAGCACTGCTCGCGATTGGGGCGATCGCCATTGGCGCGTTCCTGATTTCCGCCGGTTCGCGCACGCACCGGCCATCGCCGGCACCCCTGCCGAGCGCGACCTTCAGCGTGGCCCCTGGCCGGTTGCCTGCTCTTGCGCTGCCCCCGCTGGTACCCGGGACGACACCGACAGCGGTCGGCACCCGTCCAGCGGGCAACGCCCCGGCCCCTGGTTCCGGGGCGGCGGGTCAGGGCTCGAGCGGTGGCGGCCGGTCGTGTTCCTACCCGGTGTCGGCCGGGCGCGTGGTGATTGCCGCTGCCTGCATCGACGGGCCGGTCGTGATGACCACGCGCACGTCCGCGGGTGCCTTGAATATCCCTGACGACGTACACGAGGTCGGGATGTGGAATGGCGGCGCACCGCTGGTCGGCCTGCATGGCGCACCGTTAGCAGCGGGTACCACCCTGCTGGCCGGCCATGTGAGCTACCTCGGTCAGGGCGACGGAACGTTCTTCAACCTCCGGAGCGTGCAGGCAGGGGACCTGGTGTACGTCGCCGATGCGGCGGCCCACGTGACTCGTTGGCGGGTCAATGCCATCTCGGTGGTACTGAAGGCCGCGCTGCCCGCGGACGTCTTCGCCGGGCCGCGCGGCCCGCGACGGTTGGTCATGGTCACCTGTGGCGGCCCGGTCTTCTACGTCCCGGGATACGGCAATTCGTTCGAGGACAACGTCGTCGTGAGCGCGGTGCCGGCGTGACCGCGGACCCGACCATCAGCCGATCGCGTAGAGCGTTCCCGCCACGGTTCCGACGTAGAGCGTCCCATCGCTACCCAGTGCCGGGTAGGAGTCGACCGAGCCATCCACCGAAATCGTGAAGAGCTGCTTGCCGCCGCTGTCGTACCCGTACACGTTGGCGCTGGTGCTGCCCCAGTATGCGTTGCCTGCCGCGTCGACCACCGCAGACGTCCAGATCGACTCCTTCTTCGGTCCCAGCGGGACGATCTCGTGTGTCACTGAACCGGCCTGGTTGATTTCGCGAAGGCGCCCGCTGTTGTCGCCGAAGTACGCCGTGCCGTCAGGCCTGACCACAGCGGAGGAGTAGGTGTTGTCCCCGATCGGAAACGACCAGGCCACCGCTCCGTCAGGCCGCACACCATATTCACGGCCGTTGTTCGTACCGAGCACCACAGTGCCGTCCGGCGCGACGCCGTTGGATACCTCGACGACCTGCTCGGCGTCGAACCGCCAACGCACCGCCGCGCTCTGACCGAGGTCGCGAACCGCGACCAGGTCGTGGTCGGCGCCGGTGTAGATCGTTCCGTCCGGTCCGACGGAGGGACTGGAGTAGTCGGTCCCTCCCACATCGACAGTCCACACCAGCCGGTGCGCGCCCGGAGTGATCTCGAAGGCGCTGAGGTGCCCGGACTGGTCTGCCACGTAGACGCGGTTCGAGCCTGCGACGGCGGGCGAGAGCACCTGGCCGGACAACTGTTGCCGCCACAGCAGGGCGCCCATCCTCGTCAGCGCGTACAGCGTGTCGTGCGGGCCCGGCCACAGGATGGTCCCATCGGTGAGTACTGCGGCGCTGGTCGACAGGTCCGACCCGTACGCTTCGTGGCCGTCGAACGTCCAACGGTCCCGGCCCGTCGCCGGGTCGAGTGCATGCAGCATGCCGGCGTTCGTCGCAGCGAGGATCGAGCCGTCCACGCCAATGACCGGGCCTGGCGTGACGTTGCCTTGCAGCGAGCGCTTCCACTTGATCTTCGCCGTCTGCGGACCGGTGGCCGTGGTCCCGGAGGAGAACCGCGCGTCGTAGCCTGCCTGCGGCCACGCAGAGGCGGGCTTCGGTAGCGCACCGACGCCAGGTAGCCCGGCGGCGAGCGGTGCGATCGAGCCGACGTGTCCAACCGCGATGCTGCTGACGCGCCCGCTGCACGATGTCAGCAGGATCGAAGCAATCGAGGCAATGCAAGGGCAGCTGTCCGGATCGAGATCACGCAGCCGACACTAAATCCGAATGCGCGCCCCGATCCTTACGATCCGCCGCTCACCTGCGCGGACCCACGGATTGAGCGGCGCAAGTCTTACGGTGTTCGGCAGACGCGGCTGCGCCGACCGCGGCTTGTCCGCTGCTACCTACGATGGCGGACATGGCAGCCATCGACCAGAGCCCGGTGGCGGTGGGCCGCGCGGATGCCCCGCCCGGTTACCCGCAGATGATCGTCGGGGTCAACCACATCGAACCTGTCCCGCGCCGTCTGCGCGCGGTCCTGGCTGGGACCGTCGTCCTGGACACGACGTCGGCACTGTACGTGTGGGAGTGGCCGAACTACCCGCAGTACTACATCCCACTCGCCGACGTCCGGAAGCAGGTGCGGGTCGACGAGCAACACGAACAGCGCCTGAGCCGCGGGACCGCTCGACAGCACGGCCTGCGGGTCGGTGATGTCAGCCGCGCCAACGCATCGCGGATCTACGGTGCCGACGCCCTCCCGGGCCTGGCGGGCACGGCCCGCTTCGATTGGGATGCGCTGGACGCGTGGTACGAGGAGGACGAACAGGTGTTCGTCCATCCCCGCAATCCCTACACGCGCGTCGACGCCCTTCGCTCTACCCGCAGCGTCCGGATCGAACTCGACGGCGTCGTCCTGGCCGAATCCCGTTCACCTGTGCTCGTGTTCGAAACGGGCTTACCCACCCGCTACTACGTCAACCGCAACGAGATCAATCTCGCCCGGCTCGTCCCCACCGACACCGTCACCGCGTGCCCGTACAAGGGCTCGACGAGCTGCTACTGGTCTGCCCACCTCGACGACGCCAGCTTTCGCGATGTGGCGTGGAGCTACGACTTTCCGACTCGGGAGCTCCTGCCGATCGCCGGCCTGGTCGCGTTCTACAACGAGAGCGTCGACCTCTATCTGGACGACACCCCTGTGGGCCGCCCGGCTACCGGGGGCACCCGGTAGGCGATGTGACACGATCTTCGAGTGACGAGCGCGTCGGCGGCCAAGCAGCAGCTGCGTGACCTGGCGGCGCTGCGCCGCGTGCGCGATCGGATCGACCGCGACTACGCACAACCGCTGGACGTGGAGGCGCTCGCCCGTGGAGCGCACATCTCTGCGGGGCATCTCAGCCGTGAATTTCGTCGTGCCTACGGCGAATCTCCCTACAGCTACCTCATGACGCGACGCGTCGAGCGCGCGATGACCCTGTTGCGTCGCGGTGATCTCAGTGTCACCGAGATCTGCTTCGCTGTCGGCTGCTCCTCGCTCGGCACGTTCACCACGCGTTTCGCCGAGCTGGTCGGTATGCCTCCGAGCGCCTACCGGCGTGCGGCGGCGTCCGCGACAGCGGGGTTGCCCTCGTGTGTCGTCAAGCAGGTCACCAGGCCGATCAGGAATCGAGAAGCGCCGGTCTCGGCTTCGCCTCTAGCGTGATGTCTATGGATATCACCATTCAAGCCAGCTTCCTTCCGCAGGACGACCCGGACGCCGCCCTGGCGTTCTATCGCGACATCCTCGGCTTCGAGGTCCGCCTGGACGTCGGGTACGGCGGAATGCGCTGGATCACCGTCGGTCCGCCCGGCCAGCCCGACACCTCTATCGTCTTGTACCCGCCGGGCGCAGATCCGGGCATCACCGAGGAGGAACGCCGCACGATCGTTGAGATGATGGCCAAAGGGACCTACGCCATCATCACCCTGGCGACCGCTGACCTGGAGGACACCTTCGACCGGCTCCAGGCCAGCGGTGCCGATGTCGTCCAGGAACCGACCGACCAGCCGTACGGACTGCGCGACTGCGCCGTCCGCGATCCCGCGGGAAACCTGATCCGGATCAACCAACGACCCTGAGCAGTCGCGACTGCGCGGCGCAGTCCCGGCGAGGATCACGCTGACCGAGTCGGGGCCGGCCAGTCAGTCGATCGGGACGGCGGTCCGGCGCAGGACGCGGAGCGATCCCTGCTCGGTCACCGTCTCGAACGCGCCGAAACGCAATGCTCGCTGATACACGTTCCAGGGCGGCCGCCCACCGTCGCGTGGATCTTCGAACACGTCATGGATGGCGAGGATGCCGTCGGTGACGAGGTGCTTCGCGAACTCGGCATAGTCGTGTTGAGCGACCGGTTCGGTGTGGTTGCCGTCGAGGAAGAGGAATCTCAACGGCGAGGCCCACCACCTGGCCACCCGCTGCGTCGAGCTGACGAGCACGTTCACCGATGCCTCGAGGTCGGCGTCGTGCAGGGCATGGCGCAGGAACGGCAGGGTGTCGATGCGGCCCGTGCCTTCGTCGACCAGGTCGGGGTCGTGCCATTCCCAACCCGGCTGGTTCTCCTCGGATCCGTGGTGATGATCGATCGTGACGAGGTCCGCTGCGCAGGCACGCGCGGCATCGGCCAAATACAAGGTCGACTTGCCGCAGTAGGTGCCGATCTCGAGCCAGACGCCGGCGCCCGCGCGGGCCGCGGCACCGCGCAGCGCGTGCCCCTCCGCATCCGGCATGAAGCCACGGGTGCGCTCGATGACGGCCCGCAACCGACCGTCGAGCACGACGGGTTCAGTCATCACTGGTCACTCACGCTGCCGATGCGCGCATAGCACTGCTCGTCGCAGTCGATCATCTGCCACAGCCTCGGCAGGTCGTCCCCGCGGAACAGCGCATGAGCGGCAGAGTGGTCGGCCAGTGCGTCCGCGGCCAGGATGACCGCCGCGCCGGTCCAGGTGCTCTGTTCCGCCGGCCAGAACTCGTCCTCCGGGTACACCCAGCCGGTCCAGTAGCCGCCGTCATCGGCGCGGCAGAACTGAACGTCGCGCATGAGTTGTCCAGCTCGTACCCGGTCGCCGACGGCATCGAGCGTCAGCACCAATTCGCAGGTCTCCGCCGCGGTCACCCAAGGGCGGTCCGAGACGCAACGCGCTCCCCTGCCCGGTACGACGAATTGATCCCAGCGCGCAGCGATCGACGCGCGCGCAGCGGCTCCGCGGACGGCGCCACCGAGCACCGGGTAGTACCAGTCCATCGAGAAGCGACTGCGGTCCTCGAAAGCGTCTGGATGTAGCGCAACCGCATGTGCCAGACGCCCCGCCGACAGCTCCCAATCCGGTCGTGGGTCTCCGACGAGGTCACCCAACGCCACCGCACACCGAATCGACAGGACCATGCAGGCGCTACCGGTCAGCAGGGCAGTCGGGTTCACGCTGCCGCTCGCATCACGTGACCAGCAGATCGCCCCGCCGGGCTGCTGCAGGTCGCACACGAAATCGATGGCCGCGCGCACGACCGGCCACATCGAGTGCACGAACGCCGCATCGTTGGTCAGTAGCCAGTGGTGCCACACGCCGACCGCGAGATAGGCGCACTGGTTCGCGTCCACGCTGGCGTCGGTCGTCTGCTCGATCCCGTGCTCGGTGGCGGTCACCATCGGCCAGGTGCCGTCACTGGCCTGAGTTGCCGCGCTCCATGCATACGCCTGGCGCGCCTGCGCGTACATCCCGGCTACCGACAGAGCCATCGCCGCCTCGACGTGGTCCCACGGGTCCGCGTGGTGCCCGGTGAACCAGGGAACAAGTCCGGACGGCAACTGCTGGGAGGCGATGTGCTCCGCGGTGGCCCGCAGTTGTTGCCCGGTGAGAAGCCCGGGCAGCGCGAGGCCGGTCATGGTTTGCGGTAGTAGAGGACGAGGCTCTTGCCGAGCACCGGGTTGAGGGCGCGCTCGGTTACCCGGGTCACCGCGGGTGCCGACATCATGTCCCAGACGAGCAACCGGTGATAGCCACGCGTCAGAACGTTCTCGCGGTTGACACCGACGGCGCACTTGAGCCACCAGTACGGCGAGTGCAGCGCATGCGCATGGTGGGCACCGACCGGCTCCAGGCCGGCAGCGGTCAGCAGTGCGGCGAGGCGGGACCGCTGGTAGATCCGCACGTGACCGCCCTCGACGCTGTGGTACTCGCGAGACAGGGCCCAGCAGACCTGCTCGGTCCACCGACGCGGCACGCTCACGGCCACTAGGCCCCCGCTGCGGGTCACCCGGGCGAGCTCGCGGATAGCGGTACCGTCGTCGCCAATGTGCTCGAGGATCTCCGAGGCAATCACCCGATCGAATGACCCGTTGGGAAACGGCAGATCGAGGGCGTCGGCCTGAAGTGTCACAGGTTCGGCAGGGGGCTTGATCTCGCCCGCCTCAGCCATCGCCGCCACCATCTGTTCGACGTGGCTCAGATCCTCGGCGTTGAGGTCGACCGCGACCACGTCCGCCCCTCGCCGTAATACCTCGAAGCTATGGCGACCCTGCCCGCACCCGAGATCGAGTACCCGCTGCCCTTCGCTCACCTCCAGCCGGTCGAAGTCGATGGTCAGCACGGGCTCGGCCGCCCAGTCTCAGGGTGCGCGGATTCGCCGTGCACGGATTCGCCGTGCACGGATCCGTTCTGCTCGGCGATCGCGCGGCGATAGACCGCGGCGGTCGCCAGGGCCGTCGCTGACCAGCTGAAGCGTTCGACCGCACGCTCGCGAGCCGCAATCGACATCGCGCCTCGCCGCTTCGGATCGGCAAGCAGCGCGGCGATCGCCTCGGCGAAGCCGCCAACATCACCGGGCGGCACCAGGACGCCGCAACTCCCATCACGCCCCACCACCTCGGGCAAGGACGCGACGTCGCTGGCGATGACTGGGGTGCCGGACGCCATGGCTTCGACGGCCGGCAGCGAAAAACCTTCATACAGCGACGGGACCACGGCAACCTCCGCCGAGGCGACGAGCGCGGCGAGAGTGGTTTCGTCCAGGCCGTTCACGAAACGAACGCGGGTCGCCAGACCTAGTTCGGCGACGAGCTTCTCGGTGGGGCCGCCCGGAACCGGCTTCGACACGACCACGAGCTCGACATTCTGCGATCGCGACAGCACAGCCGCTGCGCGCAACAACGTCGCGAGCCCCTTCAACGCAACATCCGCGCTGCTCATCGCCACGATGCGACCGGGTACCCGCTCGCCGTGCGGGCGAAACACATCGGTGTCGACTCCGATGGGGACGACGCTCATCTGGTCCGAACGCAGGCCGAAGTCACGAATCGCGTCCTCGGCACTGTTCTGGGAAGGCGTCACATGCAGCGCGATCGCGCGCGCGACCTTGGCCTGCATCCGCAGAAATCCGTACCAGCGACGGATCGCAAGCTGGCGGCGCCAACCTGCCGCGTGCAGGTCCAGGCGACGATCCACCGTGATCGGATGGTGGATCGTCCCGACCAGCGGCAACCCGACATCCCGCAAGGCGAGCAGCCCATAGCCGAGGCTCTGATTGTCGTGGACCACATCGAACTCGTGGGCGCGAGCCGCGAGCATCGGCAGGACACGCTTGCTGAAGGTCCGCGGCTCCGGGAATCCGGCCGTGCACATGATCGCGAACTCCTGCAGGTCGATGAGTGTCTTGAACTCCGAAGGGCGCGGAAGGCGGAACGGGTTCTCCTCCGCATAGAGGTCCAGGCTGGGCACCGCGGTGAAGGCGACCCGCGAATCCAACTCGGGATACGGCGGCCCGGAGAAGACCTCGACGCTATGCCCGAGATCCACCAGCGCCCGCGACAGCTGACGCAAATACACGCCCTGGCCCCCGCAATGGGGTTTGCTCCGGTAGGACGTCAGGGCGATCCGCAGCGGCGCAGAGGTCGAACACTCTCGAACTCCGCTCGTTGCGGCCGCCCTGTCTCGAACTCCGCTCGTCGCGGTGTGGACCGTTTCACCCACCGGTTCAGCTCCGATCCTCGCGCCAGCGGTTTGACTGCGACAGCCTAGTGATCGCCCGCGGCGCGGCGCTCACCCAACCCGTGACCGGACGTTCAGTCGTCGCCAGCGTGGTGGCAGCGGCTCACCTCAATATCCGGCTCGCACGGCTTGCCGTTTCCTTACGGCTGACAACCTGAGTCGGGATGGACGTCGCACCGGGATAGAAAGGAACCATGCGGCGACCTCGTTCAATGTCGCTCGCCTCAGGGC
>JALYIS010000231.1 GCA_030775705.1 Actinomycetota bacterium
CCTCTCTGCATACGAACGTGACGTGAAACGGCCAAGTCCGCGGACTCTCGCTCGTGCGCTCGCTGCGATCGACGCTGGCGTGACGAGCGTTGTTCATGCCCGCCAGCTCGCTACGGTCCCGGCCACAGCGGCGGCGTTGCGCAAAGGGCTAAGAGACCAGTGGACTACCTCGGATTTGCTTCGAGTAGTTCGAGAGATGCGGTCCAATGCGAAGTTTGTAGAAAGCCCCGCCGATCGCAAGGCCTTCTATGTCGAGCCGTCCACGACGGGCGATCCGCGCTGGGACGCACTGTTGGCCGGCGCCGTCGAGGATCTCGCATTGCGTCAGGATTTCTCGCCGCCCGTCTGGACGCGGGGGCATGCGTTGCGACAATTCTGGTTTGTTGGATCGATGCCCGGCCTCGCCGCGTATTCCTTTGCGCGATCGCCGATGTCTTTGCAGATCCGCGGGGTCATGATCGATCCCGCTGAATTGGAGTCGGTGTGAGCCGGCGAGACAGCCCGCTGTTTGACGCCGACCGGGTGCGGTCACTGCTCACCGAGCTCGGAGGGCGTCTAGATGCACGCGAGATCGAGGCTCGACTCTTCCTTGTGGGAGGCGCAGCGATGGCCATTGCCTTCAGTAACCGTCGGGTTACCCGCGATCTCGACGCGGTGTTTGAGCCAAAGAAAGAAATCTACGAGGAAGCAGCAAAGATGGCTCGCGAGCGTGGGCTCCCAGAGGACTGGCTCAACGACAGCGTGAAGGGCTTACTGCCCGAGCGGATACAACCGATTGAGGGTGCCGCAAGCTTCAGCTCCGTCGGTATTCGCGTGGGGGTCGCCTCGGCTGAGTACCTGTTCGTGATGAAGGCGGTGGCGGCACGGCAGGAGGCCGACGGAGAGGACCTCAGGACGTTGTCACGCGCTTTGAAGATCAAGACACCTCAGGAAGGACTTGATCTCGTTGAACGGTATTACGGTGCGAACCGTGTGACGATGAAGACCCAACTCATCCTTGAAGATCTCCTTGGGGACGAAGACGGCTGACCTCGCTGCTCACGCTCAGCCCCAGAAGATTGCAGTGGGGTCGCCATCGATCTCGCGAGGTGTGGGCCGATTCGCGCCGACGGCGGCACTCGGTCGTAGTCGTGCCATCGGCTGTTTCCGTCCGCCCAGTAGCGGGTCCAGGTGGCGCGGGCGAGCGGGCATTGCCGAATGCCCTGACAATTCGCGCCACTCGCTGCGTGATCGCGCCAGAACACGCTCAGCGGCGCCGCGCCCCTCGCGTCGCCTTGAAGCGCTGCGCGAACTCGCGACGTCGAAGGGTCGATGTCGCGCGCCGCGGCGACATCGACGTGAGATCTGCTTCGTCCGAAACGATGATCACGGCGCCCACCTCGGAAACGAGATCGAGGATCAATTGTTCACATCAGGATCGCTCAATCAGCTGAATGACATCGTGCGTCCCGGGATGCCAGGCGCCAGCGCGCTCAGTACCAGCTGTTCGGGTGACAGTGGCCAGGCGATACCCCGCAGGAACTCGGGCGAACCACTTCCGATAGCGAAGCCGCAAATCGGGTATTCCCGCACTGTGAATTCAGATGCCGCTCTCGACGGTCGGGGTTTCGACATTGGTGACCGCGTTATCACGTTATGCCCGATTGGACTACTTCGTCCCAGGGTGCCGCGCGGGGCCACAGGAATCATCGCCGCCCGCTCGCCCACGCTGGAACTCGAGGTGCACTTCGACAACGGCCGAGTCGAACTCGTCCAGTCACACACCCTGGCTAGCTATTGAGCGCCACCGGCGGCTCACCGAGACGTTCGAGGCGACAGCGAGCTTTGCTCGAGGCGATTGTCATACTGGCCCACATGCGCAATGTGGTGCTCGGTGCGGTGTTCCTGGTCGTGGTGGTTGGCTCAGTAGTCGGTCCCGGCGCGGCGTCTGCTGCGGGCAGGACGCCAGCCGCCGCGACGAGTCCGTCGGTGGGCAACGATGTCTCGTGGCCGCAGTGCGGCAAGCCTCTTCCATCCCGTCACGCCTTCGGCGTCGTGGGTGTGAACGGCGGCAAGGCCAGCAACTTCAACAGCTGCTTCACTGCTGAATGGACGTGGGCCAAAAGATCCACGGGAACTACCAGTCAGATGCCCACACAGTTGTATGTCAACACCGGCAACCCCGGCGACGTCCTGGCGCAGTACAACGTCACCGACTGGCCGACCTCCTCGATCGCGCCCGACCCCTACGGAGCGTGCGCGGGTACCTGGACCGACAGCCTCGCCTGCTCGTGGGAGTACGGCTACGAGCGAGCCACCGCTGACACCGCATTCGTCGGCTCAGGTAGCGGCGCGTGGTGGCTCGACATCGAGACCTCCAACTCGTGGACCTCGGACCGAGCCAAGAACCAGGCATCGCTGGAAGGAATGGTGTACGCGCTCCAACACTCCGGCGCACAGGTCGGGATCTACGCCAGCAGCGGCTCGTGGTCAACGATTTTTGGAGCCGTTGTCTCCTCCACCCCGCTCTATTCGCTGCGCGAATGGCGCCCAGGCGCAACGACCCTAAGCAGGGCTATAAGCAACTGCTCCCTCGCGCCGTTCGAAGGCAACGGGCGCGTCGTGCTCACCCAATACGTCTCGACAAACCTCGACTACGACCACTCGTGTAACTAGCCACCGAGACCCCGCCCGTCAGCTGCACAGCGGTTCTGCCGGCGATCGGCCGCTGCCCGGCGCGACCGCAGCCGCAGTCCACCTGCTCGCCGTGCCAGTGCGGCGCGTGTACCCCCCGGAGATTGATCGGCAGGGTACAGAGATGGACGACCCGGCTCAACGCCAGGTTGCTGCGTTCAACGCCCACGATCTCAACCATTGTGGGTGGTGTTTCGCAGCGGGCGAGTCGTGTCTGGTCTGGCCGCCGTTGATTGGTCCGGGTCCGACCTTGACGGGCGCAGGGCCACACAGATGCCGCGGAATCGGGCGAGCTCGTCCGACCTCCCATCGGTGGAGGAGGAGGACGGGTTTGTTGAGCTGGTCAGGGTCGGTGGCGGATGCGGTCCCGTAGGGCGCGGCCGTCGGGGTCATATACCCAGCGGTACACCGGCACCGCCCACGGCCGGTGTAGCGCCGGCAGTCGCTCTGGGCGGTGGGGTCGCAGCCGGCCGGGTGGGCGTGGACCCTGTTGGCCACCGCCGTACCAGGCATCCAGCGTTTCCGCACAGTGTCGCATCGTCGCGAACGCCTGCTTGGGGTCAAGGGCGTCCTCGAGCGGGTCGTCGTCGCCTCGGTCAAGGTGCTCGCGCCACAACTCCAGTCTGAGGTCGCGCGCGAACCCACGGGCGCCGTCGCCAAGACCGGCGGGGTCATGAGGTTGGCGTTGGTCGTGTTCGGTGTCGAGCACCGCGCAAGACAGCTCGCTGTCGTGGGTCCAGGATCGCCGGTTGAGGTTGTCGGAGCCGATCACGGACCAGACGTCGTCCACAACGACGACTTTGGCGTGCACGTACACCGGGACGCCGGAGGTGTTTTCCAGATCGTAGATCGCGAATCGATCGTGGCCGGCCAATCGGCAAACCTGGATCGCCTGCTCGCGTCCGACCAGGCTGGGAAGTCGGGACGCGCCCTGCTTGTCGGGGTAGCGGGGTACCACCGCGATCAGGTGCAGCTCGGGGTTGGCCCGTAGGGCGTCGGCGAGCAGCTCGGCGACGAACGGTGCCCAGAGGTACTGATCCTCGATGTAGATCAGGCGCCGGGCTCGCGCGAACACCTTGCGGTAGGCGTGAGCGATGCTGCGTTCGCCTAGGGGTGCGAATGGATAGCGTCGCAGCCGGGCCGGATAAGTACGCAGGACTTGCACGGCGCAGGTGCCCGCCGGCGGCGGATCGGGCAGTCGCTCTGGCAGGTCTCTTCCGACGAGTTTTCCGGCGTGATAGGCCCGGTCGATCAGCATCCGCAACGGGCTGGACAGGTCGAGCACGCTGCTGCCGTACCACCGTTCTCGGAAGGTGTGCTCGATGTCGCCCACGACAGGCCCGCGGACCGCGGCCTGGACATCGTGCCATGGCGGGCAGGGTCCGTAGACCTGCGGGAAGTCCATCGCTTGTGGGTCGCCCTGGTGGTCGTGGTCATCGTTGCGGCTGAGGCCGAGATCGATGCCGCCGACAAAGGCGACATCGCGCGCCGGCTCGTCGGGGTGGCGGATGACGACGAACTTCTGATGATGAGACCCGGCGCGGCGGGTGCGGGAATCGAGGAGCACCTCCCCGCCGGCGTCAGACACTGTCCGGACGAGTTCGGCGTTGGCCCCCTCGCTCTGATCCAGCCAGCCTGGTTGGGAACGCCAGATCAGCCCAAACATCTTCGTCCCCTGCGCGGCGACCCGGGCGAGGACCGCGCCGACGCCGGTGCCTGGGCCGATCAGCTGCTCCTCGGTGTCACCTCGGAAGTCCACCAGGTAGATCTGATCCTGCGGGCCGGCCGCGGTGAGGGCCTGGTGCAGGTCGGCGAAGTAGCTCGCGCCGTCGACCAGCGCCTTGACGTCATTACCCGTAGTCCACGCCCGGATGTCGGTCGCCCGGTTGCCTCGCTCGTCAGCGGTGAGAAACCACGACGATAGGGCGGGGTCGCTGAGCTGATCGTTGTCGGTCATGGGATCGCGACCAAACTCTTGGGAGACCGGGTGCAGGCCGCCCGATACAGCCCGAAGGTGATTGCGCCGACTATCCAGGTCCGACCGATGCCCGATCGCACAGCTTGCCCGGGGCGCGGCTCCTTCGGCGTGAGCTTCACGAGTCTCCTCCTCTGGCTGGCGTCGCCAAACCTGCCGTGGCGTGGCGGAGGTAAGTATGCGGCGCGAACATGCGCCTGGCCGCGCGGGTGGGTTGCTGAACCGGCAGGATGTGGTCCATGAGGTTTCCGCTTCGCCCTCAGTACGCCTCGCGATATGCCGACCTTGCTCGGCTGCTGATGCGTTACGGACGCTCGGACCTCCTCGCTGGGGTCGGACTCGACGACTTCGGCGAGACCGAGTCCGCCGCCGCCGGTGACGCTGAGGACCGGGCGCACCAGCTCGCCGCTGATCTGGAGCGGATGGGGCCGACCTACATCAAGTTCGGTCAGCTGCTGTCCACCCGCGTCGACCTTCTTCCCCGGGCGTATACCGACGCGTTGACGCGTCTGCAGGATGATGTGGAGCCTTTTTCCTTCGCCGAGGTTGAGCAGATCGTCACCCAGGAGCTGGGTGTCTCGCTGCGCCACGGCTTCACCAGTTTCCAGGAGCGGCCCCTTGCGGCGGCTTCGTTGGCCCAGGTGCACCGTGCGGAGCTGCGCAGCGGACGACAGGTAGTGGTGAAGGTCCAACGCCCGGGTGTGCGAGAGCTGGTGCGCGACGATATGGCTGCGCTCGGTGAGTTGGCTGAGTTCGCGGACTCTCACACTGACATCGGACGCCGATTCGGGCTGGGCGAGTTGCTGGCGCAGTTTCGCCGGTCATTGGCCGGGGAGTTGGACTACCAGCGCGAGGCCGCGAACCTGATCCGGGTCCAGCAGGCGCTGCAGGGGCATCCGCGGATGGTCGTGCCGAGCCCAGTGCAGGACTACAGCACCAGCAGCGTGCTGACGATGGACTACATTGCCGGGCGCAAGATCACCGACATCGGCCCGGTCGGACGGCTGGACCTGGACGGAGAAGCCCTCGTCGCGGACCTGTTCAAGGCCTACCTGCAGATGATCCTCTCCGACGGGTTCTTCCACGCTGACCCGCATCCGGGCAACCTGCTGCTCACCCCGGATGCCCGCATCGCCCTGATTGACCTCGGCATGGTCGCCACGCTCACTGCCCAGATGCAGGACCGGCTCGTGAAACTGCTGCTCGCCATCAGCGACGGTGACGGGCAAGGCGCTGCCAGCATCCTCGCGGTGATCGGGCACCCCTTGGACGGCTATGACGAGCACGCCTTCCGGGCGGGCGCCGCTGACATCATTGCGGCCGCGCTCAGCGCCCCGAACGGGGTGCAGGCCGGAACGGTGCTGGTCGATCTCAGCCGCCTGTCTGGTGCGTGCGGCCTACGCCCGCCGGCGGAAATGGCGCTCGTCGGCAAGGCACTGCTCAACCTCGACGAAACCACCACCCACCTCGACCCGAGCTTCGACCCGTCCCAGGCAATCCGCACCAACCTCGCCCAGATCATGCAATCACGCATGCATTCCTCACCTGCGAGCTTGCTGACCGCGGCGATGGAGGCGAAGGATTTCACCGCCCGGCTGCCGGGCCGAGTTAACTCGGTCCTGGATTCCCTCGCCCAGGGCAGCTTCACAGTCAAAGTCGACGCCCTCGACGAGGTTCAGTTCCTCCACGTCCTGCAACGCCTGGCCACCCGACTCACCATGGGTCTGGTCCTCGCCGCGCTCGTCGTCGGTGCGGCCCTGATGATGCAGGTCCCCACCAAATCCCGCATCCTGGGCTACCCCGCAATCGCGATGGTTCTCTTCCTGCTCGCCGCCCTTGCCGGCACGATGCTGCTGGCATCCATCCTGATCACCGACCGCCGCATCGCCCGCCGGTCCAAAGCCAACCGCACTCCCAGCCGATGACCGGCGCGCACGGCGTGAGCACAGGCCCGCGTAGTCCAACCCCTAAGCGTGGTCAACTGCGACTGCTCGTCGTGGCTCGACGTGCTCGCGGGGCGTCCACGTCCTGATGTCGGAGGCGGTGCTGCGCCGCTTGCGCGGGCTGGGAAACCACATCTGCAGAGCGGCGTCGCTGATCTGACCGTCTGTCGTAAGAGGTCGGGTCAGGTCTTGGCGTAGCGGGCGGTGGCCAGCCCGTACAACCCGAACGCGATCAGACCGACCGCGAGCGCGCCCAAGAGCCACGAGCCGTAGGCCCGATCGGCGAGGGTACGAAGCGCGCCGTCGAGGCCTGTGGATTTGGCCGGGTCGTAGATGATCGCGGCCTCGATTACGAGCGCTCCGGCGACGGCAAACACGATTCCGCGTGCGGTTGTGCCGAGCATGCCGAGCCGGACCACAACCAGGCGGGTCCTCCCGTTCAGCTCGTCCATGCGTAGTTGTTTTTCGAATTTCCTCCGAAGTCCCTCGATGACCATGGCTACCCCCACGACAACGATGATCAGGCCGACCAGCCCGACCATCCACCGCCCGAGACCATGCTTCATCAGCTTCGCCGTCGCGGTCACCTGCTGCTGGTTCTGGCTCTGCGTCGAGGTGCCGGCGATGAAGCCGAAGGTGGTCACCGCGAACGCCGCGTAGACGATGGCCCGGACTAGTGACTGCAGCCGAGGACCTGCCTTGCGACCTTCGGCGGCAGTCCCGAATGCGGCCTCGCTGAGACGCCATAAGGCATAGGCGGCGAAACCAGACCCAAGCACCCACAGCGCCACGGTGCCGTAGGAGTGGTGGGCGACCTCGGCCAGTGCTCCACGCTGGTTGGCCTGCTGGCTGCCATCGCCGAGCGCGATCTGGAAGGCGATCCAGCCGATCACCAGATAGATGAGTCCGCGCACCGCGAGTCCGAACCTCCCCACGGCGGCGAGCTGGGGGCTGTCAGAAACCCGACGCGCTGACAGCGCCCACCGGTTCACACCGCCACCCATCTCGGGCGCGTCGGGCCCCTCGTGTCCTTGCGCCCGGCAAGCAGCTTTTGATGACCGCTTACCTGCATGATCGGCTCCGGGTGCCGCCCAATCACGCGCGCAGGCTCGCGGCGTGGAGCGGCCCTCACCGCCATGTTTGGGTCTAGCAGGCAGGTCGACTCGTACCGCGGCTCCTGTCCAATCATGCCGATGTACTTCACCCTCTCTCCTCTCGGCTGACCGAAGTCATACCACCCAGGCTGCCTGGGATCCGGACTCGACGTCTGCGTTCCGGTCTACCAGACCCAGGAGCTGAGCGCGTCAGCGTCGTCTGCACATCGCCCGGCCATTCCCTCGGCTAGGCGCTACAGGAGTCGCGGGCCGAATGACGAAGCGGTCCGCGACACGCTTGCCGTGCGCGCCACGACGAACGAACGGTCGCCGCAACGTCTGAGCATCGGACCGGGATTTCTGGTGCCGTCGAGGCATCGACGACTCCTAGACCCACCCGCGGCGGTCGGCAAGCGCAGCGCCGAGGAACGT
>JALYIS010000232.1 GCA_030775705.1 Actinomycetota bacterium
TCTGAGTGGTGTGTCCGTCTCCCCAGCCATCGATCAGCCGCGGCCCAACAAGGTGCGTGCGTTCCTGCGCCTGGTGATGATCGAGCATTCGGTGTTCGCCCTGCCCTTCGCCTACATCGCAGCGCTCACCGCCATGTGGTTGCAGACACGCACGGTGCACTGGGTGCAACTGGCGCTGATCACAGTGGCGATGGTGTCGGCGCGCACCGTCGCCATGTCGGCCAATCGCATCCTCGATCGCCGCTTCGATGCCATGAATCCTCGGACCGCACAGCGTGAGTTGGTCACCGGAGCCCTGTCGGTCCGCTCTGCATCGGTAGGCACTGTCCTCGCCCTGGCGATCTTCCTCGGATCGGCCGCGGCGCTGTCGTTGCTGTGTCTGCTGCTGGCTCCCATCGCGGTGGTCCTGCTCGTGCTGTACTCCTACGGCAAGCGCTTCACCGACTTCCCGCAAGTTCTGCTCGCGCTCGCGCAGTTCGTCGCTCCGGTCGGCGCGTGGATCGCGGTGACCGGTCGCGTCACCTGGGCCGCGACGGCGCTGGGCATCGCGGTCGGCTCGTGGATCGGCGGTTTCGACCTCATCTATTCCTGCCAGGATGCCGAGGTCGACCGCCGCATCGGGTCGCGTTCGTTCCCGGCGCGGTTCGGCATCACCGCCGCGCTGCGGGGATCGGCGATCGTGCATGCGCTGACCCTCGGCGCGTTCGTGTGGTTCGGCGCAGCCGCGGGGCTGCACTGGCTGTGGTGGGTCGGCGTCTGCGTCACCGGGGCGATCCTGATCTACGAGCACCGGATCGTGCGCAGCGATGACCTGTCGCGGGTGAACCGAGCGTTCTTCACGGCGAACGGGGTCATCGGCATCGGGCTCTTCATTTTCGCGCTGGGCGACCTGGTCACGCATGGGTTGGGCGCGTGAGCGCGAGGTCTGCTTCGCAGGAGCGGGAGCGGGTGCCGTGGGTGATCGGCGTCTCCGGCGCGTCGGGGACCCCCTACGCGCGGGCGGTGCTCAACGGGCTGCTGGACGCAGGGCATCCGGTGGATCTCGTCATTTCGCGGGCAGCGCGGCTCACCCTGGTCGACGAGACCGGTCTGGCCTTCCGCGACACCCACTGGCGTGAAGACCTGGGCACCTGGCTGGGGCGTGGGTTCATCGATGGTGAGGTGGCGCACTGGGCCTCGGGGAATCTGGCCGCCGGCCCGGCCAGCGGGTCCTACCGCACCCGCGGGATGGTGGTCGTACCCGCCTCCACGTCCGCCGTTGCGGGCATCGCCATCGGTCTGTCGAAGGATCTGTTGCAACGCGCCGCCGACGTCACGCTCAAGGAGCGGCGCACGTTCGTCATCGTCCCCCGTGAGGCGCCCTACACCCGCGCGACCCTGCAGCACATGCTCACCCTGCACGACGCGGGAGCGGTGGTGCTCCCGGCCAGCCCAGGTTTCTACGCCGCGCAGCAATCCGTCCAGCAGCTCGCCGATTTCATCGCCGCGAAGGTGCTCGACGCACTCGGCGTGGAGCACGATCTCATCCAGCGATGGACCGGCCACCTCGGCCAGGCGCGCGATGACGGCTAGTCGATCCGGTGGCGTGGATGCCGTCGATCGGTTGCTGCTCGACGCGTTGCGCGCGAATGCGCGCGCCACCTACGCGGAACTGGCGAAGGTCGCCGGACTGAGTGCGCCCGCCGTGCACGACCGGGTCGCCAAGCTCGAAGCCGCGGGCGTCATCACCGGGTATCACGCCGCGGTCGCCCCCGAGGCGCTCGGATATGCGATGAACGCACTCGTGGGGGTGTTCCTCACCGACAACGCCGACACCGACGGCGTGGCCGAGCAACTCTCGGCGCTACCCGCAGTCGAGCACTGTTGGTTCGTTGCGGGTGAGGAGACCTTCGTCGTCAAGGTCCGGGTACCCGACGTCGCCGGTCTCGAGGCCGCCATCCGGGCGCTGAACGCGATGCGAGGCGTGGCGCGGACGCGCACGACAGTGGTCTTGTCGACGAAGTTCGAGGACCGGTTCCAGCCGACGACACCGCTACCCGGGCAACCCCGCGGCACGTAAACAAAGGCCGTCAGTGGGGTCGTCAAGAGCGGCGGCTCACAGCCGGGCGGCGACGACATACACCGAGCGCTCGCTGTGCCTACCGTCGGTGGCATAGCGCTCGGCGAGGTGCACGGACTCGGCGATGTCGAACATCGCGAATCCATGCTCCGCCAGGAAGCCGTCGATCTTCGTCGGTGCGACACCGAAGGTCACCGGCTCGCCGACCAGCGCGATCGCCTGCGCCCCCAAGCGGCGGATGTGGTCCACGGGCCTGCGACCGTCGATCGGGTACCAGTAGTCCATGGCCAGCACCGACTGCGGTCCGCACACCGCGCGCAGCGTCTCCAGCGTGGCGCAGACGGCAGCGCCGCTGAGATACATGCTGACTCCTTCCCAGGCAACAAAGGTGGGGGCGCCGACGACGAAGCCCGAGTCGGTCAGCCGCTGCTGGAGGGAGTCGACGCGAAAGTCGATCTCGATGCGCCTGATCGAGTTCACGCTGAACAGCTGCGGGTGGGCGGCCACGATCGACGCCTTGCGGCGGGAGAGCGGGGCCAGGTCGACCTCGTGCACCGGTCGCCCACTGAGTTCGGCGGCGAAGCGGTAGGCACGGCTGTCGTAGCCCGCGCCGAGGATGAGTACCTGCTCGACCTGCGCGTGCAGTCCGACCAGCAGCTGTTCGTCGATGAAGCGGTGGCGGCACAGCGCAAAGGCGGCGAGTCCCGCGAGCTCTGCGCGCTCGGCGACCCGGAGCGCGGGTTGTCCGCGGCGCAGAGCGGCCAGCATCGCCTGGCTCCTGCGGCTGAGAAAGATCGGTGCGTAGCTGTCGTCGACGATGCGCTGCTCGGGTGGGCGGTGCAGTTCGAGCGCGCGCCCGAGCGTGGTCCATTGGGCAGTCGCGCTCGGCCGGTCCGTGGTGTGCAACTCGCGTGGGAGCAGGCGCATCGCGATCAGTTCTTCCCGGTCGTGCCGCGGTGTTGTTGCTCGAGCCAGGAGGTGACCTGGTCCGCGGTGACGGGGGAGCCGTCCTCGGCGATCAGGGCGCGCGCCGCATGCCCGAGCGCGGTCGCGCACAGCGCTCGGTCGGCCACCGCGTCGACGTCCCCCCATGGCAGGAACGGCTTGGCGATCATCAATGAGGCGACTCCGTGTGCCGCTGCCCACAGGTCCAGGGTGATCGGCAGGGGGTCATCGCCGACGAAGATGCCCGCGTCTATGCACTCGACAACGGTGGCATTGAAATGCACGAAGGCCGACGATGCCAGCACCTCGTCCACGCCCGGCGTCGGACAGGGGTCCATGGTCGCGATCCGGTACTGCTCGGGGTGCTCGATCGCGAATCGGATGTAGGCAAGTCCGTAGGAGCGCAGCCGCTGCATCGGCGTGACCGCGTCGGCGCCGGCACTGAGCATGGCTGCGTCGAGCTCGGTGAACACCTCGGACACGACCGCACCGAGCAGCTCGTTCTTGTCGGCGAAGTGCAGGTATATGGAGGGCGCAGTGACCCCCACCGCGTCTGCGACGGCGCGGATCGACACGTCGTCGGCGTTCGTGGCGCAGGCAAGCAGGTCGCGGGCCGCGGTGATGATCTCGGCTCGAAGCTGCTCGCCGCTGCCGCGCTGTGCCCTGCGACGTCGTGGACGGGTGCTGACCGTCATACGCCGACGGGTTCCTTGGTGATCGCCATCGGCGTGGATGGGCCTTCAGACAGCCCGAAACGGTCGTGCAGCCTCGCCAGGGGCGCCGGTGCCCACCAGTTCCAACGCCCGGCGAGCCTCATGAATGCAGGCACCAGAATCCCCCTCACCACAGTCGCGTCGACTAGCACTGCGAGCGTAAGCCCCGCCCCGAACAACATCATGAACGAAACGTGCGCGTGTGCGATCGCGGCGAAGACGATGGCCATCAACAGGGCCGCGGCGGTAACGATGCGGCCCGTCCTGCCCAGCCCCAGGGCGACCGCGCGCATGTTGTCCGCCGACGTACGCCCGGACTCCAGCCACGACTCGCGGATGCGCGAGAGCAGGAACACCTCGTAGTCCATCGACAGGCCGAAGGCGACGCAGAACATCAGAGGCGGCATCGTCGGGACCAGATAGCCGGTCGTGGTCAGGCTCGGGAACAGCGAACCGAAGTGACCCTCTTGAAAGACCCACACCATTGCCCCGAAGGTGGCCGACAGGGACAGGGTGTTGAGCACCAGCGCCTTGATGGGGAGGATGAGGCTGCCGGTGAACAGGAACAGCACGACAAACGTAGCGAGCGCGATCAGCGCGATCGCGATCGGCATGGTGGCGGCCAGCGCCCGAAGGCTGTCCTGGTTTATCGCCGTCTGGCCGGTGAACTGCACCGGCCACGGTGCGGGCACGGCGCGCAGCTGACGCAGGGTTTGCTTGGCGGCCGATGACTGCACGTCGGCACCGGTTTGCAGGTCGAGGTAGGTCGCGCGGCCCGAGGTCATTGCGGCCGGGCCGGTCGCCACCCGTTGACCGGCCACGTAGGTCCCGCTCGACGCGCTCACCGACGCGACGCCGTCGACGCGCGACACGGCGCTTGCGTAGCTGTCCAGCTGGGCGGGGGCGGACGACGTGTCGCGAGCGACGATCGTGACCGTCGAGCCGGAGTTGGTGCTGAACCTCGTGCGCAGGTCGTCGCCGACATGATGGACCGCCTCTGACTTGGGTACCACGTGATCGTCGGGGTAGCCGAACCTGGCGTGCAGGAATGGCAGGCCCAGGACGATGAGTACCGCAGTGACCAGGAGCCCGACCGGCAGCGCCCGCCTCATCACCGCATTCGCGAAGCGGTACCAGAATGTCTGCTCAACGGGTTTGGCCGCCGGCGGCGGGCGACCGAGTACTCGCCGCACGTAGGCGCGCAGGTCGAGGGAGTCCACGCGCGGCCCGAGCACCTTGAGCATCGCCGGCAGCAGCAACAGCGCGGCGAAGGTCGCCAACGCCACTACGGCTATGCCCGCATAGGCGAACGAGCGAAGGAAGTACACGGGGAAGACGAGCATCGCCGCAAGCGACAGGCCCACGGTGAGCGCTGAGAACAGGACGGTACGCCCGGCCGTGGCCATCGTGGTGCGGATGGCGTCGTCCGGTCTGGCGCCGGCCCGGGTCTCCTCCCGATACCGGCTAATGATGAACAGGCTGTAGTCGATGGCCAGGGCGAGACCCATGGCCGTGGTCATGTTCAGGGCGTAGACGGAGACGTCCGTCAGCCGCGCCAACCCGCGCAGGATCGCCATCGTTCCGACGATCGACGTCAGACCAACCGCCAAGGGCAACAGCGCCGCGATGAAGCTGCCGAACACCCAGACGAGAGCGATGACGGTGAGCGGGATCGCGATCAGTTCCGACTTCGTGAGATCTGTCTTGGTGAGGTCGTTCACGGTGTGGATGGTGGCTACGATGCCGCCGGGCTTGACCGTCACGCCGTCGAAGGTGCCCACCAGCGGCTGGTAGATCGCCCGCGCGCGGGCGGGCGCGGAGTTGTCGTCCCCGGTTACCCGTGCCACGACGAGAGCGGAGAATCCGTCCCGGCTCTTGAGCCCACCTGCCTGCGCGGCGGGCGCTGTCCAGTAGGACGTCACCTGTGTCGCGTATTGCTGCCGCTGTAGGTCGCTGACGATCCTCAAACCTTGCGCGCGAGCAGCAGGGCTGTCTGCACCGGCCGGCCCGGAGACCTCGAGGATCAGGTTGGGGTCACCGGCGTTGAACGTCGCGGCGAGGAAGTCGCGAGCGTGCCAGGACGGGGCGTGCTGGTCGTAGAAGCCGCCAGAGGCCAGCCGGGACGCGGCCCCCGATCCGTAGGCGGCGCCGGCAAGCAGGAGAAGTAGGCCAACGGCAAGCACGCGCCGGGGGCGCCGGATGCCAAGTTCGGCGAGGCGAGTGAGCATGGTTGAGACCTCCGGCGTGTCGTCCGCTACGACAATAACAGCGCTAAGTTAGCGTGACTAAGTTAGCGCTGTCAACCATTGTTGTGGTGGCAAGGTCTCCCTGCGGGCCCCACTCACCCTGCGTCCTCAGCCAGTCGTGGCGCGCACGTACTCTGGTGACATGTCATTGAGTCAATCCCGCACGGACGAACTGTCGGCGAAGGTCGCTAGCCGCGAGCGACTGACCCGGCGGGATGGCGAGGACCTCTATGACAGTGACGACCTCGCCTGGCTGGGCGGTCTCGCGCACAGCGTGCGCTCGGACAAGAACGGGGACAAGGTCTTCTTCAACGTCAACCGGCACCTCAATCTGACCAACGTCTGCACCGCCTCCTGCGCGTACTGCAGCTTCGAACGCAAGCCCGGCCAGAAGGACGCGTACACGATGCGGGTCGAGGAGGCCGTCGAGAAGGCTCTGGCGATGAAGGACGACGGGCTGACCGAGCTGCACATCGTCAACGGGCTGCACCCGACGCTGCCGTGGAAGTACTACCCCCGGGTGCTTCGTGAGCTCAAGGCTGCGCTGCCCGATGTCGCGCTGAAATGCTTCACCGCCACCGAGGTGCACTACTTCGAAACGATCTCGGGACTGCCCGCCGACGAGGTGCTCGACGAACTCATCGATGCCGGCCTCGAATCACTCACCGGCGGCGGTGCGGAGATCTTCGACTGGGAGGTCCGCAAGCAGGTCGTCGACCACAACACGCACTGGGAGGACTGGTCGCGCATCCACCGGCTCGCACACAGCAAGGGCTTGCGGACACCGGCGACGATGCTTTACGGCCACATCGAGGAGCCGCGGCACCGCGTCGACCACGTGATGCGCCTACGCGAACTGCAGGACGAGACCGGCGGCTTCCAGGTCTTCATCCCGCTCCGGTTCCACAACGACAACAACAGGCTCTCGCATCTGCCGATGGCTCAGCCGACAGACGTACTCAAGACCTTCGCCGTGAGCCGGTTGATGCTCGACAATTTCCCGCACGTGAAGGTCTTCTGGGTGATGCACGGCCTGTCGACGTCGCAGCTGGCGCTCAACTACGGCGCCGACGACATGGACGGCTCGGTCGTGGAGTACAAGATCACACACGACGCCGATCAGTTCGGCACCCCGGACAAGCTGACTCGCGACGACCTGCTCGAGCTGATCCGCGATGCCGGCTTCCAGCCCGTCGAGCGCAACACCCGGTACGAGATCATCCGCGAATACGACGCCCCGGTATCGCTCGCCCAGCGCAGAGCCGAACCGCAGGCTGTTTGGTCGTGAGCCAGCCCCCGGCAGCATCGACTGGGCCGCAACGCAAGGCCATGCCTTCGTTCGGCAGCTGGATGGGGTCAATGTGGCTCTATTCAGTGCTTCGGTTCGGATTGTTCTTCGCGCTATGGGGCCTGCTGGTCCTTGCTGGGCTGCACGGCTTCATCGCCGCGCTCGTGGCACTCGTGCTGTCGGTCCCGCTGTCCTACGTTCTGCTCGCACGTCCGCGGGCACGCTTCGCGGCCAACATCGAGTTGCGGGTCAATGCCCACCGCTTTCAACGGGCCGAGCTGGACCAGAGGCTCGCGGGCGGTAACGATCTCGCGGGCGGTAACGATCTCGCGGGCGATGACCCTGATTCCGGGCCAGGCCGCGCGCCCACGACCTAGCGCGGATCGCGCACCGCCGCGGGCTTAGCGCACTGTTGGACCCGAGTCGAGATCATCGCGGTACGGCGGCAGCCGAGATCCGTGAAGTGAGTTCGTCCACGGTCTGCCGATTGCCGGCGATGTGCCACCGATGACCGTGGGCGTGGATCACCGATGCGGCGCCGCCCGCGGCGGTCACCAATGCTGCGCCAGGCAACCAATCCCAGTCGAGCGAATTCAGCTGCACCGACGCGCCCAGCCGACCGGCGGCGATAGCGGCCAGTTCTATCGAACCCGACCCCAACATGCGCACGGTCGCCGCACCCTGCATGGCGTGCAGCAACGGCACCCTCGACGCCGGATCGGGAAGCGTGCTCGGATGCAGATAGCTCGCCAATGAGACATCGGACAGGGGCCGATCGACAAGGCGAGCGACCGGCACGCCGTTGCGGGTCGTCGGGGCTTGGCGACCGCCGACCCACAGCTCGTCGGCCACGGGCTGGTAGACCGCGCCCAGCACGAGGCCGGTCGGGTCGGTCAGCGCCACCGCCGAGCACCAGGCGGGCAAGCCGGAGAGGAAGTTGTAGGTCCCGTCCACGGGGTCGATGAACCAGGTGCGGACGCCTGGGGCATTCGTGCCCTCTTCGCCGACCACCCCGTCGCTAGGTCGTGCGTCGCGAAGGCTGGTGACGACAAGCTCCTCAGCGGCGTGGTCGGCGGCGGACACCACGTCGGAGATCGACGTCTTGTGGCGAGTCGTGAGCCCGTCATTCAACATCCGGGCCGCCAGCAGACCTGCGGCGCGAACCAGCGACGCCGCGAGCTGCAGGTCGTCGGCCACGTGCTGAGCCTATCGATCCGCCGGGGGCACCCATCGACCCAGCAGGGCAGCACCCATCGACCCGGCAGGGGGCGAGCGCCGCGCGTAATGTCGAAGGCGTGTCAGCATCGTCGCGGCCGAGGGTCGGCCATATTCAGTTCCTGAACTGTCTGCCCATCTATTGGGGACTGGTTCGTTCGGGGGCGTTGCTCGATGTGGAGCTGACCAAGGACACTCCCGACCGGCTCAACGACATGCTCGTGCGCAACGAGCTCGACATCGGTCCCATCTCGCTCGTCGAGTACTTGCGCAATGCCGAGGACCTCGTTCTGCTGCCCGATTTGGCGGTCGGCTCAGATGGCCCGGTGCTGTCGGTGAATCTGGTCAGTCAGGTTCCGCTCGACCACCTCGACGGGCGGCGAGTGGCGCTGGGGTCGACGTCGCGCACGTCGGTATTGCTGGCCCGGATGTGGTTGGCCGAGACGTACGGTGTGCGCCCGAACTACTTCGTCTGTCCTCCTGACCTGACGTCCATGCTGCTCGAGGCCGACGCCGCGGTGTTGATCGGCGATACGGCGCTGCGCGCGACCTACGACGCGCCCCACCTAGGGCTCGGTGTGTATGACCTAGGCCAGGTGTGGCGGGACTGGACCGGGCTACCGATGGTGTTCGCAGTGTGGGCGGCGCGGCGCGAGTATGCCCAAGCCAACCCGGGGCTGCTGAAGGACGTCCACCGTGCCTTTGTGGCCAGTCGCGACGACGCTCTCGCGCATGTCGAGGAGGTCGCGGCGCAGGCATCACGCTGGGAGGTGTTCGATGCGGCTACCCTCGCGACCTACTTCCGCACGTTGGACTTCTCCCTGGGAGACCGGCAGATCGAGGGCATCGTCGAATTCAGCCGGCGTGCTGCGCTCTCCGGAGCCATCCCTGCTCCGGTGGTGCCGGCTTTCGCCGAGCTCTGAGACTTACCAGACTTACCAAGGCCCGACGCCACCGATTTCGTGCGGCGTAATCCGAAGGATCAGGCCGAGTGGATGGTCGTCGCCGGGCGGGAACTTCGCGTCCGGGCCGAGGTACACCTTTGCTAACTGCGCAAGCAGGGCCGCCGCATCACCTTCCACGACCTCGCCGACACCGCGGATCGTCAGATACTCGGCCAGCCCAATCTCATTCACCGCCCCGGTCTCCACCGAGACTGCGACCCGCGGATCACGACGGACATTGCGCAGCTTCTGACGTTCACCCATGTGCGCGCTGACCAGCTGCGCACCGTCGACTCCGATCCACACGGCACTCACCTGTGGACTGCCATCGGCGTTGAGCGTGACTAGATGAGCCAGTCTGCCGCTGGTAAGGGCGGTGCGGGCCGCGTCATTGAGCGTCACCATGAGACCGACGCTACTCAACTTCACGCCTCACGGCAGGTTCACATGCAGTGCACCGGTTCGCCTGAGCCGAAGGTGTCAGGATGAACGGATGACCGAACCTACCGCTGGAACCGGGCCGCCCGCTGGCGCGCAGCCAGCCCCACCCGCGGCGCAGCCAGCCCCACCCGCAGCGC
>JALYIS010000233.1 GCA_030775705.1 Actinomycetota bacterium
CCATTGGCCCGTGCGGCCGCGGCCGCGTCATCGGGGCTCGCGCCCGGGGCGTCCCGGTAGTGCAGATTCGGGCAGATCGCGTTATAGCCGAGCTCGGCGAAGCGGCGGGTGATCTCCTTGGAGCCACGGTCGTAGCCGGGCATGTGGTGGATCACCACCACCCCGCCGCGCTGCTCGCCATCGCGTTGCTCGCCATGGCGCTGTTCGTCATCACTGGGGACCGCCAGGTAGGCATCGATCTCTTGGTCGTCGGCCCCGGTGATGCGGGTGGTCTGGGCAATCATGTGCTCGGTCATCTGTTGATCGAATCACGTCGGCCGCGGACGTCCTAGAGTGACTGGTCGTGGCCCGCAACCGGATCCGCCGCCCGCTGCTGGCGCTGATCGTTCTCGTGCTCCTGCTTGCGGTGGGGTACGCGGTCCGGGCCTCCCGATCGCATCACTCCAGCCACGGCGCAGCGCCCGTCAGCGCAGTCGTGCACACGCTGATCACCGGCGCCCCTGGGCGCTGGTCACCGGCGCTCCTGCGCGCCGGTCATCGGCGCCCCTGCGCGCGCTGACGGCCGCATGACGCACACTTGAGGCGTGCCCTCCGCCCTTCCCGCCGGCGACCCGCCGCCCGCAGACGGCCAGCTCCCGGGATCGACCCTCGATGCCGCGCGGGGGCGCACCTTCGGTCTTTACGTGCACGTCCCGTTCTGTGAGAGCCGTTGCGGATACTGCGACTTCAACACCTACACCTCCGCCGAGCTCGGCCCAGGGGTCAGTCGCGGGACCTACGCGGACACGCTGCTCACCGAAGTCCGTTTGGCCGGCCACGTCCTGCGCGAGGGCGACACAACCGGGGACCGGGTGCCGCCGGCCTCGACCGTCTTCTTCGGCGGCGGGACCCCGACGCTGCTGCCCGCAGAGCACCTCGGCCTGATCATTGCCGCGATCCGGGACGAATTCGGGCTGGCGCCCGACGTCGAGATCACCACCGAGGCCAACCCGGAGTCGGTGACCCCCGGTTACTTCGCCAAGCTGCTCGAGGCCGGATTCACCCGGGTGTCGATCGGGATGCAGTCGGCGGTGCCGCGGGTCCTGGAGGTCCTCGATCGCCGGCACCGGCCCGGCCGACCGCAGGAGGCGGTGGCCGAGGCGATCGCCGCCGGCTTCGAGCACGTGAACCTGGACCTCATCTACGGCGCTCCGCACGAGACGGACGCGGACTGGCAGATGTCACTGGATGCTGCGGTCGCCGCCGACGTCGACCACATCAGCGCCTACGCACTGGTCGTGGAGGAGGGCACCGCGCTGGCCCGGCAGGTCGCGCAGGGCGTCGTGCCGGCTCCCGACGACGACGTGCTTGCCGACCGTTACGTGATGGCCGATGAGACCCTGCGAGGGTCGGGCTTCGATTGGTACGAGGTGTCCAACTGGTCGCGCTCGCCGTCGGGTCGCTGCCGTCACAACGAGCTGTACTGGACCGACGCGAATTGGTGGGGTCTTGGCCCCGGCGCGCACAGCCACGTCAGCGGCGTCCGGTGGTGGAACGTGAAGCATCCGGCGCGCTACGCCGCCCTGCTGGACGCGGGATCGAGCCCCGCCGCGGGCCGCGAAACGCTGGATGCCAAGGCGAGATTCACCGAGCGCGTCATGCTCGGCGTGCGGATGAGGGCAGGACTTGCCGTAGACGAGTTGCCTGATTCCGCGGCCGCTCTGGTCCCGCAACTGCTCTCCTGGGGCCTGGCCGACCATGATGCGGCGGCGGACGGGCGGATCGCCCTGACCCAACGGGGCCGGCTGATGGCCGATGCGGTGGTGCGTGAGCTGCTGATCTGAGCGGGCTGGACGACTTGACCGTCCTGGACGAGTGAGGCGCGCGTTCAGGCGGGGGTGGCGGGCCCGGGACGGAAGGCGTCCAGGTCGAGTACCCGCACGTGCAGGGTGTGCCGATTCTGCAGTGCTGCGCGCAGCGCGCGGTGCAGGCCATCCTCCAGGTAAGTCTCGCCCTTCCAGTGCACCGCGTGCGGGAACAGGTCGCCGTAGAAGGTGGAGTCCTCGTCGAGCAAGTGGTCCAGGGCAAGTTCGCGCTTGGTCGTGGTGAGTTCGTCCAGGCGCACGTTGCGCGGCGGCACCGCCGCCCAGTCTCGCGGCGAGAAGCCGTGGTCGGGGTAGGGGCGGCCGTCCTGTACCGCTTTGAAGATCACCAGTACCCCCGCTTGCCATGAACCCCGCTGTTCGACGATAGCGCGACCGATCCTGGCGCTGCGGAACACGAGCCGCCCCGCGTGGCGGCGGTGCGGGACCTAAACTAGGGGTGGAACCCCGGATTCGTGGGAACGGAGCATCGATGAGCGTCGAGAAGCGCAAGCTCGAGGTGCTCCGGGCGATCGTCGAGGACTTCATCGCGACCAACGAGCCGGTGGGCAGCAAGTCGCTGGCCGATCGATACCACCTCGGCGTGTCGCCGGCCACTATCCGCAACGACATGGCGGCGCTGGAGGACGAGGGTCTCATCGCCCAGCCACACACCAGCGCGGGGCGGGTGCCCACGGACGCCGGATACCGGGTCTTCGTGGATCGGCTTGCAGACCTCAAACCGCTCTCCGGCGCGGAGCGGCGCGCCATCCGAACCTTCCTGGACGGGGCCGTCGACCTGGACGACGTGCTGTACCGCGCGGTCCGCACCCTGGCTCAGCTGACCCGCAACGTCGCCGTCGTCCAGTACCCGTCGCTGTCTCGCAGCCGAGTGCGCCATGTCGAGCTCATCGAGCTGGCGCCGTCGCGGCTGATGTTCGTGCTGATCACCGATACCGGACGAGTCGAACAGAGGGTCGTCGAGCTCCCGGAGCCCGTGCTGGCGGATGCCGTCGCCGACCTGCGGCTGACCCTGAACGCGCAGCTGCGCGAACGCCTGCTCTCGGAGGCGCCCGAGATCGTGGCGATCCTGCCGGCGCAGGCTCCGCCCCAGCTCCGCGGCTTGCTGGCAGTGCTGACGGCCGTGCTGCTGGAGACCCTGGTGGAGCAGCACAGCGATCGCATCGTGCTCGGCGGGACGGCCAACCTCACCGAGAATGCGCTCGATTTCCCGGCGATCCGGCCCATCCTCGAGGCGCTCGAAGAGCAAGTGGTGCTGCTGCGGCTGCTGGACCAGTCGGTCACCACGAGCCAGATCGTGGTTCGTATCGGCAACGAGAACCAGCACGAGGGACTGCTGACGACCTCGGTCGTCACCGGTGGCTATGGCGCGAACGGCGCGTCACTCGGCGCGGTCGGCGTCCTCGGTCCGCGCCGGATGGACTACGCGCACACAATGGCGCGGGTGGCCGCGGTGGCCCGTTACGTCGGCGACCTGCTCGGCGAGCGCTGAGCATCCGCTAGCCACACATCCGTAAACTCGAGGTATTCGTAGACTCGAGTGAGCACTCCTGGTCCTCAGGATGTCGACGACGGTGAGAATCGGGACAGTACGTGGCAGATAGTTCGCGCAACTACTACGGCATCCTCGGGGTGGGTTCGGACGCAACCCCGGAGGAGCTCAAGCGCGCCTACCGCAAGCTGGCCAGGGAACTGCACCCGGACGTGAACCCGGATCCGGCGGCCCAGGACAAGTTCAAGGCGGTCACCACTGCGTATGAGGTGCTCTCGGACCCGGAGAAGCGCCGCGTGGTCGATCTCGGCGGCGATCCGCTGTCACAAGGCGCCGGCACGGCGGGCAATCCGTTCTCCGGGTTCGGCGGCTTCGGTGATGTCTTCGAGGCGTTCTTCGGAGGTGGCGCGGGCGCCAGCGGCCGCGGCCGGCGCAGTCGGGTGCGCCCGGGGGCTGATGCACTGCTCCAGATGTCGCTCACGCTCGAGGAGGCCGCGTTCGGGGTCCGCCGGGAGCTGACCGTGGAGACCGCCGTGGTGTGCGGCACCTGTACCGGGAACGGCTGTGCTCCCGGTACCTCGCCGCGGACCTGCCAGAGCTGTGGAGGTTCGGGCGAGATCCAATCGGTGCAGCGATCGTTTCTCGGGCAGGTGATGACGACGCGGGCCTGCCCCGCCTGCGGCGGTACGGGGGAGCAGATCGTGTCACCCTGTCCCACCTGCGGTGGTGAGGGACGGGTGCGCGCGCGACGCACGATCACGGTCGACGTCCCCGCCGGCATCGAGGACGGTATGCGGATCAGGCTGTCCGGTCAGGGCGAGGTCGGCCCGGGCGGCGGCCCGGCGGGGGACCTCTATGTCGAGATATCCGAGCAGCACCACGACACCTTCACCCGCGAGGGCGCGGACCTGCACTGCACGATCGCGGTGCCGATGACCGCGGCCGCGCTCGGCACCGACCTCGTGCTGACCACGCTCGACGGCGACGAGAAGCTCGACATCCGAGCCGGCACCCAGCACGGCTCCGTGTTGACCCTGCGCGGTCGCGGCGTACCCAAGCTCCGCAGCTCAGCGCGCGGCGATCTGCACGTGCATGTCGAGGTACGGACCCCGACGAGGCTCGACGACGCCCAGGAACGGGTGCTGCGCGAATTCGCCGCGCTGCGCGACGAAGACGTCGCCGTCAGCATGAAGAACAACGGCCTGCTGGGCAAGGTGCGCGACGCGTTCGGCGGGCGCTGAACGACGCTTGAGCACACCGCCGCTGTTCTTCCTCGCGCACCTTCCCGATGGCCGATCGGTCGAGCTGAACGGCGATGAGGGCCGCCATGCCGCGCGGGCCATGCGGCTCGGTGTGGGCGAGCCGGTATGGGTCGGTGATGGCTGCGGTGCCCTGCTCGACTGCGTGGTGACCACCGTTCGAACGGACGGGCTCGGGCTCGAGATCCTGGGTCGCCATGAAGTGCCGGTGCCCGATCCTTGGCTGGTCGTCGTGCAGGCGATCCCCAAGGGTGATCGTGGCGAACTCGCGGTCGAGCTGATGACCGAGCTCGGTGTCGACGAGATCGTGCCCTGGTCCGCTACCCGATCGATCGCGCAGTGGCATGGGGAGCGGGGCGCCAAGGCACAGCTGAAATGGCAACGAACCGCCCGCGAGGCGGCCAAGCAGAGCCGCCGCGCCCGGGTGCCGGTGGTGACCGAACCGCACACCACCGCTGCGGTGTCGACTCGACTGGCCGGGGGAGCGAGCCTCGTGCTGCACGAAGCGGCGGCCGAAACGCTGGTCGACGCGGCAC
>JALYIS010000234.1 GCA_030775705.1 Actinomycetota bacterium
GTGCTCGCCGCGGGCCTGGAGGACGAAGGTGCCCGATCGTCCGGCCACCGTCGCGCTGACCTGCTCGTAGCCCAGGTAGGGACCCTCCATGGTTCCGGGGCTCTGCGGCTCCCCCGCGACATAGCAGATCAGCAGCGCACAGGTGGACTCCCCGACCAGGTCGCCGGCGTAGGACGTGGTGAAGACGGCGCGGGCAACAGCGTGGTCGGGTCCGGACTCGACCACTCGCTGCTCGTCCCACGACAGCGCGGTGACGGTGGTGACGCCATGGTGGTGGTACTCGGTCATCTCGGTTCCCACTCCCTGCATGCCTGTCCGGCAGCCAGATCGATAGACGGTTCGCCCGGCGGCGCCGCTTAGTCCAGGATCGCAGCAATACCTGACACCTTCCGTCATGATTTCGGGAGATGATAGAAGGATGGGCGCGAGCCGGCTGCTGTCGATCCTGCTGGAGCTGACCGTCCGGGGTCGGGTGAGCGCGCGCGAGCTCGCCGCGCAGCTCGAAGTCTCGCAGCGGACCGTCTACCGCGACGTCGACGCGCTCAGCTCAGCGGGGATCCCCATCTACGCCACGCGCGGCCGGGCGGGTGGCTTCCAGCTCCTGGACGGATACCGCACGAAGCTGACGGGGCTCACCGGCGACGAGGCCGACGCCCTGTTCCTCGCGGGCCTGCCCCGTGCGGCCGCTGATCTCGGGCTGGGCAGCGTGCTGGCGGCCACCGAGCTCAAGCTGCTGTCGGCGATGCCACCGCAGCTGCGCGAGCGCGCGGTCCGGGTGCGGGACCGATTCCACCTGGACGCGCCGGGGTGGCTGCGCGAGACCGACCCGCCTCGCCAGCTCGCCGTGATCGCGGATGCGGTGTGGGCACAGCGGCGGGTAGAGGTTCGGTACGAACGCGCCAACGGGGCGATCGTCGAGCGGATCCTCGAGCCTGTCGGGCTCGTCCTGAAGGCAGGCACCTGGTACCTCGTCGCGTTGGTGGCCGATGAGCACCCCAAGGCCGACATGGAGCGCGGCACCCCGCGTACCTACCGGCTGTCGCGGGTCCTCGCCGCGGCGGTCCTGGAGGAGACCTTCGAGCGCCCGTCCGACTTCGACCTCAGGTCGCACTGGGAGCACTACCAGCGCGGCTACGCGCAGCGCGTGTACCGCGAGTCGGCGACGATCCGCCTGTCCGAACAGGGACGGCAGCTCCTATTCCTGGTAGGCCCGATCCCGGCGCGCGCCGCACATCGCGCGATGGGCGTTCCCGGCGCGACCGGCTGGGCCCAGACGACGCTGCCGATCGAATCGGTCCGGCACGCCCACCATGCCCTGCTCCAGCTCGGCGCGGACGTCGAAGTCGTGGAGCCCGCCGAACTTCGCGACCTCATCGCCGGCAGCGCCGACGCGCTGCGCGGGCTCTACGGGCGGTCAGAATGCCAGGCAGGTGGGTGGGCATCCGGCGGCGCGCCGGCCACCTGATCGGGGTCGCTCGACACTGATGTCGGCGCGGCGGGCGGCTGCGATTTCACGGACGGCTGCGATTTCACGGACGGCTGCGATGTCACGGACTGCTGCGATTTCACGGACGGCTGCGATGCCACGGACGGCAGGGGCACGGCGGGCGGTGCCGACACCGCGGACTGTGCCGTCACGTCCGGCACGGTATGTCCTGCCGGGAACGTCTCGCGCACCTTGCGCATGTGCTTGGACATCGACTTGAACAAGAAATAGCAGGCGACACAGAGCACCAGGATGACCGCGAGGCCCAGCGGGCCGGACTTCTGCGCCTCGGTGGTCGGCGAACTCGGGCTCGGGACCGGCGTCGTCACCGCCGCCCACACGCCGATCATGCCGAACATGCCGTCACCCGTTCCAGAACGCCGGCGAACAGGTCGTCTTCGGGCACCACGGAATCGACCAGCGACTTCGCCAGCTCGAAATCCTCGGTGGGCCACACCTCGCGCTGGAGGTCCAGCGGGACCTTGAAGAACCAGCCGCCCGGGTCGACCTGGGTGGCGTGCGCGAGCAGGGCAGCGTCGCGCCTTTCGAACCAGTCGCCCACGTTCACCCGGGTCGTGACGTTCGGCTCTCGGCGCTCACCCCATTGGGCGCGTCGCTGACGCCATTCCTCGAACGGTGACTCCAGGCCCTTGGCGAGTATCGCCTCATGCAGGGCGTCCATCTTGGCCAGGTTGAAGCCGACGTCGTAGTACAGCTTCAACGGCTGCCACGGCGGCCCGGCCGCCGGGAACGCATCAGGATCGCCGGCCGCATCGAATGCCGCCACGGAGATCTCGTGGGTGCGGATGTGATCCGGATGGGGGTACCCGCCGTTCTCGTCATAGGTGGTGACGACGTGCGGGCGGAAACGGCGAATCTCGCGGACCAGACGCTCGGTCCCCTCGTCGATGGTGGTCAGCGCGAAACAGCCCTCGGGCAGCGGGGGCAGCGGGTCGCCCTCGGGCAGACCGGAGTCCACGAAACCCAACCAATGCTGCTCGACGCCGAGAATCTCGCGGGCACGTTCCATCTCCAGGCGACGGATCTCGGCGATGTTCTCCTCGATCTCGGGTCGGTCCTTCAGACCCGGGTTGAGGATGCTGCCGCGCTCGCCCCCCGTGCAGGTGACGACCAGGACCTGCACGCCCTCGTCCACGTAGCGGGCCATGGTCGCCGCACCCTTGCTCGACTCGTCGTCGGGGTGTGCGTGCACGGCCATCAGCCGCATCGCCGGGGCATCGGGGTAGGACTTGCGCGCAGTCACCGCACCATTGTCCCCGACCCGTCGACCCGGATCGACCGCGGCCGGACAAATTTGGCCTCCGCCGCCCGCCCGGTGTTACGTTCGTAGCTTCGTCCAACGCACGACCACAGGGAGTCCCACGTGTCCACCATCGACTCGACCGACGACAAGGCGCCTGTTACCTGGCTCACCCAGGATGCCTTCGCGCGACTGTCGCGTGAGCTGGACGACCTGATCGCCAACCGCCCGGTGATGGCCAAGGAGATCAATGACCGCCGGGAAGAGGGCGACCTCAAGGAGAACGGTGGCTATCACGCGGCCCGCGAGGAACAGGGCAAGCAGGAGGCCAGGATCCTCCAGCTGCAGTCACTGCTGCGCTCGGCCAAGGTCGGCGAGGCCCCGGCCAACGACGGGGTGGCCGGCGCCGGCACGGTCGTCGAGGTGCGTTTCGACGGCGACGAGGAGACCGAGCGATTCCTCATCGGCTCCCGCGAGGAGTCCGAGACCGCGAGCGTTCAGGTCTACTCGGCCGCCTCGCCACTCGGCGTGGCGCTGACCGGTGCCCGCGAGGGCGACACCGTGGAGTACGAGACGCCGACCGGCAAGACGATCAAGGTCACGCTCATCTCCGCCAAGCCCTTCACGGGCTGAACCCTCCCCGGCCGAGCCTTCACCGGCTGACCAGCGGCAGGACTCGATGCGAGATCGGGTTCGACAAGGCGATCACCGTCGAGGTCCGCACGATGTCCTGGAACTCGGTCACCGCGTTGATCACCTGCTGCAGGTCGGCGTTCGAGCGGGCCACCAACCGGCACAGCATGTCGCCCTGGCCGGTGATGGTGTGTGCCTCCAGGACCTCAGGGATCCCCCGCAGGTGATCGAGCACCTGGGCGCCGCGCCCCTGCCTGATCTCCAGAGTTGCGAACGCGGTCACCGTGTAACCGAGGGCGGTCGGGTCCAGGGTCGGCGCGAAGCTAGCGATGACTCCGCGCCGGACCAGCCGGTCCAGCCGCGCCTGCACGGTCGCGCGGGCCACGCTCAGGCGGCGCGACAGTTCGAGCACGCCGACCCTCGGCGCCGCGTCCAGTTCGCGCAACAGTCGGGAGTCGAGCTCGTCGATTTCGGGGTCTGCGTCCTTGGCGCTCATGGCCGCGAGGTTCCGCTCATGCCCAAAAGGGTTGCATGCGCGCCCGGAGAGCCACCACCAAGCCGCCTGCGCGCGACCCGTAGCGACCCATCGGGCATGATTCGCGCCATGTCCGGTCGCCGTTGCGCCCCCATGGCGCTCCGATACGTGGCGCTCCGATACGTGGCGCTCGGGTACGTGGCGCCCCTCTGTGCGGTGCTCGCCTGCGTGCTGAGCTCCTGCTCGACGACGACGACCGGTGCCGGCAGCAACCCTGCCTCCACGAGCCCGACGGTCGCCGCGACGTCAGCACACAGCACCCCGGCCAGCAGCACGCCGAGTTCGAGGGCTACGAGCACGCCGATCATCGCGGCACCCAGCGCCCCGTTGCGTACCGCGACCGTCACCTCCCGGTCCGGCGCGGTGTACAAGATCTCGGTGTGGGCCGAGAAGGCCAGCGGCACCGACTGTGCGCGCCACGCGTTCGGTGCTCCGGTGATCGCCTACCTCATCGCCCACCCCTGCGCAGGGATGGGCCGGCTACTGGCCACCACCACGGTAGAAGGCAGAGGCGTCGGTTTCAGCCAGATCAGCATCTCGTTCCTGGGTGGTGCACCGGCCGACTACCGATACGCGGACAGCTTCGGGGTCCTCGTCCGCCAGGACGGCACCGGCAACGTGAACGACCTGCTGCGCGAGGGTTACCGACTGCCCAGCGGGCCGACCTCGGTACCGTCACCGGACGCGTTCACCACGATGGGTCAGGACGCCGTCGCCACGGTCTACGACCTCTGGTACCTGGACGGGCCGACGCCGAACAACGATCCGAGACTGGTGCAGCTCGCACAGGACATCTTCCTGCAGTACTGATCGCCCGCGATACTGATCGCCCGCGATCGATGGGGGACGCGACCTGCGCTGGTGGCGGTGAGCGCGTGCGCGACGTAGCGTCGAGCGAGTGACTGCACCCACCATCGCGACCCTCGGCGAACTGCGCGCCACCGGACACGTCCACCTCGGCGTCAAGGCCGAGCTCCGCCAGAACCTGATCGCCCGGCTCGCCGCCGGCCTGCCGTCGTTGCCCGGCATCGTGGGGTTCGACGACACCGTCGTCCCGGAGGTCGAACGCGCACTGCTGGCCGGCCACGACATCGTGCTGCTCGGCGAGCGGGGACAGGGCAAGACCCGGCTGATCCGCACGATGGTCGGCCTGCTCGACGAGTGGACTCCCGTCGTCGCCGGCTGCGAGATCAACGACCACCCCTACGCACCGGTCTGCGCCCGCTGCCTCGCGCTGGCCGCCGTCGAGGCAGACCTGTTGCCGGTCGCCTGGAAGCACCGCAGCGAACGGTACGGCGAGAAGCTGGCCACCCCGGACACCTCCGTCGGCGATCTGATCGGCGACGTCGACCCCATCAAGGTGGCCCAGGGCCGGACTCTGGGTGACCCGGAGACGATCCACTATGGGCTGGTACCGCGCACCAACCGCGGCATCATCGCCGTCAACGAACTGCCCGACCTCGCCGAGCGGATTCAGGTCGCGCTGCTCAACGTCCTCGAGGAGCGCGACATCCAGGTCCGCGGCTACCAACTGCGCCTGCCGCTCGACCTGCTTCTGGTCGCCAGCGCCAACCCCGAGGACTACACGAACCGCGGTCGCATCATCACCCCGCTCAAGGACCGTTTCGGCGCGGAAGTCCGTACCCACTATCCGCTGGAGCTGGCCGACGAGCTGGTACTCGTCGCCCAGGAGGCCGCCGTCCTCTGGTCAGCCGAATCCGGCCCGGATGACGTCGCGCACGGGGCCCCAATGGTCCCGGGCCACCTGCTGGAGGTCGTGGCCCGCTTCGCGCGGGCGGTGCGCGATGCTCCGCAGGTAGACCAGCGCTCCGGCGTGTCGGCCCGGTTCGCAATCGCGGCGGTGGAGACCGTCGCCGCGTCCGCAGTGCGCCGCGCCGCGATCAACGGCGAGCCGGTCGCGGTCGCGCGGGTGGCCGACCTGCCGTGCGTCATCCCGGCCTCACGGGGAAAGGTCGAATTCGACGACGCGGACGAGGGCCGCGAGTTCGAGGTTCTCGAGCACCTGCTGCGCCGGGCGGTGGCTGAGACCTACCGGGCGCGGCTGGCGGGGATCGACCTGCGGCCCCTGCAGGACAAGTTCGACGGTGGACTCACCGTGGCTACTGGTGACACCGTCGGCGCCGAGGCCCTGCTGGCCCAGATCGGTCCGGTGCCGGTGCTCGCGGCACTGCTGGACCGGCTCGAGCCCGACGGCATCGGCGAGGGCCCGGCCGCGATCGGTCTGGCCGCGGCCGCCCTCGAGTTCGCCATGGAAGGCCTGCACCTGAACAAGCGGCTGGCCAAGGAGTCCGACGGCTCGCGAAGCGTGTACGGCGCCTGATCCACCGCGGAGCTTCGCGGACCCCGAGTACCCCCAGTACCCCCAGTACCCCCAGTACCCCCAGCAGATCTTCGGTCGGAGACAGATGAGCATCAGGTACGGCGCTTGGCACGGCGGCCCCGACCCGCTCGAGCCGCCGTACGACATTCGTCAGGCGCTCGACGAGCTCGGCGACGACGTCCTGGCCGGCGGGTCGGCGCGCAGTGCGCTCAATCGCCTGCTGCGTAAGGGATCGCGTGATCATGGTGGCCTGGACTCCTTGCGACGGCAGGCCCGCGAACGCGCCCGCGAGCTGCGAAAGAGCGGGCAACTCGATGGCACGCTGCAACAGGTTCGCGAACTGCTCGACGCCGCCCTCGAGCAGGAGCGCACCGCCCTGTTCCCCATCGCCAACGACTCGGCCCGGATGGCTGAGGCCGAGCTCGACGCCCTGCCGACCGAAACCGCGCGCGCGGTGCGGCAGCTCGCCGACTACCAGTGGACCTCGCCGCAGGCGCGCGAGACCTACGCCCAGATCCAGCAGCTGCTGCGTGACGAGGTACTCGACGCCCAGTTCGCCGGCATGCGCGACGCGCTGCAGAACGCGACGCCCGAGGACCTGGCCCGGGTTCGAGAGATGATGAGCGCGCTCAACGACATGCTCGACGCCGATGCGCGTGGCGAGCACACGCCAGAGCAGTTCGCGGATTTCATGCAGCAGCACGGGGACTTCTTCCCGGAGAACCCGGCGAATCTCGGCGAGCTCATCGACGCGTTGGCCCGCCGAGCCGCGGCCGCCCAACGGCTGATGGATTCACTGACACCCGAGCAGCGTGCGGAGCTCGCCGACCTGATGGGCCAGGCGATGGGCGAGGCGGGTCTCGCCGGCGAGATGGAGCGTCTGCAGCAGGGTCTGCGCTCGGCCCGGCCCGACCTGCAATGGGGCGGACGCCAACGAATGGACGGCGAGGGACCCCTCGGATACGCCGACGCCACCGGTGCACTGGCCGAGCTGGCCGACCTGGAACAACTCGACAACCTGCTCAGCCAGGACTACCCAGGGGCGAGCCTGGACGACATCGACGACGAACTGATCGAGCAGGCGCTCGGCCGGCCCGCCGTGCAGGACATGGCGCAGCTGCGTCGCATCGAGCGCGAGCTGCGCAGGCAGGGATACCTCGAGCCCGGCAGTGAGGGCCTCAAGCTCAGCGCCCGCGCCCTGCGCCGCCTCGGCGCCACCGCGCTGCGGCGCGTCTTCGACGTGCTCGAGTCACGTGGGCGCGGCAGCCACGACGTGCGCGACGCTGGGGCCGCCGGCGAGGTCACCGGGGCCAGCCGGGAGTGGCGCTTCGGTGACGAGCAACCCCTCGACGTCGTGCGGACGGTGCGCAACTCGGTGCTGCGCAACGCCTCGCGCACCGGAGCCGGGCGGGTGCACGGTGACGAGGGTGCGCGCGTCGTGCCCTTCGGTCTGGAGGCCGAGGACTTCGAGGTGGTCGAGACCGAACGCCGCTCGTGCGCGGCGGTGGCCCTGCTCGTGGACATGTCGTACTCGATGGAGCTGCGCGGCACCTGGGGTGAGGCGAAAACCACCGCCCTGGCGCTGCACGCCCTGGTGAACACCAAGTACCCGCAGGACGCCATCGAGATCATCGGCTTCAGCGACTACGCCCGTGTCATGACCACCGCCACGCTGGTCGAACACGACTGGGACCGCGTGCAAGGCACGAACCTGCAGCACGGCCTCATGCTCGCGCGGCGCCACCTCGACAAGCACCGCAACGCCGAGCCGGTGATCCTCGTCATCACCGACGGGGAGCCGACCGCACACCTGGCCGCCGACGGGTTCGCGGACTTCGCCTGGCCACCGACACGCGAAACGCTCGCGGCCACGTTCGCCGAGGTCGAGCGCTGCACCCGGCGGGGGGCCACGATCAATGTGTTCATGCTCGACGACGACCCGCGGCTGATCTCCTTCATGCAGGAGCTCGGACGTCGCAACGGCGGGCGCGTGTTCCTGCCCAAGCAGGGTGCGTTGGGCGAGTACGTCGTTGCCGACTACCTGCGCGTTCGGCGGGGCCGCCGCAAAGCCGGTTGAGCGGTCCGGTTGAGCAGGCCGGTTGAGCGGTGCGGAGGCGCGGTGCGGAGGCGCGCGCCTCAGCCGAAGGTGAAGGAATACGCGCTCAAACCGGGGGACAGGGTCACGGTGAGGACCGCCTGCTCCGGGCTGGCGCGCCCGACGAGCGTGTAGATGTTGGGGGCGCCGGTCACCGGGTAGCTCTTGGTCGCGCCGTCGACGGTGACGGTGAGCGTTCCCGTCCCGCTGACATCGAGGTACACGTTCGCGGCGGTGAAGCTCAGTCGGATGCCGGCCCCGGCCCCCGCGGTCAGCGCCTCGTCGGTCACGGTCCACGACCCGCTCAACGCGAACGCGTTCTGCGGCACGGTCGCGGGGTAGGTGAAGGACCGGGTGCCGTTGGTGAGCGGGCCGCCCGCGTACGAGTTGGCGCGCTGTGCTCCGAGGTAGGACTCCGGCGTCTGATTCTGGTCGGTCGGGGTGGTGTCCTTCACCCCGGTGGCCGGCGGCAACGACACCCCTGGGTGCGCCGCTGACAGGAGCTGGCGGATCAGCGACTCGTCGGTCGAGTAGTCGCCCTCGCCGATGGCGACGTGCCGGATGTGGCCGGTCGAGTCGATCAGGTAGGAGGCGGGCCAGGAGTTGTTCCCGAAGTTGTTCCAGGTGACGTAGTTGTTGTCGATAGCCACCGGGTAGGTGATGCCCAGCCGTCGGGCACCGGCCTGGATGTTGCCGGCGACATGTTCGAAGGCGTACTCGGGCGTGTGCACCCCGACGACCACGAGGCCGGCAGCGCGGTAGGCGGAGTACCAGGCCTCGGTGTGCACGATCGCGCGCTGGCAGTTGATGCACGAGTACGCCCAGAAATCGACCAAGACGACCTTGCCGGCCAAGTCCGCCGGCACAAGGGGGCCGTTGCCCGGGGTGTCGAACCAGGACTGGATCCCAGAGATCGCCGGAGCGGTGCCGCAGTCGCGCAGCGTGGCGGACGGCTCTTGCGCGCACGCCTGCAGAGACTCGCTCGGGTGTGAGCCGAGAACGTTCTTCACGGCCGAACCGCCAAGGGCAGTGT
>JALYIS010000235.1 GCA_030775705.1 Actinomycetota bacterium
GCGCCGCTCGTGAGGGTCGGCCGATATTCGCCGCGCGCTCGGCGGGGCTGCTGTCGCTGGGCAGGTCCGCGGCCGACGGATCGACCAGGGCGCCGGCGACGACCGGTACCTCGTCCGCGCTCTCGCCCGAGCGAGCGTTCACAACATCGGCAACGATCACCGTGACGTTGTCGGGTCCGCCGCCGCGCAATGCCAGGTCAACCAGGCGATCGGCCGCCTCCTGGGGAGCCGGAATGCCCAGTGTCTCGCCCAGTGTGTCTATGGAGACGACGTCACTCAGACCGTCCGTGCAAAGAAGGTAGCGATCACCGGCGCGCGCAACCCGTACCGACACGTCGGGCTCGATGTCGGTCCCGAGCAGCGCGCGCAGGATCACCGACTTGCGGGGGTGGTCCTTGGCCTGCTCCGGAGTCAGTTTCCCGGCGTCGACCAGGTGCTGCACATAGGTGTCGTCGTGCGTGATCTGGGACAGCAAGCCGTCGCGCAGCAGGTAGGCCCGGGAGTCGCCGATATGGGCGAGACCGATCTGTGACCCGGCGAAGCGCAGCGCGGTGAGGGTTGTGCCCATGCCCTCGAGCTCGCCGTCGTGGGCCACGGCCGACGCGATCTGCGCGTTGGCGTCGTAGATGGTTTCGCGCAGTTCCCCCATCAGGTCAGGGATCGGGCGGTCTTCGTCCAGCTGTTCCAGAGCGCTGATGACGATCTTGCTCGCTACCTCGCCAGCCGCGTGTCCGCCCATTCCGTCGGCGATGGCGAGCAACCGCGGACCGGCATAGACCGAGTCCTCGTTGTTCGACCGGACCAGACCGAGGTCGGACCGCACGGCGTAGCGCAGGATGAGAGCCACGGTCAGCGCAACTCCAGCACGGTCTTGCCGATCCGCAGCGGCACACCCATCTCCATCGGTACCGGTCCGTCGAGCCTGCGCTGTCCGAGGTAGGTGCCGTTCGTGGAACCGAGGTCCTCCGCCAGCCACAACCCGTCCTGCAGGCTGATGCGGGCGTGTCGGGTGCTCGCGTAGTCGTCATTGAGGACGAGGGTCGAGTCCGGTGCCCGACCGAGCAGCACCGGCGCGCCGGTGAGACTGATGCGGGTCCCCATCAGGTCGCCCGCCGTGACGAGCAGGTGGGACGGTCCGGCCTGTTGGCTCGGCGGCTGGCTTCTCCTGGCTCGGCGGCGCGCCGGCGGTGGCACCGAGACGCGCGTCTGGCCGCTGGTGCGCAGGTCGCCGCGGATCACCCGCAGGGCCGCGATGACGAACAGCCAGAGCAGGGCAAGAAACCCGAAGCGCATGATTTGCAGCGCGAGCGCAGAGTTCATGCGGGCAGCATCTCGACGGTCACACCGGTTCTTGGTGGAACGCGAGCCGGGTATGTCCGACCCTGATCACGTCCCCGTGTCGTAGAACCTGGCTGCCGATCTCATGGCCGTTGACCGACGTTCCGTTGGTGGAGCCGAGGTCGTACACGGTCGCCGTGTTGCCGTCGAACTGGACGTCGAGATGGCGTCGGGACACGCCCTGGTCGAGCAGCTGCAGGTCGGCTTCGACGCCACGGCCGACGACGTTGCTGCCGGTTCGCAGGGAGAACCGCTCATTGGTCTGGTCGACCACGAGCGACGCGCCCGACGCAGACAGCCGCGGTGCGGAAGGTGGCAGGCCGCCGTACGCCGGCTCGCGACGCGCAGGCGCGGCGGGCGCAGGCATCACGGGTGGGTGCGGGTGTCCACCGGCTGCGGAGGCGGCATAGCTCGGTACGGGCGGCCCGGCAAATTGCTCGGCGTGTGAGTCGTCCAGCCCCGGAACCACCGGCAACGACATCGAGTCATGCGGGCGCCGACGCGGCGGTGCCTGTGACTCCATGCGCGAGGCAACGCCGAACACGCCGGTGTGCAGCTGATCGTCGAGGGCCAGGTAGACCTCGATGTCGCCGATCGTGTCCCACCGGTTCTCGTCCAGGAACTCCTGGACCAACTCGGCCAGCGAGCTGGTGAGCTGGACCTCCCACGGCACGAGCCGCTCGTGGTCGGACGGGGACAGCGTCACCCGGTAGCGGTTGGGTGACAGCACCTGTCCACTACTCATCACATTGCGCTTGTCCGTCGCCTCCCGCTGCAGCGCATTGCCAATCTCCACGGGCTCGACCTGGCCCTTGAAAACGCGCGCGAATGCTCCACCGACGAGACCCTCCAGGCGGCGCTCGAACCGTTGAGCCAGGCTCACGTCTACCCCCTCGCACGTCGCGGATCGAAAACAGGCACTGCAGGTGTTGCCAAACGCTAAACAAGTCTACTGGGCAGCCCCCCGACGACCACCAATTCGGTGTCTGCGCACGTGCTACGGTTTCCGCTGGCCTGTTGAAGGCTTAGCGTGGCCGTATCCGTCGGATGCGGAGCCCGGGCAAGTGGCGGAATGGCAGACGCGCACGGTTCAGGTCCGTGTGTCCGAAAGGACGTGGGGGTTCAACTCCCCCCTTGCCCACTCACATGTGATCTCAGAGATCCAGATGCCGTCGCCCTGAACGGCGCTGCTACCGCCGTGGTAGGACGGTCGGTGTGGACATCCTGGGTGAGGCTCTGAACCTGCTGGGCCGCGCGAGCACGGAGGCGCGCTACGCCGCCACCCTGCTCAGGGCGACGGGGCCGGGTGTCGCGCTCGTCCCGCCACACAAGTATCCGACGCTGCTTCGCGCCCTGGACGCCTACGGACCCGCCGGTGCCGCGATCGCGCTGGCGGCGGCCCGTACTCCGGAGGCCGTCGCGATCGTCGACGAACGCGGCCCGATCACCTTCGCTGCACTCGAGAATCGCAGCAATGCACTGGCGAACGCACTTCTCGACCGGGGTTTCACGGCAGGCGACGGCCTGGGGATCCTGGCGCGCAACCACCGCGGCCTGTTCGAGGCGATCTTTGCCGCCTCGAAGCTGGGGGCACGCACGCTGCTGCTGAACACCGACTTCGCCGGCCCACAACTCGCCGACGTCTGTGCGCGCGAAGAGGTCGCCGTCCTCATCCACGACGAAGAGTTCACCAACGTCGTCGATGGCTACGACGCACCTCTGGGCCGCGTGGTGGCGTGGTCGGACGAGCCGCACATCGACGCCCGCACGAGCCGGATGAGCATCGACTCGCTCAGTCGCGCCGGGCGCACCGCGCCACCGCCGCGACCGGGCCGCAAGCAGCGGATCGTGCTGCTCACGAGCGGCACCACAGGTGTCCCGAAGGGCGCGCCGCGCGATCTGGCGCTGTCCCTGGTAATTCCGGGCGGGTACCTGTCCAAGATCCCGCTGCGCTCCGAGCGGGCCGTCCTGCTCGCCGCGCCGGCCTTCCATGCCTGGGGTCTGTTGAGCTCGATGCTGGCACTCGGCCTGGGTAATACGCTGGTCATGACGCGCCGCTTCGATGCGAAGTTCACCATCGCCGCGCTCGAACACCACGAATGCGACGCACTGATCACGGTGCCGATCCTGTTGACGCGGCTGCTCGCCGCAGGGGAAGCAGAATTCGCTGCGCACGACCTGTCGGCGCTGCGGATCATCGCCGTCTCCGGCTCGGCTCTGGCGCCCGACCTCGCCATCCGCACGATGGATCTGCTGGGCGACATCGTCTATAACCTGTACGGCTCGACCGAGGTGGCGTACGCGACCATCGCCACTCCGCAGGACCTGCGCGCTGCTCCCGGCACGGTCGGGCGCCCACCATTGGGCACCATGATCAGACTCCTGGACGACAAGGGCAACGAGGCGCCACCAGGCCACGCCGGACGCATCTTCGTCGGCAACTCGATCCACTTCGAGGGCTACACGGGGGGCGGAAACAAGGAGACGGTGGCCGGCCTCATGTCCACCGGTGACATCGGACACTTCGACAGCGGCGGTCGCCTGTTCGTGGACGGCCGTGACGACGACATGCTCGTCTCCGGCGGAGAGAATGTTTTCCCGCGGGAGGTGGAGGAGCTCCTGGCTGCCCATGAGGGAATCGTCGAGGCGGCGGTCCTGGGGGTGCCCGATCCGGACTTCGGCGCGCGCCTTCGCGCCTATGTGGTGCTGGCGCCGGGCTCGTCGCTGGATGCGGAGGCGGTGAGTGAGTACGTGAAGGCGAACCTGGCTCGGTTCAAAGTGCCGCGGGAGGTCGTGTTCCTGCCGGAGCTGCCCCGCAACCCGGCCGGCAAGGTCGTCAAACGACTGCTTCCGGACCTGTGAGCTGGGCGCTCGGTGCGGGTCAGAGCAGCTGCCCGAGGGCGGTGAGGATGGCGGCGCTGACCACGTCCGCGTCCTGGTTCGCGTCGATGACGTGCAGCAGGCCGCGGTCCCGGTAGTAGTCGACCAGCGGGTGTGTGGCCTCATCGAAGATTTGGAGGCGATTGCTCACCGTCTGCGCGGTGTCATCGGCGCGCCCCTCGGTCTGTGCCCGGGCCAGGATGCGGCGCATGAGCTCGTCGCGGGGTGCATCGAGATAGATGACCGCGTCCGGAGACGCATCGGCCCGCTCGGCGAGCGAACGCGCCTCGACTGCCTGCTGGACCGATCGTGGAAACCCGTCCAGCAGGTAGCCGTTCCCCTCGGCGGCGGCGAGAACCTTCGGCATCAGCAGGCTCAGGATTACGACGTCGGGGACCAGCTCGCCGCGTTCCATGAGCCCCGCGACCTGGCGACCGAGCGGAGTCTGCTCGCTGACCTCTGCGCGCAGCAGGTCACCAGCGGCGATATGTTCGAGCCCGAGGCGTTCGGCAAGTCGCTCGCCCTGGGTCCCCTTGCCCGAACCAGGCGGGCCGATGAGGAGGACGTTCACGCGATCTGTCCTGGGCGGGTTCGGATCATCCCCCCACACTGACACCTGCATCGCCGAAACGCGACCGTGCCCGACCCCGCCCGGCCATAACCGCGCCCCCAGTCATTGTCACCGGCGCGAGCCTCACCGACGCGTCGGCAGCAACGCCAACTGCCGCGACTGCGCAACCAGCTGGCCCGAGCTATCCCAGATCTCGAAATCCTCGTCGTGGAAGCCCTGCATGACGTAGCGGGTGCTGGCGCGGCACGCGAGCCAGCCACGCGCGGGGATCGCACGAACGTGCACCGTGAGCTCGATCGTGGTGGAGCCCGCCTCGCCGAGATCGATCACCGGCGGGGTGGCCATGTCGACCAGCGCCGCCAGGGCGATGGTGTCGGCGTCGCGTTCATGCCCATGCTCGTCGGGGGCGAACCGCATCCAGAACTGATCACTGAGGACACCGGCCGGTTCGCCACGTCGCCAGCCCGGGAGCTCGACGTAGCGGAACTCGATCCGGTCGGCGAGGGTAAGGCCAGGTACCGACGAACGTGTCGCCAGTGCCCGACACTCGTGCGGCGGCGGGAGGGACGGCGCGGACTCGCGGACCTCCGTCCGTCCGGTGGCGCCAGCCAGGTCAGCAAAGCTGGCTACCACGCGTACCCGCTCCTTGCCCTCCTGGACGAGCCGAGCCTGCGCGGCCCATAGACGCCGCCCGTGGCGCACCGGTTCCACCTCCACCACCGCCGGACCGAAGCGCACCCGAGACAGGTACGTCGCCGAGACGACGACCGGATCGGGGTGGGGCGACTCCGCCCGCAGCGCCCGCAGGCACAGGGCGAGTGCATAGCCGCCGTTCGCGAAGCCCCCGCCCGGACCAAGCAGGCCCCAGCGGTCGCTTACCTCCACCCGGTACCGATGCGAGCCCAGTGCAATTGCGGCCGTGTCACGGTCGAACGGGTGGTCCTCGCGCGCGGCGCTGCTCATGAGGGCAAGGATGTCAGGTATGGACATGACGGGTTGGGTCAGCGGTCAGGTGTTCCTGCAGACGGTCGACGAGAAGGAAGTCGCCGTGCTGAGCGAGTTCCTCAACGGCCGCGGGATCGCCTTCCAGGTCCTCACGCTCAGCGAGCGCATGGTCGACGATCCGGCCAACCCCACCGGATCGGTCTCCACCGATCGTTTCAGCGTCGCCCTCCAGCTCGCCGGCTTCCCGCAGGTGGTCGGACCCGTACTGAACGAACTCATCCAGCGCGCGCACGGCGGCGGTTGGGATTCGGCGCCTCCAGGCGCGCCGCAGTGATCGGGTCCAACCAACGCGCCGGCCTGCAGATGCGTGGCACAGCCAGCTCACAGGCTGCGTCCGCATGGTGGACGAATGGCCGACTTCGCCTCCGACAATCCGACTTACCCGACCCCTGACCACGCCGGGGTGCCCGCGCCGGCGTGGGTGCCAGCCTCTACGGCGGGGCCGGGGATGGTGTCCGAATATGGCGGTTACGCACCACCACCACCACCAGTGGCGGCCGGAAAGTCGGCCAGCGCCGCGGCCGGTCGCCGCACCATCCTGCTCACCGCGGTCGCCTCGGCCCTGGTCGGCGGCGTGGTCGGAGCAACCACAGTCGCCCTCGACGAGCACGGCGGCAGCAGCACCACCACGGCCGGCCTCAACTTCAGCACCCAGGCGCCACCCCCAGCGCCCCTGGACGGGAGCATCTCCGCGGCGGCCGCGAAGATCGGCCCCAGTGTCGTCACCATCAACGTCGTCTCCTCTCAAGGCCGCGACACTGGTTCCGGAGTGATCATCCGTGCCGATGGCTACGTGCTGACCAACAACCACGTCATCGCCAGCGCGGCGGCGGGGGGGTCTGTCCTCGTCACCCTCAAGGACGGCAGGAGAACTGCGGGCAAGGTGGTCGGCGCGGACGCGGCCGACGACCTTGCCGTGGTCAAGATCGCCATCACTGGGCTGCGCGCCGCGGCATTCGCATCGTCGGCTCGACTGATCGCCGGCCAGACCGTCGTCGCGGTCGGCGCTCCGCTCGGTCTCTCGGACACCGTCACCTCGGGAATCGTCAGCAACATCGCGCGGCCGGTAGTCACCGGCGATACGAGCACATCGGGTGCTGCGTTCGACGCGGTCCAGACCGACGCCGCGATCAACCCGGGCAACTCGGGCGGCCCGCTGGTGAATCTCTCGGGCGACGTGGTGGGGATCAACGCCGCAATCGCGGCCGATCCCACCCAAGGCGGCCTACACGTACCCGGGCAAACGGCGCAGTCGACGAACATCGGCATCGGATTCGCCATTCCGTCCGACGAAGCGAGCCGGATCGCCGCCGAACTGATCGCGACCGGCAGGGCCAGCCACGCGATACTTGGCGTAACGGTGCAGCAGTCGACGTCGGTGTCCACTGCGTCCGCCGGAGCGCTCATCGAGACGGTGACCCCAGGTGGCCCCGCGGCCGCGGCCGGTGTCCAGGCGGGCGACATGATCACCAAGCTCGACGACCAGTTGATCGCCGACGGCGCCGCACTGGTCGCCGCCGTCCGGTCCCACGCCCCAGGCGATTCGGTTACCGCGAGCGTGCTGCGCCACGGGGCCGCGCATACGGTCTCGGTCAAGCTCGGAACCGGATAGCGTCACCCGCCACCGGCGTTGGTCCCCGATTCGAAAGATGTTGTCCTACGCTCTTGACTTAACTCCGACCTTACGCCCATCGTGGGCAGCAGCCAACGCGGACTTAACTACAAGCACACATGATCTGCGGAAAGCGAGTCGAACAAGGGCTCACGGCGGCTTCGGGATCTTCCGGTGGAACCCCCGCTCACCGGATAATGCCGATGATCAAGATCCTGCTCCGTGAGAACCCCCGCCTCCCGGCACAGGATCGGATTCCCGTCGAAACCCCCGGTGGAACCCCCGCCCACCGGGGGTTTCGTCATCCCACCGCTCAACTGACGTTGCGCCGATGTCGCCGCCGCTCACGCGCGCGGGCCTGGGCCGGCGTCTCGGAGTCGGCCTGGTCGGTCCCACCCGACCCTTCCTGCGCCTCGTCCACAGACTCGTCGCCGCTGGAGCGAGAAATGCTCACCTTGCCCGACTCCAGGTCGATCCGTTTGCCGCCGGAACTATCGCCGATCTCCTCGCGCGTCGACTGAAGGCGGCGCTTCTCTTCATCCATATGGCGTTTGGCCGGATTGAAGAGGGCGTCCAAGCCCCATTGCGTCATGGCCGAAATGCTACGTCCTGAGGACAAGTCCGCGCTCGCCCGCGAAGCCAGTGGCCGCCCTGCCCTGCAGCTCGTAATCTTGGGACATGCTCTTCTCGCGCGCAAAGACCGAACTCGTCACTCCTGAGCGCGCGCTGCGGGGCCGCCAGTCATACGAATTCCGCATCCCCGACACCCACTATGTGTCCGGGCGTCCGATCCAGCCTCCCTTTCCCGAGGGACTGCACCGCATCGTGTTCGGTCTCGGCTGCTTCTGGGGTGCGGAGGAGATCTTCTGGCAGACCCCGGGGGTGTGGACGACCGCGGTCGGTTACGCCGGTGGGCTCACCGCACACCCGAGCTATGAGGAGGTCTGTTCCGGCCTGACGGGACACACCGAGGCCGTGCTCGTCGTCTTCGATCCGGCGCAGGTCAGTCTCGCGCAGCTGTTCTCGGTGTTCTTCGAGGTGCACGACCCGACCCAGGGCATGCGCCAGGGCAACGACGTCGGGACCCAGTACCGGTCCGCGATCTATTTCACCGACGATGAGCAGCGGGTGGCCGCCGAGGCTGCCAAGGCCGCAGTGACCGACGCCTTGCACGCCAACGGCTACCCGGTCGCAACCACCGAGGTGGCGCCCGCGGGCGGGTTCTACTACGCCGAACCCCACCACCAGCAGTACCTCGCCAAGAACCCCGGCGGGTACCGCTGCCACGCCGCTACCGGCCTGCAGTTCCCGCCGGCTCTGTTCGCCGCCCCCGAGACCGCCTGACATTAGGCTCGAACGGTGCCCGAACTGCCTGAGATAGAGGCACTCGCATCGTTCCTGCGTGACCGCGCCGTCGGTCGCGCTGTGATGAGGGCAGACGTCGCCGCGTTCAGTGCGGTGAAGACCTTCGACCCACCGTTGTCGGCCCTCGGTGGTGCCGAGGTGACCGGAGCTGCCAGGCATGGCAAATTCCTTGACCTCGAGGTCTCCGGTCTTCATCTGGTGACCCACCTGTCGCGCGGGGGCTGGCTGCAATGGCGCGAGTCGCTGCCGCCTGCACCGCCACGGCCTGGCAAGGGGCCCCTGGCGTTCCGTCTACATCTGGCGCCCGAGTATCCCGCCGGCCCGGTGAGCGGGTTCGACCTCACCGAGTACGGCACCCAGAAGCGCCTGGCGGTGTACCTCGTGCGAGACCCGGTCGACGTGCCGGGCATCGCCCGGCTCGGACCGGATGCCCTGACGATCACCGAGCCCGAGCTCGCCGCGCTGCTCGCTGGTCAGCGCAGCCAGATCAAGGGCACGCTCACCAGCCAGGGCGTCCTCGCCGGAATCGGCAATGCCTACTCCGACGAGATCCTGCACCTGGCCAAAATCTCCCCGTTCAGGATCGCCGCCAAGCTGACCCCCGCGGAGATCGGCGCCCTGCACGCCGCGATGGGCACGGTTCTCGGTGACGCGGTTGCGCGATCAGTGGGTCAGAAGGCCGCCACCCTCAAGGGTGAGAAACGCAGCGGCCTGCAGGTGCACGGCCGCACCGGTCTCCCGTGCCCGGTGTGCGGGGACACCGTTCGGGAAGTCTCGTTTGCCGACCGGTCATTCCAGTACTGCCCCACCTGCCAGACCGAAGGACGCGAACTCGCCGATCGGCGGATGTCGAAGCTGCTCAAGTAGCTAGCCTGGAGTAGTGCGCCCATCAGAGGTACCCACAGTCAGCGTCGAAGAGATTCCGCCGGGCGCCGTGCTGCTCGATTGCCGCGAGGACGAGGAGTGGCGGGTAGGTCACATCGAGGGCGCCGTGCACATCCCGATGAACTCGATCCCGCACCGGTTGTCCTACGACCCGGGCGCTGTGGTGCCGCAGGCGGTGGTGGTCGTGGTCTGCAAGATGGGTGGTCGCTCAGCGCACGTCGCGGCCTGGCTCAACCAGAACGGCTACCAAGCGATGAACCTCGACGGTGGAATGCTCGCGTGGGCGACGACCGGCCGGGCGATGATCACCGACGACGGCTCGGCCGCCTACGTGGCCTGACGCCGCGGGCGACCCTCGTCCCCCGTGGCGACCGACCCGCGGATTCACCCGGCCCGGCGGCACCGTCCGTTCAACTCGACCCGTCACGATGTACCCGTGAGACCCCGCTCCCGGCGCCAGGCGCTGGTGCCACCCGACCGGCCGATGGTGGTCGCTCACCGGGGAGCCTCGTTCGAGGTCCCGGAGCACACCTTGGACGCCTACGTCGCGGCGATCGACTCGGGCGCCGACGCCCTCGAATGCGACGTCCGGATGACCCGTGACGGCTACCTGGTCTGCGTCCACGACCGCACCGTGAACCGGACATCTGACGGCAGAGGTGCGGTGAGCGAACTCGATCTCGAGGGTCTCAACGCCCTCAACTTCTCCTCGTGGCGCACCGATCTGCCGCCCTCGGCGGACGAGCTGGTCAACGCCACGCCCTACCTCGCCGGTGTCTTGCCGGACCGCATCGACAGCGGCGGCGGCGTCCTGACACTCGAGATGCTGCTCGGCCTGGTACACGACTCGCCTCGTGAGGTCCGGCTGCTGATCGAGACCAAGCATCCGACCCGTTACGGCGGCCTGGTGGAGAAGGAGTTGGTCGACATGCTCGCCCGATTCGGCTGGGCCGGTGCGCCGCCGTCGCAGCCCGGCCTCAAGCACCCGGCGAACCTCACCAACCGCGCCATCGTGATGAGCTTTGCTCCGCTCGCCCTGCGCCGGGTGAAACTGCAGGCGCCGGACGTGCCGACGGTTCTGCTGCTCGATCGGCTGCTTCCGGTGCGCCGCGATGGTGTGCTGCCCGCCGGCGTGGCATTCGCCGGCCCAGGGCTGCACATCCTGCGAGCCGAGCCGGGGTTCGTCGAGCGCGCACACGCCCGCGGGCATCAGGTCTTCGTCTGGACCGTCGACCGGGCGGTGGACGTGGAGTTCGCGCTCGAGCTCGGCGTGGACACGATCATCACCAACCGGCCCGCCGAGGTCATCGAACAGATCGCACGGGGCAGCCACTAACGACCATCGGGCTGCCACCCGCGATCATTGGCCGGCGCGCTCACCCGGGCAGGCTGCGCATGACACGCAAGGCCACCGACAACGTCGCCAGGTCGACCACATCTCGGGCCAACGCCTCGCGAACCGTCCCGCGCGCGCGATCCACCCGCTCGGTGTTCGCGCTCATCCAGGCAGCCATCCGCTCCTCGCCGCTGCAGGAGTCGTCCGTCGTACGCAGCACGGCCGAGGTGATGGCCGACAGTGCCGTGTAGACGTCGTGGCGAACGGCGGCCCGCGCCAACGTCGACCATCTGTCGTCGCGCGGCAAGCTGGTGATGGCCGTCAATAGGTCGTCCACGCTGAACGCGGCTGACAGCTCGAAATGCAGAGGCGCGATCTCCACCGGCGAGTGCTCGCTGGCGTTCGCGATCTCAACGACGTCCAACAGCTGGAACGCGTTCAGCAACTCGCCCAAGCGCAGGGCGAGAGCCCTCGGGACGCCCAATTCGACGAGCCGCTCCACCTCCTGATCCAGATTGTCCCGTTCGGCGCCGCGCAACAGGTCGGTGATCCGCGGGGTCAGGTCCCGCATGGTCGGACCGAAACGCTCGATCTCCGCGGCCACATCGGTGATCGGGAAGCGGACGTCGACGAGCCATCTGGTGGCACGGTCGATGAGCCGGCGGGTCTCCTGGTAGCCGGCGTGCTGAGCATCTGTGGACACCTGATTGTCGAGCGACTCGATCTCGGCCCACAGCCGCTGCAAGCTGAAGACCTCTCGCACGATCGCGTATGCCCTGGTGATCTGCGCGACATCGACGCCGGTCTCCTCCGCGGCGCGGTGCACGAAGGTCGTGCCGCTGTGATTGATCATGTCGTTGACCACGACGGTGGTGATGATCTCGCGGTGCAGCGGGTGGTTAGGCAGGTCGGCGGCGAAGCGCTGGGCGATGGCGTCCGGGAAGTAGCTCGCGAGTACGCGCTGGAACCACGGTTCGTCGGGAAGGGTGGAGGCTTCGATGTGCTGCGTCAGGCTGATCTTGGAGTAGGCGACGAGGACCGCGTTCTCCGGCGAGTACAGCCCCAGACCTGCCGCTTCTCGCTCGTCGATCTCCTTGTCGGAGGGCAGGTACTCCAGCGATCGGTCCAGCTCACCGGCAGATTCGAGATCTCGGATGAATCGCTGGTGAACGCTCACGAGCGCCGGACTGAGCCGGCGGGCCATCCCGAGCAGGACGTTCTGGTCGTAGTTGTCGCGCAGGACGTGGGCGGCGACGTCGTCGGTGACTGACGCCAGCACCGCGCACCGCTCGTCGAAACCGAGCTCTCCAGACGCCACCGACCGATCCAGCAGGATCTTCAGATTGACCTCGTGATCGGACGTGTCGACGCCGGCCGAATTGTCGATCGCGTCGGTATTGATCCGGCCGCCGTTTCGCGCGTACTCGACGCGGCCGAGCTGCGTGAATCCAAGGTTGCCCCCCTCGCCGACGACCCGGGCCCGCAGCTCGACACCGTCGGCGCGGACCGCGTCGTTCGCCTTGTCACCCGCGGCGCTCTGCGACTCGGTCGATGCCTTGACGTAGGTGCCGATGCCCCCGTTCCACAGCAGGTCGACGGGCGCGAGCAAGATCGCGCGGATCAGCTCGGTGGGGGTCAGTCGCGACACCCCGTCATCGAGTTCGAGCACTCGCGACAGCTGCGGGGTGATCGGGATCGACTTCATCGTGCGCGCGAACACCCCTCCACCGGGTGAGATCAGCGATGAGTCGTAGTCCGCCCACGACGAGCGCGGCAGGTCGAACAGCCGTCGGCGCTCGGCATAGGAGACCGCTGGATCAGGGTCGGGATCGATGAACACATGGCGGTGGTCGAACGCGGCAACCAGGCTGATGTGCTGGGACAGCAGCATCCCGTTGCCGAACACGTCACCGGACATGTCACCGACGCCGATCACGGTGAAGTCCTCGCTCTGGGTGTCCACGCCGAGCTCGCGGAAGTGATACTTGACCGACTCCCACGCGCCGCGCGCAGTGATGCCCATCGCCTTGTGGTCGTAGCCGACCGAGCCGCCGGAGGCGAACGCGTCGCCGAGCCAGAAGCCGTAGTCCTTGGAGATGCCGTTCGCGATGTCGCTGAACGTTGCGGTGCCCTTGTCCGCTGCGACCACCAGGTATGGGTCGTCGGCATCGTAGCGGCGCGTCTGGGGGGGCGGGCTCACGCGCTGGACCCCGGCCGAGGCTCCCGAGGTGTCCGTGACGTAGTTGTCCGTCAGGTCGAGCAGGCACGAGATGAACGTCCGGTAGCAGGCGATGCCCTCGGCCAACCACGCCTCGCGGTCCTCGATCGGTGCATGCTTCACGACGAAGCCGCCCTTCGCACCGGTCGGCACGATGACCGCGTTCTTCACCATCTGCGCCTTCACCAGGCCGAGTACCTCCGTGCGGAAGTCCTCACGTCGATCCGACCAGCGCAACCCCCCACGGGCCACTGGGCCAAACCGCAGGTGAACGCCCTCGACCCGGGGGGAGTAGACCCAGATCTCGAAGCGCGGTTTCGGATCGGGTAGATCCAAGATCTGCCGCGGATCGAGCTTGACCGCGATGGCGGTCCGCCGCCTTCCTTCACTGTCGGTGCGGTAGGCGTTGGTGCGCAGCGTCGCCGAGATCAGCCCAAGCAGCGACCGCAGGATGCGGTCCTGGTCCAGGCTGGCCACTTCGGCGAGCATCGCCTCCACTGCCTCGACAAGCGCCACGCCGTCGCCGCCGATCGGCGGCTCGTTCTCGCGGGTGGGGTCGAAGCGCGCCTCGAACAGGCCGACGAGCGCGGCTGCGATCCGGGGGTTGTCGACCAGCGCCTGTTCGATGTATCCCTGGCTGTAGGCGGTGCCCGCCTGGCGAAGGTACTTGGCATATGCGCGCAGGATGTTCGCCTGCCACCACGACATGCTCGTGCGCACGACGAGCGCGTTGAACCCGTCCTGCTCGACCTCCTCGCGCCAGAGCAGCTTCAGGGCGTCGACGATCGAGGCCGCGCGCTCGGGATCGATGTCGATTCCGTCAGGCAGCCGCAGCCCGAAGTCATAGATCCAGGTCTCGGTGCCGTCGGCGATGTCGATGTCGTAGGGACGCTCGTCAAGAACCTCGATGCCCATCTGGGCGAAGATCGGCAATGCCCGCGCAAGCGAGACCGACCGCCCGGTCCGGAACACCTTAAGTCGGTGGTCCGCGTCGTCGTCGTCCTCACTGGTGTAGAGGTCGAAAGCCAGTCCGTCGTCCTCCGGCAACGCCTCGAGCAGCGCGATATCGCGCGCCGCTGTCGAGGCCGGGAAGTCCTCCTTGTAAGCCTCAGGGACCGCGGGCGCGTACTTGCGCAGCAGCCGCTCCGCGACATCCTCACCGTAGGTGAGCACGAGCAGGTCGGTAAGGTCGTCCGTCCAGCGCCGGGTCACCTTCGCGACCTCCGCCTCGACCGCGGCCCGGTCCGGCGAGGGTGGCGCGGTTCCCGGACGGACCGCGATCAGCAACTGCATGCGCGCCAGGTTCAGCTCGACGATCCGATCGTCGCGCCCGATGACCTCGCCAGGCCAGTGCTTACTGATCACCGAGACGACGCGGCGCTTGGTCTCGGGACCGAAACGGTCCGCGGGAAAATACACCAGCACGCTGACGAAGTCCCGGTTCAGATGCACCCGGGCGAACACGCCGACATTGCCGTGCTCGGCTCGATCGGAGACCAGCTGGGCGAGCCGCAGGAGGTCGGCGGTGGGCGCCTCAAGCAGCTCGTCGCGCGGCATGGTGCGCAGCGCGGCGAACAGCAGCCGACCGCTGTGACTGTCGGCGCGCACCCCGGATCGCAGCAGGATCTCGGCAATGCGGCGGCGCACGACGGGAACCCGCCCGACCACGCCGTCCTCCGCGTTGGTGATCAGGCCGAGGAAGACGTGCACCACCTGGCCACGCGAGGCCGCCGACCGGGTGACGACGGTGACGCAGTCATAGCGCACGGAACGCCGGACGGTCGAGACCAGCGGCGACTTGAAGATCACCAGCGGTGCCCCGCTGCGGAACGCAGGCAGCAACTCCAGCGCGGAGATGCGTGCGGCGCCCCGCAGCACGCCCTGGGCGTCGTCGGCCTGCGCATGGGCCGTCGGGTTGGCGAGTTCGTTCGCCGAATAGGCGGCGTGGCCGAGGATCATGTAGTTGCCGTCGGCGAGCCAGCGGAGCAGCTCGCCCGCCTCCTGGCTCGTCTCCTGGTCGAACTCACCAGGATCGGTGGCGAGCTCATCCGCCAAGGCGCGGATCAGGGTGTACATCGCCGGGGCGTCGGAGACCCAGTGGTGGACATCGGCCAGCACCCCGGTGAGCCGTTCGGCCAGTTCGGAGTGCCGGGCGCCGCTGACTGCCTCGATCTCGAGGTACATCCACGCCTCGACTACCGCCCCCTCGGGGACGTCGGCGTTGTCGTCGATGTCATAGACCTGCACCAACTGGCCGGCCGCGTCGCGAGAAACCACGATCTGTGGGTGCAGGAGACGGTCGATATCCAGATCCGCACGCACCAGTTCAGCCCGAACGGAATCCACGAGATAGGGCGCGTCAGCGGTTACCACGTCTATCGCCGTCTTGTGGTCGTCGACATCTCGAACGCGCAGCAAGATCTGTCCGGGTGTGCGGATCGCCCCGAACGCCAGGCTGTCACCGGCCAGGCGAGTCAGCGACTCATCGTCGCGGCCGGGCAGCTGGCTGCCCGCGTGGGTAAGGAACCGGCGCGCGAAGACCTCGGTATCGGCGCGCTCGCTCGCATCGATACCCGGTCGGGTGTCGCTCATGTGGGGGTCACCTCGTCGTGACGGCTCCGATCGGACAGGCCATCGCCATCCTTGCACTGCCTGCCACGATGGCCACATGAGCACGCCAGATTCCGCGCACGCGCGTCCACTGCCCACCAGCGCCTCGTACGGCATAACGGTCCGCCTGTTCGCCATTGCCTCGGCGTCGGTGGTGGGCGAGCTCGCAACGGCGGTGGGGCTCGCCGGCGGCTTGGTCACGGCCATCGACGTCACCGAATCGCGCGCGGACCGCATCACCGTCGACGTGAGCTGCTCGGCACTCAACGGCGAACACGCGCAGGAGATCGTCGACGCGATGCGCGCGGTCCCGGGCGTCGACGTACACCGGGTCAGCGACCGCACGTTCCTGCTCCATCTCGGTGGCAAGATCACCGTCGAGTCCAAGGTCGCACTCAAGACTCGCGACGACCTCTCGATGGCCTACACCCCGGGGGTCGGGCGGGTCTGTCTCGCACTTGCCGCCCATCCCGAGGACATCTCGAAGCTGACGATCAAGGGCAACGCGGTCGCCGTGGTCACCGACGGTTCCGCCGTGCTCGGCCTGGGCAACATCGGACCCGGCGCCGCGCTGCCGGTGATGGAGGGCAAGGCGGCCCTGTTCAAGCGATTCGGCGGCATCGACGCGTGGCCGATCTGCCTCGACACCCAGGACACGGACCAGATCGTTCAAGTCGTCAAAGCCATTGCGCCCGGCTTCGGCGGGATCAACCTCGAGGACATCTCAGCGCCACGCTGCTTCGACATCGAACGTCGCCTGCGCAGTGAACTGGACATCCCCGTGTTCCACGACGACCAGCACGGCACCGCGATCGTGGTTCTGGCAGCGCTGAGGAACGCACTGCGTTGCGTATCCAAGCGGCTGGACACCGCGCGCATCGTCGTGGCCGGCGGTGGCGCGGCCGGCACCGCCATCGTCACGCTGCTGCTCGCGGCCGGGGTCGTCCACGTGCTGGTGTGGGATCGCGAGGGCATCCTGTCGCCCGCCGACCAGCGGCTGAACCCGGCCAAGCGGGCACTTGCCGAGCGCACCAACCCGCTGGGGATGACTGGCGACCTGCATACCGCGCTGCGCGGCGCTGACGTGTTCATCGGCGTGAGCGCACCGGGCGTCCTGCCCGCGTCCTGGGTGGCGGACATGGCACCTGAGGCGATCGTCTTCGCGCTGGCCAACCCTGATCCCGAGGTGGATGTGTCGGCGGTCGGTGCCTACGCGGCGGTGGTGGCGACCGGTCGCAGCGACTACCCGAATCAGATCAACAACGTGCTCGCATTTCCCGGAGTGTTTCGCGGCCTACTTGACGCCCGTGCCCGCGAGGTCACCACCGCGATGCTGCTCGCTGCCGCCGACGCCCTCTCCGGCTGCGTCACTGACGACCAGCTCAATGCGACCTTCATCGTCCCGAGCGTCTTCGACGCCGCCGTGCATACCGCGGTGGCAGGCGCGGTCCGTACGGTCGCGCAGGCCGCCGCGATCGCCTGATCCGGACCGGTCGATCGGGCCGTCAGCGCCCCGTCGGCAACAGCTGCGCCGCCGCCGCCAGCAGCACGTCGTTCTCCTGCGGCGAGCCCACGGTTACCCGGACGCCCGATCCCGCGAAGGCACGGACGGTGACCTTGTGCTGCTCGCAAGCCTCGGCCCACGCGGCGGCGGCCGCGCCGAGCGGCAACCACACGAAGTTGGCTTGTGTGGGCGGGGGCGCATACCCCATTGCGACAAGCCCGTCCCAGACCCGCGCGCGTTCGGTCACGATATCGGCGACCCGGGCCAGCAGCTGCTGCTCGGCGTCGGCCTCGAGCGACGCGAGCGCGGCCTGCTGCGCGACGGTGGTCACCGCGAACGGCACCTGCGTCTGCCGCAATGCGGCGCTCAAGGCGGGGTCCGCCGCCACCGCGTACCCCACCCGCAGCCCGGCCAATCCATACGCCTTGGAGAAGGTCCGCAGCACCACGAGGTTGGGGTGTTCGTCGAGCAGGGTGAGGCCGTCGCAGACGTCGGGATCGGTGACGAACTCTCGGTACGCCTCATCCAGGGCAACCACGACGTCGTCAGGGACCGCGCGCAGGAAGTCGAGAAGCTCGCCCCGGCGCACCGCGGTCCCGGTCGGGTTGTTGGGGTTGCAGACGAAGACCAACCGGGTCTTGCCGGTGATCCGGTCGGCCATCCCCGGCAGGTCGTGGGTCTGGTCACGCAGCGGGACCTGAACGGCCGACGCCCCACTAACGGCGGCGATGATCGGGTAGGCCTCGAACGACCGCCACGCGAACATGACCTCGTCATCCGCATCGGCCACCGCCTGCACGAGCTGGGTGCACAGCGAGACCGACCCGCAGCCGACCGTGACGCGGTCCGCGCCGACACCGAGCTTGGCGGCGAGCGCCGCGGTCAGCGCCGCCGAATGGGTGTCCGGATAGCGGTTGATCTGAGCGGCGGCCGCGGTGATCCGGTCGATGACGTGGGGCAGCGGCGGGTAGGGCGTTTCGTTGCTCGCCAGCTTGATCGCACCGTCCACGGCACGGCCAGGGACGTAGGCAGGCAGCGAACCGAGCACCGGCCGAAGGCGGACCGTCACGAGGTCAACCTTCTCACGGCGGGGGAGCCGCCCGGGTGGCACCAGCGCCGCAGCGGCGACGTCAGAGGTTCCCCCGCAGTTCCTGCTCGCGTTCGATCGCCTCGAACAGGGCCTTGAAGTTGCCCTTGCCGAACCCCAGCGAGCCGTGGCGCTCGATCAGCTCGAAGAACACCGTCGGGCGATCGCCGACCGGCTTGGTGAATATCTGCAGCAGGTACCCGTCCTCGTCGCGGTCGACAAGGATCTTGCGGGCCTTGAGCTCCTCGATCGGCACGCGGACGTGACCGATCCGCGCACGCAGCTCAGGGTCTTCGTAGTAGGAGTCAGGCGTGTCCAGGAACTCGATCCCGCGCGCGCGCATCTCGTCGGTCGTACCCAGGATGTCGTTGGTGGCCAGCGCGATGTGCTGGCATCCCGGGCCGTCGTAGAAGTCCAGGTACTCGTCGATCTGCGACTTTCGCTTGCCGGCAGCGGGCTCATTGAGTGGGAACTTGACCCGGTGGTTGCCGTTCGCAACCACCTTGGACATCAAGGCGGAGTACTCGGTGGCGATGTCGTCACCCACGAATTCAGCCATGTTCACGAAACCCATGACGCGGTTGTAGAAATTCACCCACTCGTCCATGCGACCGAGCTCCACGTTCCCGACGCAATGGTCGACCGCCTGGAAGAATCGCCTGTCCGGTGGCGCCATCGTCGAGGTCTGGGCCATGAAGCCGGGCAAGTAGACGCCGCGGTACTTCGACCGGTCGACGAGCGTGTGTCGGGTCTGCCCATAGGCGGCGATGGCCCCGATACGGACCGTGCCTTGCTCGTCGCTGACATCGTGAGGCTCAGAGATGATCGTCGCGCCCTGGCTCCGGGCGTGGGCGATGCAGCGGTCGACGTCGGGGACTTCGAGCGCGAGGTCGACGACGCCGTCACCGTGGGTGCGGTGATGGGCGGCGAACGGGCTGTCGGGGTCGACGGCACCGACGATCACGAACCGCGCGGATCCGGAACGGAGCACGAACGCCTTGTGATCACGGTTGCCCGTCTCCGGACCGCTGTAGCCGACGAGCATCATCCCGAACGCATGCTGGTAGAAGTGCGCACTCTGGGTGGCGTTGCCCGAGACGAAGACGATGGCGTCCATCGCGGTGACCGGGAACGGATCGGTCTTCTCGTCGTAGTCCACCAAGCCGACCAGTTGCCGGAGCCGGTCCACCGTGAGGTCGGCATCGAGTTCTTCGGGCGTCAGTCGCATGGACGTCATACAACGTAGCCTCCAGGTCGCCGTGCAGACCCGCAACTGGCTACCCAAAATCCGAACAAAGTGTGCAGACTGTCTAACCCAACGGGCAGTCCATCTATCAGCTTGCCTAGTGCTGTGGGCGGCGCATCCTGGTAGGTCGCCCGCGTGCCCCGTAGGGATGGTCGCGGCCCGGCGAACCCGTTGGACCGTCGGGCCGTGTCATCCACGATTCGCGCGCCTGCGCGCCCTAGCCTGAAGCCGATGACCACTCTCGTCGCCGTCTTCGCGATGGTGCTCGCGTACGTCGCCCTGGTCGCGGCGTACTTCGCGCTGCGCACATTGGCGAAACTTCGCCGCGCGAGCGCCACGCTAGGCCGGGGCGTCGCGGGAGAACGCGGTCGGCAATCGCTGGTCGAAGCCAGTGCACGACATTCCGAATCCGCGGCCGTGCTGAGCGAACAGCTGGCCGATCTGCGCGCGCACGTGGACCAGAGCTGTGCCGACGTCCTCGCCAAGGCGATGGCCGGCATCGAAACCAACTCGAGCGTGCACGCCGGTGCGCTGCGCAACGTGGCCCTCGTCCGTTACGACGCCTTTGGCGACATCTCCGGCCGGATGTCATTCTCGCTCGCCCTGCTCGACGACAACGGCGACGGGATATCGATCAGTGCAATCGCCGGCAACACCGACACGCGCGTGTACGCCAAGGGGGTCGCGGCCGGCGTGGGGGAGCACGACCTGTCGCCTGAGGAGCGACAGGCAGTCGACGCAGCGCTGAACCGTCACCGCAAGCTGCTCAGCCGTAAGGCTGGCTGACGATGGTCCGGCTCGCCTTCCTCGGCCCCGAGGGAACGTTCGCGCACGCCGCGTTGCGGTCGATGGCAGTGGCCGACGGGGCGACCCTGATGCCGATGACGAATGTGACCGTCGCCCTCGACGCAGTGCGCGCCGGCGACGCGGACGGCGCGCTGGTCCCGCTCGAGAACTCCGTCGAGGGCGCCGTCCCGGCAACTCTGGACGAACTCGCCAACGGTGTCCCGCTGACAATTGCCGAGGAGGCCTACCTGCCGGTCGCCTTCGACCTGATGGGTCGCCACGGAACCTCGCTCAGAGACATCGACACCGTCGCCACGCATCCCCACGCCGAAGCACAGGTGCGCCGCTGGCTGTTGGACAACCTCCGATCGGCGCAGGTGGCGCTGGTCGGTTCGACGGCCGGCGCGGCGCAGTCGGTCGCCGCCGGAGACTACGACGCGGCGATCGGTGCCAGCGTCGCCGCCGAGTTGTACGGTCTGACGACCATCGCAAGCGACATCGCCGACAACCCCGGCGCGGTCACCCGCTTCGTCCTGCTGATGCGCCCGGCACCGCCGCCGGCCCCGACCGGCAACGACCGCACGTCGCTGGTCGCCTACCTGCGCGAGGATCACGCCGGCGCGCTGCTGGAGATCCTGACCGAATTCGCAACCCGTGCGGTGAACCTCACTCGGATCGAGTCGCGCCCGACCAAAGGTCGGCTCGGCCAGTACTGCTTCTCGATCGACTGCGAGGGGCATCTGGCCGACGAGCGGGTAGGCGACGCGCTCTCCGCGCTGCACCGGGTGTGCGCCGACGTCCGATACCTCGGGTCGTATGCCCGCCGCGACGGCGTGGTCGGGGCGGTGCCGCCGGGCCGCACCGATGCCGACTTCAGCGGCGCGCGGGAATGGCTCACTCAGCTCCGCTCGGACGGGCGAGTCTGACCGTTGCCCAGTCCGGTGCCTGCAAGTACAGCGCTACAAGTACAGCCCGGTGTTCGCATCGTTGCGCTGCGCGGCCACCGCGTGCAGGTCACGCTCTCGCAGCAGCAACAGTTGCTCGCCGGCGATCTCGACCTCATGCCTATCGTCTGGGCTGAACAGCACCCGATCACCCGGCTCGACAGCGCGCACGTGGTTGCCGACGGCGAGCACTTCGGCCCAGATCAGCCGCTTGGACACCTGTGCGGTCGCGGGGATGAGGATCCCTCCTGAGGACCGGCGCTCGCCCTCATCGCGCGGCTCCTTCACCAGGACGCGGTCGTGGAGCATCTTGATCGGGAGGCGGTCGGTCACAGTGACACAGGTTAACCCGAGAGTCGATGACGACCGCTCAGTAGCCTGAACGGGTGATCGACCTCAAACTCGTGCGCGACGACCCCACACGTGCCCGCTCCTCCCAACGCCTGCGAGGTGGCCAAGAGTCGCTCGTCGACGCCTTGCTGGCGGCCGACGACGCCCGCCGGGCAGCTGTCGCCCGCGCCGACAACCTGCGCGCGCAACAGAAGACCGCCAGCCGCGCCGTCGGGCAGGCCGGCCCCGACGAGCGACCAGCCCTGCTGCAG
>JALYIS010000236.1 GCA_030775705.1 Actinomycetota bacterium
GCGATCGGGAACCGCGTCGGCCTGATGGTCAACGCGGCGCAGGAGATGGTCGCCAAGATCGGCCGGGACGCGCATCACGCGATCGCCGGGTTCACGCTCGCCGGCGGCGACCCGTCCTCCGCGGCCGGCCTGTCGGCTGTTGCCGCGTTCGACAAGGCAACCGTGCAGGGCTTGCACTCGCAGGTCGGGGTGCTCAACACGGCTTTGGCGACAGCGAAGCGGTACGGCGACAAGGCGACGATCAAGGATGTCACCGACCGGCTGAACACGGCCCTGACGGCGTTGGACGACGCGATGGTGACGTCGCTCACCGACTGGCGTGCGGCGGTCGAGAAGAACGCGCAGGAAGCGGTCGACGCCTCCTCGCAGGCCCTCGCGTTGGCGCAGGGCGGCCAGCAGATCCTGAGTTTGCAGCAGCAGCTCGCGGGGACGGACCAGACCCCTGGGGGGGGGCAGCAGATCGCGGCGTACATCACGACCACGATCATCCCGGCGTTGCAGAAGCAGTTCGAGGCGCAGAAGGCTGACCAGGCGGCGGCGGGAAGCGTGGGCGACCAGGCCCGCGTGAACCAGGATCTCCTCGCTGAGCAGCAGTCGCAAACCCAGATCCTTCAGGCGTCGCTGGACGCCCAGAAGGCGATCAAGGACACGTCGCAGCAGAGTGCTGCGGCGCTCCGGCAGTTCGGTGGGTCGCTCGCTTTCCAGGCGCACGGCCAGGGAATCACTGACCTCGCGAGTTTCGGGGTCGGCACATGAGTGGCCTCGCCGAAATCGCGTCGACCGGGTTCGGGACGCTGCTGCGGCCCCTCACGCTCGGTGGGCCGGTTGCTCCTGTCGCTGGTGCCGCCTACCGCATCACGGTCGGCCCGCTCGGGGCTGTTTCGCCACCTGACGCGACGATCTGGCCCGACAACACGGGGACCGGGACGCCGCTCACGCAGCCGTTGACGACACGCGCGGACGGGACGCCCCCCGGGTTCATTGCTCTCGGCACCTACGTCGGGGTGTACACGATCCCCGGCCAGGCGCCGGGCGTGCCCCACCAACTAGACCTGGCTGGACCGCAGGGCCCCCCGGGGATCCCCGGGTCACCGTCGCCGGCCGGCACGCCCCGCGGCGTCTACAACGCGGGCACGACGTACGCCCTCGGCGACCATGTTTTCGATCGCGGCCAGTGGTTCAGCTCGCTTATCGGCGCGAACACCGGCAATCCGACGACCGACCTGACGAAGTGGGCGCCGCTCCCGACGGTCGCCTCGGTCGCGCAGGGCGCACGCGTCATTCGCCAGACGTTCGGGGTTCGCGACCAGGCAACGGGCCTGTCGGTCATCACGGGTGCGGGCGCGCTGTCGGTGACTCAGGTGATGAGCGTCGACGACCCGTCGCTCACAGCGGAGCGCGGGTCGGTCGCCCAGAACATCGAGAACATCGCGAATCCCCCCCTGGTCGAGTCGACCGCCACCACATTCACCTCGAGCACCGTGACGTTCGGGGCGGGCGTCGACCTGACCGGGGTGCAGCCCGGCATGATCGTTGACGTGGCGCCCCTGGTGGGCGCGACGTACGCAGGCAACCCGAGCGGGTTCGTGGCATCGGTGAGTGGCCAGACGGTGACGCTCACCGCCTTGGGGTGGCGCTCGAGCGGCAGCGCCGCCGCGACACCCGCGAACTCCTCGAACTGCACGATCAACCTCACGAACTCGACGTGGTCGGAGGCGATGTACGCCTACAAGTCGGCGTCGACGGTGCTGGCGGGGGCGGTGACGTTCCCGCAGGGCACCGTGCAGGTCGGGTCGACCGCCGGGTTCAGTGCGTCGGGTGGCCGCGTGATCCTTGGGGCGGCGACCGTCAACGGCGCCCCCACCAACGTCTTCGCGTACACCGCCCTGACCGCCACGACCTTCACGGGCTGCACCGTGGTCTCGGGGTGCGTCGGCACGTTCGGGATCGGCACGAAAGTCGGTCACCCCAGGGTTTTCGCGGTGCGCGCCCTCGGCAGCGAGCTGGGGCTCGCGTCCGACCAGGACGACTCGACCGCTGGTCTCGCGTTCGGGAGCGGCACCCACGGGTACACCGTCGTCGATGTGGGGCAAGGGAGCACGTCGGCGTTCTGGGCGCGCGGCCTGGGCCTCATGGGGTACGGGCATGTCGCGGCCGGCCAGAAAGAAGCCGGGTTTGTCTACCACTCGCAGGCCGACTCGCCTGGGGGCCTTCACACGAGGGTCGCGTTCTGGGACGGCTCGTCGGGCTCCGAGCGGTCGTTCCGGGCGCAGCGCGACGCGCCTCCCGTTGCGGGCGGCACCGTCTATCAGCGGCAGGTCGCGTTCGCGGCTTGCACCACGACCGACGCTGACGACCGCATGTACATCGACGGGTACGGCGTCATCTGGGGCGGCGACGGCACGGCGGTCCCCGACACGTCACTGAAGCGCGCCCCCGCCGGCGGCTGGATCGTTGGCGGCGGCCCGATGATCGCCGACCACCAGACACTCAACGCGTCCGTCACGTCGACCCGTACCGGCGGCGCCGCGTCGGGCCTGCCGGCCGCCCCGGTGAAGTATCTCGCTCTACGTGACGAAACCGGGGCGCGGGTTTACGTGCCGGCCTACTCATGAGCGCGCTTGACAAGGCGCGCGCCGACCGCCTCGGGGGGCACGTCGCGGACCTCCTCACGCAGATCGACTACATGGCCGACCAGATCGGCCAGCTCACCGAGGAAAACGGCCGTCTCCGCGCAGCACTCGAAGCCGCGACCGTTGACCAGCCTGACCAGCCGCCGGCCGTCTGATGCCGATCATCGCGCCACCACAGTCGCCGTCATCACTGACGCTGCTCACCCTCGGCCGCCTCGGCCTGCCCGCGGTCAAAGACGACTTTCAGGAAGGCATCGGTGAGCCGCTCGACAGTACCGGGGCTGGTGTTGCGCTCGGGCAGCGCCGACCCAAGAGGTACGCGTTCACCGTCCCGATCCTCGCGATCCCCGACGGTTCTGGGTCTGACCTGACGCTCGTCGGGAAGCGAATGCGCCGCCAGCTCCGATCGATCCTTCAAAACTCGGTGCTTCGCGGGCAGGGCATCTATCTCGCGTTCACGCCCGACAGCGAAATCAACGGGTGGGTGATCCCCGGCAACGGCCAGATCGGGTACGCCGAGGGATCGATCGTCGTCGGCAACTTCACGCTCACCCTCGACGAGCTATACCGCGTCGGGACGCGCTGGACTCACCGTCCGGGCCTGCGTTTCGTGAACATCGACCGGCGGGCCGCCACAGCGTTCCGCGACTTCCGCGGCCAGATCAGGTCAACGGACTTCGCCGCGATGACCGCCCTCGCGATGAACCATCTCCCCGACGGGTCCTACGGGTGGCAGACCGCGAGCGGCACCCCGCTCAACCGCGCGGTCTGGACCGGCGTTGACGGCACCGGCTACATCGCCGTCAACGCCGCCGACGGGGAGGTCGCGAGCTTCGAGATTCCGGAGAACGCCCTGGGGTTGAGCGAGGTTCTCGCGTACGACCGTCGGGGCCTCCTGACCGCCCCGACCACGGGCCCCGACCCGCTGTGGGAGGAGGTGTACGGCGCGGACTGGCCCTGGAACTGGTGTCAGCCGGCGCAGCCCGCCGACACGCCCGTCCTGTCGAACGGCCGGTGTCGGGTCCGGTTCGACCAGACGGGTGGCCTTCCCGGGTTTCGTGTCGACACGTGGACCGGTGGGGCGTGGCAGGAGCAGGGCAAGATGATCGTGCAGCGTCGCGCCGGCTCGGTCGTCCTCGACGACACGTGGCTGTCGGCGGGCCTTGTCCGGCAGGAAGTCACGCCCGAGCGGATCGTGATGTGGGCAACGTTCGCGAGCACCACCGACGCCGCGTCCCGCGAAACGGTGTACGTCACGCTGCAACGCGGCTGGGAAGGCCCCCTGTTCGAGGTGTACCCCGCGAAGCAGGCGAGCGGCGCGTCCGCGGGCGCCGGCCTGCTCTGGTATGACGCTGCCGCCGTTGAGGCCACGTGCGCGGTGATGAAGGTCGACGCGGCGTCCGCTGTTGCCGTCACGGCCGTCAACAGCGCGGGCCTTCCGGGTGCGCAGGTCGGCGTTGCCGGGTTCACCGGCGAAAACCACTGGACGCTGCTCCCCCTGGGGCGCCCCGTCGCGGTAGTCGGCGCGGTGGTGCAGGCCGCCGCCGCGGTGTTCGCGTTCAGCGACACCGGTGGATACGGGGTGTCCCGCAACGCCGTCTCGACGTCCACCGACGCGCCCACGGGATACGTGGGCGTCAGGCTCGGCTTTCCGCAGCAGCTCGCCGACCAGAATCTGGAGGCGGAAGCGGTCCTGAACGGCGCGTCGACGACCGCCAGTCAGGTAGCCGACGGTGGGGCGTCCGGAGGGCAGTGCATCCGCGACACGCAGACAGCGTGGACCGCGGCGACACTGTTCAAGGCGTCGCTCGCGCTCGCGTCCGGTGCGAGGTACCGGATTGTGCTCCGTGTCCGTGTCGACGCCGGCGCGACCGGGTCGTATGTCGTGCCAGGGACCGCGGGGATCGTCACGACGACGAGCAGCACGTGGGTTGAGCTCGACGCGGGGGAACTGCCATCTCCCGGCGGCGGGTCGCTCAGCGTCGCGATGTGGCGATCCGCGGGCGGCGGCGCGGTGTATGTCGACCAGGTCAAGTTCTTCAAGCTGGAGGACCGGGCGGGCGGCCTGCTTTTCGATGGGGCGCGGGATCTCGGGCAGAGCGTCCTGATGGACTGCCGGTCAATTCCGGTCCTGATCGAGCGGGATCAGTGAAACGCACGATCGACCCGACGACGGTCACCGCCCGTCTCGTTCAACGCTGCACGCCCGGCACCCCCCGGTCGGTCGTTGTCGGTGGCGCGTCGTACCTGCCGGCCGGGCAGGGCGTGAATGGCGAGGCGGGCTGGCAGACCGGCCACTACGAGCGGGCGCTGAACGTCGAGGGGCCGTGGACACTCGACTTTCCCAACGGGCAAGGCCCGGACGGGCGTCTTCACCGCTACCGGTTTCTTCAGCGCACCGATCCGGCGTTCCAGCCGGGTGACGAGTTCGTCGAGATCTACCGTGACGCGCAGACCCTGCTGTACGTCGGGGCGCTCCTGAACGTCCCGAACCACACCCTCAGCCTGATTCAGGTCGGCGGCTATGACGCGCTGTGGCTGTTGAAAAAGGTGCGGGAAACCGACGCGGGGTGGTGGTGCCACGCCCCGAGGGACGTGTTCGAGCATTACACGCGCGCATGGAACCTTGACGTGGCGACCGGGTTCCCGGAGCCCGGAGCGGCAGCCCTGACCGGCGCGGCGGGCCCGGTCACCGCCGGGTCGTTCACCGCCAGGTACGCGGCGACGAACACCGGTCTCCCCGTCTGCCGTCTGTCCTCGGCGGGCATCGGGTCGCTCGTCATGGCCACGCCGCCGCCCGCGATCGGCTACCAGGCCACCGACCCGTACGAGCCGTGGCGGGTCGAGGCGTCGTTCTACGTCTCCGGGCCGCTCGACGCGTCGGGCAGCGTGTCGCTCACTTCCCCCGACGGAAACCTGGGGTTGCAGCTCAACCCGGGGGCAAGCCCGAGCGGGCTCACCGCGATCTTCCGGTACGGCGGATCCGCACTGAACTTCGCTGCCGCACCCGTTCCCGGTGGCGCCCTGATCCCCGGCCAGATCGACATGGCGCTGGAGGGCCGCGAGCGGTGGATCTGGTGCTACGTGCAGGGCCAGCTCATCGGGCTGCTCCCCATGCCGCCGACATACCAGCCGATCGACGGGTTCTACTACAACCCGGGCGTCGGCGCGACCGTTGTCGACGTGCTCGAGTTCACCTACGACCGCGCCCCGTCGTGGCTGATGCGCGGCGCCGACAAGGGCGACCGGGTGCTGCCCGGCCTGCCCGCTGCCGGTGGCTTGCAAGCCGACTACTTCGACGACACCGACCTCGTGAACGTCACCAACGGCGGCGACCAGGTTTTGAATCCCACCAGGCAGCCGTATGCGGCGCGGCTGGAGCTGACGCTGAACCATCCGGCGGCCGGAGCGCCTTGGCAGCCGCCGGGGCCCGCCCAGGTGTTCTCCGCCCGGTTCACTGGCGCGATCTACCTCGACCTCGCGAGGTTCGACTACCGCCTCCGGGTCACCGCCGGCAACAGCGCCCGCCTGTGGGTCGGGAAAACAAGGATGGGTGAGCAGGCCATCGACGGGTGGCCGCCGCCCGGTGGTGGCGCCAGGCCGTCCGGTGCCGCACCCTGGACGTCGGGCCTCTTGCGGGCGCTGCTTGGCAACACGTCCGGCTGGTACCCGCTGAAGCTGGAGCTAAGCGACAACCCGGGCGCGGCGATGCTGCTCGCGTTCGAGCGGTCCGATGCGCCCGGCACGTTCACCGCGGTGCCGTCAACGATGCTGTCCCCAGAGGGGATCTACAGCAACACGATCCGTCACGACTCGCACTACGACACGCTCGCCGCGCTGTCGGCGGCGTTCGGCTTTCAGTTTCGCTGCGAGCCGCGGTCACTGGAGTCCGGGGAGTTCCCCGGCCAGATCATTCCGCGGGTGCGATGCGGACGCGACTACAACGTGAAGGTCACGTCCGACGACTCGACGGGTCTCGCGTTGATAAGCAGCGGGGAGGACATGGCGGCCCGGATTGTCGCGGACGCGCAGGGCATCGCCGACCCGGCTGGTGCCGCGCAGCTCTCGGCGAGCCTCATCGACCACGCCAGGGCGCGCGGCCACATGTTCACGGCGACCGAGGTCGAGTCGCTGTCGGACATCACCGACCCGAACCTTCTGCGGCAGCGTCTCGCGAGCCGCCTCGCGCTGCGCTCCCGTGTGTGGGACGACATCGCGAGCCGGCCACCGGGTCATCCCGAGCTCGCCGAGCAGTGGCCGCCCAACCCGACGTTGGCGGTGCTGCCATCCAAGTTCGCGTGGGAGCCCGGCGACGGGCTGCTCCGCGCGTTTGAGGAGCTGGCGACGATCGATGACCAGCCGACGCAGTTGTCCGCTGTTATCTGGGACTTCCATCCGCATGGTGTTATCGCTCCGCAGGCCAGGTTCCGGACTTATCCGCGCGGCTTGTACTGGACGCTCCGGGCGTTCCGGCAGGAGGACACCGCCCACAACCGCAACTATCAGCAGCAGCTCGCGGAACGCAACGGCACGACGGGCGGCGTGACGGGCACAATCGCCGCGTCGCCGGCCGCCGCGGCACTGGATGGCTACTCGCGGATGTCGACGTCGAGCGTAACCCGGGTGTGGCTGGACGTGACCAGGAAGATCGACCCGACGGTGCAGTGGACGATCGAGGTCAACGGCGCAAACACGGGCGTGAAGGTCAACGCGCCCGCCCGGTACGACATCTCGGGCTGGCTGGCGGTGCAGGCCGTCGCAACATCGCAGCAGATGGTGGCGCGGCTCGCCCCGCCAGCCGGAACCTACGACACCGTCGAGTACGCCCTTGTCGCCGAGATCAAGATCGCCTGACGCTTTGCGGGTCGAGGGAGTGATCCCGCTCGAGCTTGACGCACGCGGGCGGGATGTTCGTCGCGGACCACCTGTCGAACATGACGTTGTTGGGGTCCCACGAGTGATGCCCACCATACGGGCCACCGGGTTCGGTGAACCCAGTCAGGTGTCCCCACTCATGAACGACGACTTTGCAGGCGAACGCGGTGCGTAGCGCCCGCCCGGGCCCGAAGTAGCGGCGCGCCAGCAGAATCCGGCACGTCAACGCCCCGTCGGCCCCGGTCGCGAACACCGTTTTCGCGGGCGTGGTCGGCAGGTCAACTACCTGGGTGCCCTGATACGTCCCTCCCGGGCAGGCCGTCGCCGAATGCCAGTAGGCCTGGGCGATGGTCAGCGCCGACGACACCGCGCTTTTCGTCGCCCGGTGGTGGGCTTGCGCGGGCGCCGCGAGAAGCAGCATCAAGACGGCGGCGAGGCGAAGTGGCTGGGGCATGACCCGAACATATTCGATACCAGCAGCCGTGACCTGTGACATGCGTCACACAACGTCTAGCAGGGGGGTCTCTTTTGGAGGCGAGCGGCACTAACGACGACATCACTCGGGGGCATCAGCGCGGCAACCGCGAGTCGGTGACCGCTGACCTTGAGGAGGCGATGGAGGGGCGGGGTGCGCGTCGCGCCGCCCGCTTGTCGGAGGAGGCTGTGGAGAGGGCGGCGCGGCTCGCGATTGAGCGGCAGGCGAGGGATGACCTGGCGGCGCAGCAGCGGGAGGATGTGGCGGTCAAGCTTGCGGAGCAGCGGGGGGCGGAGAGAGCGGAGACGCACATGCGGATCACCGCTGTTGAGAAGCACGCGTTGGCGGTGAACGGCAAGTTTGACCGGATTGGCCGGCGGCTGGAGGGGCAGGACGAGAAGCTTGACACCTTGGTCGCGTCGGAGAAGGCGCGGGTGGCTCGCGAGCAGGAGCGGACGCGGGAGCTTGCGGCGGCAACCGAGAAGCAGATCAGCAACCGCGCGTTCTTTGTGGGGGTTCTGACGCTTCTCGTGCCGCTTCTCGTGCTGATTCTCCAGCAGCAGGGGGCGTTCAAGTGACGCGCACCAGGGCGCTCGTTGCCGTCATCGTGTTTCTGGTTCTTGCTGGGACCGCGAATACTGTGGCGTGGGTTGCCACGTCCCGGCAGGTTGCGCGGGAGGAGGCGCAGCTCAGGGTGACGGCGCGGGAGGCGGCGCAGCTCGCGGTCACGGTGCAGGAGCAGCGAATCGAAACGATCAGCAAGACGTGCGAGGATCAGAACAATCGTCTTGACCGGTCGCTGGTGGCGCTCGCCCACTCGGTTCACGTCCCGGGGGGGGATGCGTCGCCCCGCATGTTGAGGGAGCTCAAGCGAACCCGGGCGGGGCCGGCGGTGCTTATTCTGCGGGCTGTTTTGCCGGCCCAGGATTGCCGGAGAGTTGTTTTCAACGCCACCGGGTTTGACCCGATGGTCACGTCCACCTACCCCGGAAAGGGGATGCCATGAGCACCACTGACGCGTACCGTGAGTACATGCAGGCTGTTGACGCGGCGTTCGCGGAGGCCCGCGAGAAGCTGGAGGCCGCGAAGGTGAGGCTGCTTGCCGCCACCGGGCCGCAGCCGATGCCGCAGTTCCACCCCCAGCCCTAAACGCGAGCCGTGACCGGCACGGACGACCAGGGCGATCCGCTGCTCGTCCGCGTTGAGCGGCTTGAGCAGGACTTGACGCCGGGCGTGCAGCGCGCCGACCCGAACTCGGTCACCGCCGACCTTGAAGCGAAGATTGAGGGTGAGCGTGTCGAGCGTGTCGAGCGTGCCGAGGACATCGCCGACAAGGGCGTGGTTCTTGCCGCGAAGCTCGCGGCTTTGAAGGTCATCGAGGATGAGGCGTCCGCGCGGGAGAGGCAGGCGCTCGCCGTTGACATCGCGGAGAAGCGCGGTGAGGCGGCGGGGCGTCTACAGGTCGTGCTTGAGCGGATCGACGAGCGTCTAGCCGGCCACGACGAGCACTTCCGCGAGAACAACGGTGACATCAGGGACATCAAGGGGACGCTCAGGGACATGCGGACGGCTCAGGTAACGCGTGACGAGATCGCGGTGAAAGATCACGCGGAGGTCATCGCGGCGGCGACCACGCTCAGTTTGAGTCTTGGGTGGAAGATCGCGCTGGCGGGCGTGATCGTCGCGCTGCTAGCGGTCGTCGTCACGATCCTCACTCACTATTTCTGAAACGCGGCGCGATAGTCGCCGCGAAACCGCCCAACAACCCGGAGGCCCCGCACATTGAGCACTCTCGCCCTCGAAACGCACCTAGCCCTGTGGCGGCGACGCTACCGCTACCGGGACGGCAAGCTGCGCGCCGCGAAGCACCACAACCACCACGCCGAGATCCACAAGTGGGGCGTCCTGCTCGCCGAAACGGTGCCGCACATCATCTACCTGCGGGGCGAGCTTGCGAAACGCAAGCCCCACGCCCAGGTCGTCAGCGTCAACGGCGTCAACTTCATCAAGGCGTTTGAGGGATTCTCCTCCGCGCCGTACGATGATGGGACGGGGGTTTGGACGATCGGGTACGGCCACATTGAGGGCGTCACCCCGAGCTCGCCGCACATCACTGAGCCCCAGGCGTCCGCCCTGCTTCAACGCGACCTTGACCGGAGCTACTGCCCGGCGGTCAATGCGCTGCACGTCAAGTTGACCCAGAACCAGTTCGATGCGCTCACGTCGTTCGTTTACAACCTGGGGGTCGGGTCGATGCAGTGGGATGTGGGGCGTGACGTGCGCGCCGGCCAGTTTCGGTGGGCGGCGGACGCGATGCTTCAGTACGACCATGCCGGTGGGCGCGTGTTCGCCGGCTTGACTCGCCGGCGCCACGCCGAGCGCGCCCTGTTTCTGTCGTGAGAGCAAGCTTGGCGATATCCCTCAAACAATAAGGAGAACCACACGATGGCTGTCAATCCCATGCCGCCGCCTGTCGTCGGCCAGCCCACCCCCGACCCGCAGGCGCAGGCTGACGCCCTGAATGCGCAGGCCGCGCAGGCGCAGGCCACCGCGGATGCCGCCGCCGCCCGGCTGGTAGCCGCCCGGGGTGACGCGCAGCCCCTTCCGCCCGCGATCGCTGCTGATGTCGTGGCGGTCCTCCCGGACGTGCTCGCCGCGATCCACGACCCGTCGAGCCTACGCAAGTCGGGCATGGCGATCGTGACCGCCATCGTCGGTGTGCTCGCCTCGGTGGGGCTGATCCCGACCGCGACAGACACGGTGATCGTGGCGACGGCCGCCGTGATTCTCCCGGCGATTTTCCTGATCGTCGACTCGATTCACGGGCACGCAACCGCAACGGTGCAGGCCGCGGTCATTCACGCGAAGGGGGCGTGAATGGACAACATCGATCGGGTGCAGCTCGCGGATCTGCGGGTCGCCGAGGCGTGCCTCGATGCCGCGCTGGTGGATGGCCGCACCCCGAACCTGATCCGGCGGGCGCAGGGGGAGCTCCGGTTGACGGAGGAAGCGATCCGCGCCGGGCAGTAAGCTGGTCGCGCGGGATAGTGGACCGGCGCCACGGTGGGCTCATAACCCGCAGAACGGAGTTCGACTCTCCGTCCCGCTACTGCCTAAACGAGAGCCGTCATCCTTCCGGGGTGGCGGCTCTCGCTCGTTCTCTAGCTACTACTAGTAGCCGCTTGAGATCACGTACCCGCAGGACACGGTCTTGCTCGTAGCGGGAGTCACGATGCTCGCCAGATCAGTGGCCTTCGGGGATTGGCCCCACACTCCGAAAGTAAGACGTGGCGCCCCGATCCGGCTCGCTGTCAGGGCCACATGAAGGGAGCCGGCGGTTCCGTTCGCAAGCGGGCCAAGGTCGTACGTGTGGGCGCCGAGGTCCCGTCTCTCGACCGAGTCCATCGCCAGCGATTCGAGGCGAAAGCTGTCGAGTCCCTCCACATAGACGATTGTGCTCTCCCAGGAGTGCCCGCTCGTATTGCGGATCGTGACGATCGGTTGAGTGGCGCTGCCGACGTTCAGCGCCTGGTGGTCGCAGTCGCCGCTCACTGCGGCCGTCGTATAGGCCACACCGGCAGGGCTGCTCGAGCAGGCGCCAAGCAAAACCACGACGCCCGCGATGGCGGCCGGCGAAAGTCGCCGTCTCGACGGGTTGCGTTTCACGGGCCTTTGCAGGCTCATTCCGGTCTGTCCGCCGGACCGCTTACGTTCAACGATCTCGCTGCGGGCCGCCGGCGGCGGGGTCATCCGCGCGTGGGTGGCGAGTGAGCGGCGCCAGGTAGGGGAGCGCAGAATGCAGCATCCGATCATGAGAGGGATCGATGGTGGGCGGTCTGTCGAGGCAATCCGGTGGGATGCGGCAGCCGCATCCCACC
>JALYIS010000237.1 GCA_030775705.1 Actinomycetota bacterium
CGCCGGATCCTGAGCGCCGCCGTCCTGGAACTGAGCGAGGGCAGGGTGCCCAGTCATGGCGGGCGCCGGCTGACCGCGGAGCTCGAGTACGTCCGGCGCGAGTTACGCACCACCGCCGAGCGTCTGGCGACCTCACGCGCGCGCGAGCAGGCGCTCGAATCGGCTCGCCGTGAGTTGGTCGCGTGGGTGAGTCACGATCTGCGGACGCCGCTGGCCGGCTTGCGCGCGATGTCCGAGGCGCTCGAGGACGGGGTGGTCGACGATCCAGACCAGTATTTCAAGCAGATTCGCACCTCCGTCGATCGTCTCAGCGGGATGGTCGACGACCTGTTCGACCTCTCGCGCATCCAGGCAGGCTCGTTCGCCCGTGAGATCGACACCATTCCGCTCGACGACCTCGTCTCGGACTGCCTGGCTGCGCTGGAGCCGCTGGCCGCGGCTCAGGGCGTCCGGCTCAACGGCACCCTCGCCGGCACCGCCGTCGTCTCCGGCAACGGCCCTGAACTCAACCGCGCTCTGACCAACCTGGTCGCGAACGCAATCCGGCACACCCGAACCCACGGACGCGTCGACGTCATCGTCGGAGTGAACGGGAGCGCGCCCGGGCAGCCGTGCGCGGAGGTCATCGTGCACGACGAATGCGGCGGCATCGCCGAGGACGACCTGGCCCGGGTCTTCGAGGTCGGGTTCCGGGGCGAGGCGGCCCGCACGCCACAGACCGCGCACCCGGCCGGAGCGGGGCTGGGGCTGGCGATCACGCGGGGGATCGTGGAGGCCCATTCGGGGCACGTCGACGTCGTGAACACCGACGGTGGCTGCCGGTTCACCATCTCGCTGCCCATCTCCTTGCCCATGGCGTCCTGACGTCCGAGCCGATGATCGCCAGCCGTCGGGCCGCCCGACTACCCGCTGGTGCCGGGCGAGGAATGAAGCAGAGCCAGCTCGGCGACGCCTGCCCGGAAGTCGACGGTCGGTGCCCAGTCCAACTCCGTCCGGACCCGCGCGGAGTCCGCGGTGATGTGCCGCACGTCGCCGAGCCGGAACTGCCCGCTGACCACCGGTGTCGGCCCGTGGACCGCCTCGGCCAGGGCATGCGCCAGTTCGCCGACGGTGCGCGGCGTGCCGGAGCCTACGTTGTAGGCGCGCACGCCGTGACGGTGTCGCTCCACAGCACGCACGGTGGCCGCCGCGATATCGCGGACGTGGACGAAATCACGTCGCTGCCCGCCGTCCTCGAACACCACCGGCGCCTCGCCGCGGCGCAGCGCGGACATGAAGATTGCCGCGACCCCTGCGTATGGGGTGTTCTGCGGCATCCCAGGCCCGTAGACGTTGTGAAAACGCAGCGCCGCAACGCTGCCTGCCGTAGTTCGGGCCCAGGCCGCCGCGTAGTGCTCTTGCGCGATCTTGCTTGCCGCGTAGGCGTTGCGAGGGTCCGCGGCTGCGTCCTCGCCGACGAGGGCCGGCGAGAGCGGGCGCAGGCACCGTGGACACGGGGGGTCGAAGACGCCTGCGGCGAGTGCGTCCGATTCGCGGCGACCTGGGACCACGTCGCCATGCTCGGCGCAGTGCCCCAGGCCCTCGCCGTAGACGACCATCGAGCTGGCGAGGGTGAGCTGGCCGACGCCGGCGCGGGCCATCGCCGAGAGAAGCACAGCAGTGCCGTGGTCGTTGGAGTCGGCATAGTCAGGTAGGTCGTGCACGTCGACCCCGAGCCCGACCTTGGCCGCCAGGTGGCATACCGCCTCGACGCCTGCCAACGCGGCGGCGAGTGCGCCCGCGTCGCGCACGTCGGCGACGATCAGGTCGGGGAGGTCGGCATCAGTGGGCAGCGCATCAGTGGGCAACCCGGTACCGGCAGGGGCATGGACGTCGGCGCGCAGCGAGTCGAACGCGACCACCTCGTGTCCACGATCCACAAGCTCACGGTTCACGTGCCGGCCGATGAATCCCGCTGCGCCGGTGAGCAACACCTTCATTGGTCAGGCCGCCCGTCAGAGATACTTGCGTCATGACCGACTATTACAGTCAGCTCGACATCCGGCGACGTCGGCGCAATCTGATCATTGCCGGGAGCGCGCTGGTGGCGATGCTCGCAGTTGTCGCGTTCGCCGCCACCCAGCTCTCGACCAAAAATACGAAGAAGGGCTCCAAGCTCGCCCAGGGCACGATTTCGTTGGCCAATCGGCAGACATTCACGGTCGACGGCGCGACACTCAAGCTCGGCGCCACCTGTCATGGAACCGGCAACTACACCGACATCGACCAGGGCGGCACGGTCACGATCAACGATGTCAGCGGCAATCCCCTCGCCTCGACCGGCCTGCAAGCAGGCACCGTCGACGTGAACAACTTCTGCGAGTTCGCATTCCAGGTGAACGTGCCGCAGAACCGCGGGCCGTACGGCGTTCAGGTGACGCGCCGGACGTCGGTCTCGGTCAGCGAGTCGGACCTGTTCACCCACGTCACGCTGACGCTGGGCAACACCTGAGCTAGCGCGGCAGCCACGCTACCCGGGCGTGATCGTGGCCATGTCGATGACGTAGCGGTACCCGGGATCCCCCGCGGCCAGCTCGTCATAGGCGGCGTTGATGCCATCGACGCCGATGATCTGGATGTCGGCGGCGATGCCGTGCTCGGCGCAGAAGTCGAGCACCTCCTGGGTCTCCGGGATGCCGCCGATCATCGAGCCGGTGACGCTCACCCGGTTGCCGGCCAGCACCGCCCCGTTGATCGGGTCCTGCAACGGCTCGATCGCGCCGAGCACCACATATGCGCCGTCGCGCTTGAGCAATCGCAGGTACGGCATCAGGTCGTGCGTGGTGGGGATCGTGCTGAGGATGACGTCCAAGGTGCGGGCCGCAGCCCGCAATTGCTTGGAGTCGCTCGACACCAGAACCGAATCTGCGCCGGCCTTGAGCGCTGCGTCGGCCTTGCGGTCCGAACGGGAGATGACGGTGACCTCGGCGCCCAAGGCCTTGGCGAGCTTCACTGCCATGCTCCCCAGGCCACCGAAGCCGGCGACTGCGACCTTGCTGGAGGGACCGACGTTGTGGTGGCGCAGCGGCGAGTACATGGTGATGCCCGCGCACAGAATCGGCGCCGCGGCAGCGGGTTCGATGCCGTCTGGGATCGACAGGACGAATCCCTCGGTGACTACCAGGGATGCCGAGTAACCACCGTAGGTCCGGTCCGCTGTGCCGTGCTTGTCAACGCTGTTGTAGGTGAACGTCGCGCCACGACGGCAGTAGTTCTGAAGCCCTTCACGACACTCATCGCATTCCCCACAGGAGTCGACCATGCAGCCGACTCCGACGAGGTCGCCGACCTGGTGCCGAGTCACCTGGGCACCGATCTGGGCGACCCGACCGACGATCTCGTGGCCGGGCACGGCGGGGTATGACGTTCCGTGCCACTCGTTACGGGCGGTATGGATGTCGGAGTGACAGATCCCGCAGTACATGACGTCGATCTGCACGTCGGTCGGGCCGAGCTGGCGCCGCTCGATCAGCATCGGTTCGAGCGGACTGCTCGCATTGGGTGCCGCCCAGGCAGGTGTCGTCACGAAGTCTCCTGAAGGTAGATAGGTGATCGGTCGGTCGGCTAGCTCGGTCCGTCGGCGTCTGCTGCGCTCAGGCCGACGAGGTGGTCGGCCAGCGCGCGCAGCGCCTGGCCCCGATGACTGATGGCATCCTTGCGGCCCGGCGGTAGTTCGCCATTGGTCAGTTCGAATCCGTCGGCCACGAAGATTGGGTCGTATCCGAACCCATTGTCCCCACGTGGAGTGCGAACCAGACGTCCGGCCATAGTGGCCTGGAACACACTCTCGCCGTGCGCGCCGACCAGCGCGGCCGCGCAGACGAACTGGGCGCCAAGCCGCTCCTCGGGGATCTCGCGCACCTGGGCGAGGACGAGCCGCAGATTGGCCTCGTCGTCACCGTGACCGCCGCTCCACCTCGCCGACAGCACCCCCGGCATGCCGTTGAGCGCGTCGACGGCGAGCCCGGAGTCGTCCGCGATGGTCAGTAACCCGGTGTGCACGAAACCTGCCCTCGCCTTGAGCAGCGCATTGTCGGCGAAGCTCGCCCCGGTCTCGGCCACCTCGCCGTAGGCGGTGACGTCGTCGAGGCCGAGCACCTCCAGGTCCGGCAGTTGCGGGGCGAGGATGCGCCGAAGCTCGAGGAGCTTCTTCTGGTTGCCGGTGGCGAGCAGCAGGCGTTGGGTCAACGCGCGCGCGCCTCGCGCTGCAGCACATCGAGCTGACGGCACCCGGCGACCGCCAAGTCGAGCAGGGCATCCAACTCGTCGCGCCGGAAAGGAACGCCCTCAGCCGTGCCCTGCACCTCGACGAAGGTCCCAGTACCCGTGACGACGACATTCATGTCCGTCTCGGCGCGAACGTCCTCCTCATACATGAGGTCCAGGCGGGGCTCGCCGTCGATGACTCCTACCGAGACAGCCGAGATCGCGTTGACCAATGGCTCGGGCTGCGCGAGCGCACCGCGCTTGCCCAGCCACGCGACCGCGTCGGCCAGGGCCACGTAGGCGCCGGTGATGGCGGCGGTGCGGGTACCGCCGTCGGCCTGCAGGACATCACAGTCGATGGAGACGGAGTTCTCCCCGAGGGCTGCCAGGTCGATCGCCGCGCGCAGTGACCTACCGATGAGCCGAGAAATCTCGTGGGTGCGGCCGCCCAGCCTCCCCTTCACCGATTCGCGGTCGTTGCGGGTGAGGGTGGCGCGCGGGAGCATCGAGTACTCCGCCGTGACCCAGCCCAGTCCACTGCCCTTGCGCCAGCGCGGCACGCCCTGCACCACCGATGCCGCGCACAGCACCTTGGTGTCCCCGAACTCGATCAATGCCGAACCCTCGGCATACTTCTGCCAGTCACGGGTGATGGTGACCGGACGGAGTTGGTCGGCGGCGCGAGCGTCGGGGCGAGGCATGCCTCGAGCCTATCCAGCAGCACCGTCACCGACCCTGGCGGCCGAGCTCCGGACGTGCAAGCAATGGCGGAAGCGACCCTAGGCGCGAGTTCGTAAATGTCGGGTCGCAGGAGTCTGATCCCAGCGATCTCCGCCTTCAGCTTCGGGGGCTAGTCGCCGGTTTGCCTCTACCCTGCGGGCATGACTCAGCCGCCTACGCCCGAACCGGCTCATGGCCCGATCCCCCCGGTTGGTACCAGGACCAGAGCGGCGTTACCCGTTTCTGGGACGGCGTGCGGTGGACCGAGCAGGTCGCCGTGCCGGCCGCGGCTGTCGCGCCCAGCCAGGCGAGCCCCTTTCTGGGCATCGACCCGATGTATCCCGAGCTGAGCGGATGGGTACCCGCGACGCACGTGCCCGTCGCATCCCCTGGCCTACGGCTTCGGACCGCTGGAGCTCTTGCCCAGCTCGCCCTGGTTGCGACGCTCTTGGGCGAAATCGTGTATATCAAAGTCGCCTGGGACCGGCTCTCGCTGGTCGACCGAGCGGTTGCCCACCCGCAGACGGTCTCGCTGCCACGCGAACGAGGGGTCTCGAGACGCTCGCGAACAAGCGTAGCGGTCTCAGTGACGCCGGTCAGCGCGCGAGCCCGCATGACGAGATCGTCATCCGGCGTTACCGTCGTGCGTATTGGGTCTCCTCATCACGCTAGACATCAGTTGATGCGATTTTTGATCGCTATGCCGGAACCGTGTCCAGACGCGGCTGATCGGGACCAACCGGCAGGGGCCCGGGCGACTGAGTCTGGCGCGGGGCGGCGCGGGGTGCCCGTGCGTTGATCGTGGGCACCGCTTACGGTCTAGTCATGAGCGGCTTCGCATCCTTCGATGACTATCTGGCGGTCCCGCGTGTCACTGATCTGGCCATGTCCGTGGACGGCACGCGACTGGTCGCTACCGTGGCGAGCCTGAATGACGACGGCAGCAAGCTGGTCAGCGCGCTGTGGGAGATCCAGCCGACTGGCGTCGGTGCAGCGCGGCGACTGACCCGGTCCGAGAAGGGAGAGCGGGGTGCCGCGTTCCTCCCGGACGGTTCGCTGCTGTTCCTATCCGATCGTGAGACAGGCGACGACGATGAGCTGGTAGCACTGTGGCGGCTGCCTCAGCTCGGCGACGCCGAACGAGTGCTCACCCGCCCCGGGGGCGTCAGCGCTGCGGTGGTGGCGCAGCGATCGGGCACGGTGGTGCTGGCGGCCAACACGCTGCCGGGCAGTGTCGACGCCGAAGCCGACGCGAAACGGCGAAAGGCGCGCAAGGCCGTCAAGACGACCGCGATCCTGCACACCGCGAGCCCGGTCCGGTACTGGGATTCCGACCTCGGCCCGGATGAGCTGCGCCTCTACGCCATCGACAACCTGGACGGCGCACCCACCGAGCTCACCGCCGAGCCCGGCCGCGCGCTTGACGGCGACGCCCATTTCGCCGTCACTCCGGACGGCCGGACCGTCGTGACGAGCTGGCGCATCGTCGATCGGCCGGGCTTTCCACGTGCCCAGCTGCGCGCGATCGACACGCACACAGGTGAGCACCGGGTAGTCGCTGACGAGCACGAGGTGCACTTCGAATCGCCTGCCATCAGCCCGGACGGCAGACATGCGGTGTGTGTCCGCGTCGAGAACCAAACCCTCGACGATCCGCCGAAGATGTCGCTGTGGCTTGTCGAGCTCGCCTCCGGGAGCGGACGGCAGCTCGTCGCCGACCCCGACATCTGGCCCGGGGCGCCAAGGTTCTCCGCAGACGGGACAGCGATCTTCTTCATCGCCGACGAGCAGGGGCACGCGCCGGTGTTCCGGCTCGACATCGCGACCCAGACGCTCACCCGGACTACCGCTGCCGGGCATTACACCAACCTGCAGGTATCCCCGGACGGCCGCACGCTGTTCGCGCTTCGCGACGGTTGGGACACTCCTCCGCGACCAGTGCGTCTGGACGCGACGGCGACCGACGGCGAGCACACCGAACTGCCGGCGCCCGGCAGCACTGACGCGCCCGGCACGCTGGAGCGGGTCAGCACGACGGCCGCGGACGGCACCACCGTAAACGGCTGGCTGGCGCTACCGGACCGCGACGACCCAGCACCGCTGCTGTTGTGGATCCACGGCGGCCCGCTTTCGTCCTGGAACAGCTGGAGCTGGCGTTGGAACCCGTGGCTGCTCACGGCGAAGGGCTATGCCGTGCTGCTGCCCGACCCGGCGTTGTCCACCGGCTACGGCGCAGCCATGATCGGGCGTGGCTGGGGCCAGTGGGGCGGTGCACCGTTCACGGATCTGATGGCGATCACCGATGCCGTTATCGCCCGACCCGACATCGACCAGACCCGCACCGCAGCGATGGGCGGCTCCTACGGCGGGTACATGGCCAACTGGGTCGCCGGGCACACCGACCGGTTCAAGTGCATCGTCACCCACGCCAGCCTGTGGAACCTCGACCAGTTCCACGGCACCACCGACATGCCCGGAGACTGGCTGCTGGAATTCGGCCTGCCCACCCAGCGGCCCGAGTTCTACGAGAAATGGTCCCCGCACAACTATCTCGACAAGATCACGACACCGATGCTCGTCATCCACGGCGACAAGGACTACCGGGTTCCGGTCGGCGAGGCACTGCGGCTCTGGTGGGACCTGCAACGCGAGGGGATCGACTCGAGCTACCTGTACTTCCCCGACGAGGGCCACTGGATCCTCAAGCCCGGCAACGCCCGAGTCTGGTACGACACCGTATCGGCGTGGCTGGCCAAGCACCTGCTGGGTGAGCAGTGGCAGACACCCGAACTGCTCTGAGAACCTGCGTCCGCGCGACCACGTAGTCCGGGATGCGAGGAACGACGCCTTACCCACGGGCCAAGATGGTGGGATGCGTAGCGAAAGCATCTCAGTCCACACCGGCGGCCACGCCCAGGTAGCTGACCTCACCGACACCTGCGTGGAATTCGTCCGCGCGGAGCGGGACGGCTTGCTCAACGTGTTCGTACCGCACGCGACTGCGGGCGTGGCCATCCTCGAAACCGGTGCGGGCAGCGACCGGGACCTGCTGGACACCCTCGAGGCGGTGCTGCCCCGACAGCACCCGTGGCAGCACCGGCACGGATCGCCAGGCCACGGTCGTGATCACGTGTTGCCCGCGTTCATCGCGCCATCGATCACCGTGCCAGTGGTGCAGGGCCGCCTGCAGCTCGGTACCTGGCAGTCAATCTGTCTCGTCGACACGAACGTCGACAACCCCGAGCGCTCGGTCCGACTGAGTTTCCTCAGCGGGTGACCGGCCGACGATGGGGGTCTGGTCGAACATGTAGTAGACGGCAAGCACGAAGACAGTGATCAGCATGAGCGGCGGCCACACCAAGCTGATCAGGGTCACCAGCGGGTAGGCGAGGACGCCCACCCCGAAGCGCACCACCGCGATGCGCCCCTGCGTCGCCGCCACGGGTTGCCGCAGCAGGCCGTGGTTCACCATGCGGGCGAGGATCAGGGTGAAGCCGATTGCCATCCCGGTCATCGGCACCCCGTAGAGCAGCACCGCACCACGTTCGGCCGACCCCCCGTCACGCAGGAAAGCGGCAAGCGTCGACGTGGTGAACGGGATCGTCGTGACGAACATCAGCAGCAGCAGGTTGTAGAAGACCGCTACCCGGTCGATCGTTTCAGCGAGCGAGAAGAGCGCGTGGTGATTCACCCAGATGACGCCGATCTGGAAGAAGCTGACCGCGTACGCCGCGAACGCGGGCCAGTGGTCGCGCAGCTGTTGGCCGACGCCGGCATGTCCAGCCGCGGTGTCGAAGTGCAGGTCCAGGACGAGCAGGGTGATCGCGACTGCCAGGACGCCGTCACTGAACGCCTCGACCCGCCCTTTCTCCAAGGGTCAGATCCAGTACTCGGCGCCGGGCTCGGCGATCTCGACCGGACCGTGGAACGCGGCGGCGGCTTCGTCGGCGGCCACCTGACGCGAGCCCCACGGAGGGACATGGGTGACGAGCAGCCGCTCAACCCCGGCCTTGTCGGCGTGTTCGCCGGCCTGTCTGCCGGTGAGGTGCAGGTTCGGGATGTACTCCTCGTCCGGGCCGAACGATGCCTCGCACAGCAGTGCGTCAGCACCTTGGGCGAGCGTGATGAGCTCAGGACACTCGCCGGTGTCGGCGGAGTAGACCAATGTCCGGTCCCCGGCGGTGATCCGCACCGCGGTGGTCGCTATCGGGTGGTTCATGTTCGCGTAGGAGACCGAGAACGGCCCCAGCTCACCGGGCGTCGGCGTCACGAAGCCGAACAGCTCGTGCAGCCCCAGCTTGCGGGCATAGGGGTCGTATGCTGCCTCCAGGCGATCCCGCGTGCCGGCGGGCCCTACCAGGGGAATACGCCCCTGCGGTCCGTCGCGTCGAAAGCCCTCAGCCCCATAGCGCAGGGAGACGATGTAGGCGGTGAGGTCGATGCAGTGGTCGGCGTGCAGATGGGTGACGATGATCGCATCGACCTTGGCCGGCTCCACGTACCGTTGCAGCGCCCCGAACGCGCCGTGGCCGAGGTCGAGGACCAGACGGAACCCGTCCTGCTCGATCAGGTAGCCCGAAGACGGCGAATCCGGACCGGGCATGCTCCCCGAGCAGCCGAGCACGGTCAGCTTCACGCGATCCCTCCGTAGACCGGCGCCACACGCTCGATGCGGCCGAGCGTCGGCCCGAGGAACCGGTCGCTCAGGCGCACGAACGAGTCGGAAGGTCCGGTCGTGCGAAACACGTGTACCGGGGCCAGGGAGTCGTCAGGGCGAAGTAGGTCGGCAGCCGTCAGCACCCGGTACACGTCCTTCGCCGTCTCCTCCGCACTGGACACAAGCGTTACCCGATCACCCATCACCACAGACAGCAAGCCGGTGAGCAGCGGGTAGTGCGTGCATCCGAGGACGAGAGTGTCCACACCCGCTTCGTTCAGCGGCGACAGGTAGGCCTCCGCCAGCCCGAGCAACTGCCTGCCGCTGGTCACCCCGCGCTCCACGAACTCGGCGAATTGCGGACACGCCGCGCTGGTGAGCTCGATGTCGGAGGCCGCGGCGAACGCATCGTCATAGGCGCCGCTGGTGATGGTCGCGGTCGTCCCAATGACACCGACGCGCCCGTTGCGGGTCGCGGCGACGGCTCGCCGCACGGCGGGCAGCACCACCTCGACGACCGGGACGTCGTACCGTTCCCGGGCGTCACGCAGGCACGCCGCGCTCGCGCTGTTGCATGCGATGACCAGAGCCTTCACACCGGTCTCGACCAGGTCGTCCATGACCTGCAGGGCAGCGGCGCGTACCTCGGCCAGCGGCTTCGGGCCGTACGGACCGTGGGCGGTGTCTCCGACGTAGTGCAGCGATTCGTGCGGTAGTTGGTCAAGGACAGCGCGCGCGACCGTGAGGCCGCCGACGCCCGAGTCGACCATGCCGATGGGTGCGTCGACGTCAGTGGCGGGCATCGGGCCAGGATACGACCGCGGGGCCACCCGTCGAGCGTCGCCGGCGCCGCGCCGGGTGATCGCGCCGCCGATCAGGAGGCGATCAGGAGGGCCGGGCGACCTTGGCGGACCGTGAGGGCCGCGATCTGCGCGGGTGCAGCAGGGCCCCGGCCGCGATGCCAGCCGCGAATCCACAGGCATGTGATTGCCATGACACATTCGAGTCGAATGAGGGCAAGACGCTGGACAACAGGGTCCCGAAGAAGAACAGGACCAGGACGGCCACCACGATCCAGCGGATCTTGCGAGAGAAATAGGCCCGCGCGATCAGGTATCCCAGCCAGCCGAAGATCATGCCGCTGGCCCCCACGATCACCCCGGCCGGTGCGACAACCCAGGTCGCGAGGCCGCCGAGGATGACCACGATCGCGGTCACGCTCAGCCAGGTCCGCAGGCCAGACAGCATGAGTACCCAGCCGATGGCGAGCAGCGGCACGGTGTTGGACAGCAGATGGCCGTAACCGGCGTGCAGGAACGGCTGGGTAAGCACGCCCCACAGCCCGTCGATGCGGCGCGGACGCAGGCCGAAGCGGTCGAACGAGTAGTGGTGGACCGAGTTGAGGATCTGCACCACCCAGAAGACGGAGCTGATGATCGCCATCAGGATCAGGGCGCCGGTCCACGTGGAGGGATCCAGCGGCGGTTCGCTCGCCCGGGCGCCGCGTTTGGTGCCAGGGTGTGGATCGGGTAGCCGGTTACCCCGTGGCGAAGTCACGCTAGCGACAATAGTGCTCGGATCAGGCGGCGACGGCGGTCCGGCCGCGGGATCCCGATCGGCGCTGGGCATGGGTGGCGATCGCCAGCAGCCCGAGGGCTGCGACCAGGGCGACGAGTTCCCCGACGAGGGAGAGTTTCTTCTCCGAAAACCAGACAGGCTCGTACATGTTCGGGATGGGGCCGATCTTGCCGACGTTGTTGTAGCGGTACACGACAAGCGCCACCGCTCCGCCGGCTGTCAAGGCGACCGTGAGCAGTGTGGTCACCAGGTTCAGCCGGATCACCAGCAGTACGCCCGCGAGGATCGCGAGGGTGGCCTCGATCTGGAACAGCACGCCCTGATTCACAGTCCCGCTCGTGATGGCGGCGTAGCGGCTCGCCAAGTCGTAGTGGGTGTACGCGTCGATAC
>JALYIS010000238.1 GCA_030775705.1 Actinomycetota bacterium
GCACCGCACCGATCGAGCCGGGCGCGCCCTTGCCGTTGGCCCGCTGGCGGACCTTCGTGGCCGAATTCACCACGAACGTCTGCGAGGTGTTGTCCGCAGCCTTGACCGTGATCGACTCCGGCGAGACCGCAGTGACCGTGCCGCGGATCGCGTCGTGCGTGACGAACTGTGTTGACGATCCTTTTTCCCGGGTGACGAACGACCCGTGCAGGGCATGCGTGGCCAGGGTCTTTCGCCCCGCGTGGGCGTTCGTCGCACCCGTGGCGGACGACGCTGTCGGCGTACCGGAACCTGAGGCCGAGCCGGACATGGCGATGGCCGCGGTACCGGAGCCGAGGACTGCCGCCGCAATCGCGCCGGTGACGACGATCTTCTTCCACATGGTCATTCTTCTCCTGTCACGTGATGCTGATGGTTGTGTCTGGGTCGATCTGATTCAGCATCACTCGGCCAGGTTCGGGGCCGGACAGACAATTGTCAGGATCGTGTTCGAGCGCCGCCGTCACGGCCCCGATCGGCGCACCCGCAACCCCAGGTCTGCCGCTGCCTTCGTTGCCGGGTGCACCGCGACGAGACCCAGCTCAAGTCGGCGCGCGCACAGCGCCGCGAGCTCGTCGTAGGCCGGCTGCCCGAGCAGTGCGATCAACTCCGGCCCGTAGGAGAGGTAGAGGGCCTCACCGCCGACGTGCGCCTCTGGGGAGGTCGTGCAGTACCAGTTCAGCTCGTGACCGCCCTCGCCCCATCCGCGGCGGTCGAACTCGGAGACCGTCGACATCAGGATGCGGGTGCCGTCAGGCCGCTCGACCCACTCCTGCTCGCGCCGGACCGGCAACTGCCAGCAGACCTCGGGCTTCGTCTCCAGAGGATGTAGCCCGGTCCGCAGTGCCAGGGCGTGCAGCGCGCACCCCTCGCCGCCGGCAAACCCGGGCCGGTTGAGGAAGATGCAGGCGCCGTCGACCGTGCGCGTGCGCCGACGGTTCTCCTCCTCGCCCACGCTGTCCTTCTCGAAGATGTTGAGCTTTGCGCCTTTGCCGTTCTTACCCACCGCGGCGGCGTGGTGCTGCCAGTACTGGGGTGTCAGGTCCGCGGCGTATCCCCGGACCCGCTTCTCGTCGGCCTTGTCGGAGACGAACGCGCCGTGCGAGCAGCAGCCGTCGTCCGGGCGCCCGGGTACGACCCCGTGGCAGCCGCGCCCGAATATGCAGGTCCACCGAGAGCAGAGCCAGGTGAGATCGGCGCGCACCAGATGGGTCGGGTCCGCCGGATCCGGGAACTCAATCCACTCACGCGGAAAGTCCAGGGGCAGCTCGGCGATGTCGGCTTCACGGTTCGGCACGCGTCGAGAGTACGCATGGGATCGCTAGGGTCTCTGACATGCGTCTCGGTGTCCTCGATGTTGGGTCGAACACCGTCCATCTACTCGTCGTCGATGCTCACCGTGGTGCGCAACCCACCCCCCAGCTCTCGCGCAAGAGCGAGCTTCGGCTGGCCGAACACATCGACGCCAAGGGAAACCTGGTCGGCCGCGGCGCCGACGCTCTCGTTGCAGCGGCGATCGAGGCACGCAAGCAGGCCAACGAGTTCGGCTGCGACGAGCTGCTTGCCTTCGCGACCTCGGCGGTACGCGACGCCGCGAACTCGGCGCAGGTCCTCAAACGCGTCGGGGACGAGGCGGGCGTCGACCTGTCCGTCCTCGGTGGCGAGGACGAGGCGCGGCTCACCTTCCTGGCCGTGCGCCGATGGTGCGGGTGGAGTGCCGGCAACCTGATCTGCCTCGACATCGGAGGTGGCTCCCTCGAACTGGCCGCCGGGGGTGACGAGGATCCCGCCGTCGCCGTCTCGCTGCCTCTGGGCGCAGCCCGGCTGACCCGCGACCGGCTGGAGTCCGATCCGCCGACCAAGGCCTCGGTGACGTCCTTGAGGGACCACGTGACTGCCCAGCTCGTCGAGCCCGCCGGTCGACTGCTCGCCGTCGGCCGGCCGGACCATGTCGTCGCCACCAGCAAGACCTTCCGCACCCTGGCGCGCCTGGCCGGTGCAGCGCCGAGCTCGGCCGGACCGTACGTCCGTCGCCGGCTCAGCCGCACCGGGCTGACGCAGGTCACCGCCTTCATCTCCCGGATGGCGGCGGGCGACCTGGCCGAACTGGACGGCGTGAGCCATGGACGGGCCCACCAGACCCTGGCCGGCGCGGTGGTTGCGGCTGCGACCATGGATGCTCTGGGAGTGGACGAGCTCGAGCTGTGCCCGTGGGCGTTGCGCGAGGGCGTCATCCTGCGCCGACTGGACTGGCTCACCGGAGCTTGACGTGCACGGCCAGATAGCCTCGCGGGCATGAAGCCCGACGCGGTCAACACGCGCCGCGGTCTGCGGACCGCGCAGGCCAAAGTCGGGTTGTCCACGGCGTCGGTCTATCCCGAGAACACCACCGCGGCATTCGAGTTGGCGGCGAAGCTCGGCTACGACGGCGTCGAGGTGATGGTGTGGACGGACCCCACCAGCCAAGACCCGTACGCGCTGCTGCGACTGTCTCAGCACTATCAGGTACCGATCCTCGCGATCCACGCCCCGTGCCTGATCATCACCCAGCGGGTCTGGACGACCGATCCGTGGGTGAAGCTGGAGAAGGCGCAATTCGCGGCGGAACTGCTCGGCGCGCAGACAGTGGTCGTACACCCGCCGTTTCGCTGGCAACGTGACTATGCCCGCGGTTTCCAGGAGGGCATCGACCGGATGGCGGGCGAGACCGACGTCCGGTTCGCCGTCGAGAACATGTTCCCGCTGCGGGTCCGCGGTCGCGAGGTATCGGCGTACCAACCGACGTGGGACGTAGCCTTGGAGGACGAGCCCTACCGCGACTACACGCTGGATCTGTCGCACTCGGCAGTGTCGCAGTCGGACGCTCTCGCGATGCTTGCGTCGATGGGTGATCGGCTCAGCCACCTGCACATCGCCGACGGAACCGGGCTGCAGAAGGACGAGCACCTTATCCCCGGCCGCGGTGATCAGCCCTGCGTTGAGGTCCTCGAACGGCTCGCGGCGCGGGGCTTTCGTGGCCACGTCATCGTCGAGGTGAACACCCGCCGAGCGCTCGACCGCGTCGAGCGGGAGGCGGACCTCGCCGAAGCCCTTGCCTTCTGTCGTCTCCACCTGGTGGCCGCGCCGCGGTTGTCGGCACCGGCCGCCGGCGCTGCCGCGGAGTCGACCCCGGAGGCTGGCGCCGCCCCTGACTGACCTACCGGGCGGGCGAGGCACGCTGCTTACCGTGCGGTACTGCTCGCGACCCGCCCATCGATCCCATGGTCGCTAATCTGGCCAGATGCTGCGCTCTGCCATCCTCGCCGCGTCCCGCAACGCGCGAATCGAGTCGCTCGTGACGCACGCCCCTGTATCCCGTGGCGTCGTGCACCGCTTCGTCGGCGGGGCCGACACCGACGCCGCGATCCTGACGGCCGGTGCGCTGATCCGCGACGGCCTCACCGTCACCCTCGATCACCTCGGCGAGGACACGACCGACACCGCCCATGCCGATGCTGTCGTCGAGGCATACCTCGAACTGCTCGGGGCGCTGGACCGGCAGGGGCTGACCGAGCGCAGTCGACCCCTGACCGCCCGCGCCGAGGTGAGTGTCAAATTGAGCGCCATCGGGCAGGCCCTGCCCGGCGACGGGGAGAAGATCGCCCTGGACAACGCGCGCAGGATCTGCGCCGAGGCGCACAGTGTCGGGGCCACCGTCACCCTTGACATGGAGGACCACACGACCACAGATTCGACGCTGCAGATCCTCGATGACCTTCGTCGAGACTTCCCGGAGACGGCGGCCGTTCTGCAGGCGTACCTTCGTCGAACTCTCGGTGACTGCCGCGAGCTGTCCGGTGCCGGGAGCCGAGTCCGGCTGTGCAAGGGCGCGTATCGGGAGCCGCCGTCGGTAGCGTTCGGCAGGCGTGAGGAGGTCGACCTGTCCTACGTGCGCTGCATGAATGTCCTGCTCGCCGGCGAGGGCTACCCGATGTTCGCCACCCACGACCCCCGGCTGATCGCCATCGGTGTGGAACGTGCGCGGTTCCACGGCAAAGGTCTCGACGAGCACGAATTCCAGATGCTCTATGGCATCCGGCCCGACGAGCAACGACGCCTGGCCGGCAATGGGCACACCGTTCGCATCTACATCCCTTACGGTGCCCAGTGGTACGGCTACCTGATGCGGCGCCTGGCCGAACGTCCGGCGAACCTGACGTTCTTCGGTCGGGCCCTCTTCTCGAAGGGTTGATCTGGTGATGGATGCACTGGCCATTCTCGGCGGTGGCAAGATCGGCGAAGCGTTGCTGTCCGGACTACTGCGGGGGCCACATGAGGCCAAGGACATCGTGCTGGCCGAGAAGCACCCCGAGCGCGCGGCCTACCTGCGCGCCACCTATGCGGTGAGGACCCTGGGCACCGCGGAGGCGGCCGCCCAGGCGCGGACGCTCATCCTCGCGGTGAAGCCGCAGGACATCGACGTGCTGTTGCACGAGTTGCGCCCTGTCGTCGGACCGGCGCACGTCGTCGTCTCGGTGGCCGCCGGCATCACCACCGCACACATCGAAGCGCGCCTGGCCGACGCAGTCCCGGTCGTGCGCTGCATGCCGAACACTCCCGCTCTGGTCGACGAGGCGATGACGGCCGTCTCCGCCGGCTTGCATGCGGCGGAGGAGCATCTCGCTCTTGCTGAGACGCTGTTGCAGGCGGTCGGGCGCGTTGTCCGGGTACCGGAGTCCCAGCTCGATGCGGTCACGGCGCTGTCTGGGTCGGGACCCGCCTATTTCTTCTTCCTGGTCGAGGCGATGATCGACGCAGGCATTCTTCTCGGCCTGCCGCGCACACTGGCGGCCGAGCTGATCGTGCAGACCGCGATCGGGTCGGCGGTCATGCTGCGCGATTCGGGAGAGCATCCGGTACAGCTGCGCGAAGCGGTGACGAGCCCGGGCGGAACGACAATCGCCGCCATCCGCGAGCTGGAGGTGCACGGGGTGCGTGCGGCACTGCTCGCCGCGATCGAGGCTGCGTGCCTGCGCAGCCGTGAGCTCGGCGCTAACAACTGAGCCGCGGATGACCGGGAGCAAAACCGCGAAGGGGTCGTACCGTGACAAGTTGGTCCACACAGGTGGGGTGCAGCTATCGCTTCTGCCCCACCTGTACCGCTACGCTTCAACGAGCACGTGCGTGTCCCGTTCGTCGGTGGGGAAGCCGACGCACCGACGCGTGCCGAAGGTGTCGGTGAAGTATGAGCCCGTCTGCGCAGCGCGGACCTGGTAAACCCACGGACTCGTCCGGGGTCCACCCAGTTGAGTCGGCCTTGTCCCAGGTCAAGTTCCTGACCGTTGCCGAGGTGGCCGCCGTGATGCGGGTCTCCAAGATGACGGTGTATCGGATGGTGCACTCCGCGGATCTGCCCGCGGTTCGCGTCGGCAGGTCCTTCCGAGTGCCCGAACAGGCGGTCCACGACTATCTTCGAGCGGCGTTCATCGAGGCCGGCTGAGCGACGGCCCGCTCGCGTATGGCCGCACGCGGTGCGCGCGTGCGGCCGCTCCCGGTGACCGGGCGTTCCACACACCAGTAGGCTGACCCACGCGCCTGGTGCACCGTGCCCGGCTGTCACTTTCCACCTGCGCCCGTCCTGCGGGCATCGACGAGGTTTACAACATGGGTTCTGTCATCAAGAAGCGGCGCAAGCGGATGGCCAAGAAGAAGCACCGCAAGCTGCTGAAGAAGACACGCGTCCAGCGACGCAACAAGAAGTAAAGCCGCCGGACGCGAGCCTGCGGGGAGCCGCAATGTCTGCATGGTCCATACGTGGCTAGGGTTGTCCTGATCACTGGGGTGAGTCGTTTTCTCGGCGCCCACCTCGCCGGTCTGCTCGCTGCCGACAGCGGGATCGATCGCGTCATCGGTATCGACTCGCAGCAACCGCGTCGCGACGACCAGGCCCGCCTCGGGCGCACCGAGTTCGTTCGCGCCGACATCCGCAATCCGCTGATCGCGAAGGTCATCGCGCAGGCCCACGTGGACACCGTGGTTCATCTCCCCGTGCTCGGGCCGCAGGGGCGGATCGCAGGCAAGCTGCCGACCAAGGAGCTCACCGTGGTCGGCACCATGCAGCTGCTGTCCGCCTGCCAGCGGTCCGAGACCGTCAACCGGTTCGTGCTCCGTTCGACGGCCGCCGTCTACGGGTCCGGCCCACGGGATCCGGCGGTCTTCACCGAGGACATGGCAGCTGCCGATTCCTCGCAGGGCGGGTATGCGCGCGATGCCGTCGAGATCGAGGGCTACCTGCGGGGTTTCGCTCGCCGACGGTCCGACATCACGGCGACGATCCTGCGTTTCGGCACGATCATCGGCCCAAACATCGATACACCGCTGACCCGCTACCTGGCGATGCCGGTGGTGCCCACCTCGCTGGGGTTCGACCCGCGATTGCAGCTGCTGCACGACTCCGATGCGGTGGAGGTGCTGCGCCGCGCCGCGGTCGGCGAACATCCGGGGGTGTACAACGTGGCCGGCGAGGGCGTCGTCACCCTGTCTCAGGTGGCGCGCCGCTGCGGGCGTGTGCGCTTGCCGGTCCCCGCACCCGCAATCTCCTGGGCAGGCGCCGTAGTCCGCAACAGCGGAGTCCAGGACGTCTCCGCCGAGCAGGCGGCGTTTCTGAACTTCGGCCGGGTTCTCGACCTCACCCGGCTTCGTACGCAGTTCGGGTACGAGCCGCGATATACGACGGCGCAGGCACTTGAGTCCTACCTGCGTGACCGGGCGGGGCTGCCGCGGCTCACCACCGCCGCGATGCGGATCGTGGAAGCCGCGTCTGTCTCGCTGGCCCGGGCTGCGGC
>JALYIS010000239.1 GCA_030775705.1 Actinomycetota bacterium
ATACTGCGCACAGCGCCGAGTCCCGAGGCGCTTATCGAGCCAGATCACCGGAGCAGCAACCCCGATCACGATCGCGATCCCGAACGGGACGACTAGGGCATCGGACCAAGAGTGAATACCGACGACGAGTCTGATCGCCTGAGCAACGATGAACACGCTCGCGACGGGAATCCACCATCGGGACCGACGACGCCAATCAAAGCCACCGACCTCCCGCGCCACAACTAAGACCGTATCGAACCCAATCGGTTGGCGCCTCACACCTCATCGCGGCAGATGAGGGCGTTTGCGAATCTTCATGCGAGCATCTCGTCATGGTTGGCAGTCGGCGTCGGCGCGAGCGAGATCAGGGCAGGCACCTATTGCCGGGTGATGTGCCCGATGACCGGACGTGGACGGCCCCCATCGGAGAGTTTCGCTCAGCGCAGCGGCGAGCCGCCAGGGCGATCACTCTGGCACGTCCGGTCGCGGACGCCGACCGTGACGCGGGACTTGAATACGCCAAGCTCCAGGTCATCGGCGGGAGGTGGGCCGCTCTGGCCACGCTCGCCGGACTGCTCGCCGCCGCGGCGGTCGCGGTGCATTCCATCGCAGGAACAGCCCGGGTTGCGCTTCTCGCGATCGTTCTCGTTGTCGGTATCGCCGACGTGGTCCTCGTCATTGCCCAGCGGCGTGCCCGTCGATGGTGGGACCAGAACCGTCAGGGAACGCGTTACGGGGACTGGTGAAGGCATCCTCTGATCAAGCATGCCCGCGCGCTATCGGCGGCATGGTCGGACGCTACCGAGCGCCCGGCAGGCAAGACCGGATAGTGCAGGTCAGTTCTGCAATGCGGACATGACCATCTCACTCTTGGTCTCATCTAGACCGCCAAAGAACACGAACACCGCGACCCCGTGAGCGGCGAAGGCAAAGCGTCCCGCACTGCCGAATGCGCCGTGCGCTCCCCTGTAGACGTCGATCACCTGTGTGAGTCCGAGGCAGGAGTTGATGAGGGCCTGCCTCAGCCGCTGGACATCCGCGGTCGTGTACCCGCCCGGGCGTCCGAGGAACAGAACATCGAGCGGTTCCACGCCGATCGTGAACGCGTCCGCCTCGGTCACTCCTGGAGTCGTAGAGCGCAAAAGATCCTGATAGTGCGCCTCCGCGTCACCACCTTTGAGCGCAGGCAAGCCCACGGGCCATCGTCGTTCGACTGCCGTGAGATCAGGTGCGGCGGAACCTGTAGGCGCCGATGATGGGATCGGCACTTGAGGCGGGCACTCCTGGTCTCCCAGGCTGTTGAACGACGGTCCAGGTAGGGCCTGGTATGTCGTAGACGAGGATGCGGGTGATCTGGCCTCGGCTGAGCGGACGACGCTTGAAGGTCCTGAGCTGAGCGATGTGCAGCCGACCAGCAATGACAGGAGAACCGCCGACAGTCCGGCGCCGAACCTCCAACTCGTCACGTCCGTAGTGTGCCTTGACGCAAACGTCTAGGCCACGCTGCGCGCACAGAAAGCGCGCTCATCAGGCATGGTCGGACGCTACCGAGCGCCTCGCTAAGTCGAATGAACGGTGGTCCGCTGGCATCCAAGCTCCGCCCACTTCCTTCGACGACGTGATCCCGCGAACATACCGCGCGGTCATCGACATGACCGCGCACGGACGGCGGCACGTCCGCGCGGCATGCGGCCGTGGATACTTCCGCCTTAGTCGACCTTAAGAGACCGGCGGCCCGCCACAGGCACTAGCCCGACCGTTCACTCCGGAGGCGGGAGCATCTGGATGCCGTATTTAGGGGCCACACTCATCAACTTTGGAACGTCGATCTCCCTTGGTTCTGGAATCACCATCTCGGTGGCGGGTTCGCCCATTTCCGCAGCAAAACGCTCAAACTGGGCGGGGGAAGACAACTGCAGCATTCGCGCTTCCCGTTTCCCTGACACCGAGAACGAGTGCGGGATACCGCGCGGCAGCATGGCGAACGCTCCGGGACCCGCGGTCCAAGTATTCTCACCGCAGACGATGGTCAGTTCACCCTCCAAGACATAGAAACCCTCGTCCTCCCGCTCGTGAATGTGGGGAGGGACCTGAAGGTCGTTCGGCAAATGCGCCTCGATCAGGGTGAAGGCGTCCCGAGTCTCTGGCCCCCCTGCTTTGACAGTGAAGAGGCCGTTGAAGAACCACAGACCCTCGCCCTCACCCTCCGCAAGTGCATATCCGCCTGTTCCGAATGTCATCTGTCTTCTCCTTCTCGTCGCCGACGAAGGCGACAGGGCGAGTGCCACCAGCACCTTCGCAGGGGAAGCCACCACATGACAAGGGTGGGAGGCCAGGGGCGACGGACATCGTGAACGTCCCTAGAGCACCCGTCTTCAACTCCGCGGTTCCGGTCGTACCTGATGCGGCAGACATCCGGTCGTTTCTCGGGACTGACGCGGACTATTCGTCGCCGTGGTGAGGATCTTTTCCGTCTAGATGGGCGAGGACATGTTCACGCGTGAGGTCATGATTGTGCTCGTTGCGGGCGTGCTCGATGACTTCTGTCGCGACCGTCTCTCGATCATCGCCGGAGAACACGTGGCCACAGGGCGGGCAGGTGTCGCTGTAGGTCATGACTTGCTCCAAGTCGACGGGGGCGGTTCGCCCGCCCGATACGTAGTAAAACAGTACTTACTATATTGGTCAACGGTACTGTACTACCGTGGTCCCGGCCGAGCTATACCCTGGCCCGCAGCGTCCGATGCTGGCAGCGCAACTACGTCTGGCGTCCGAGGCCTGCCATCACGTGGTCTTTGCCCATTTGCGCGACCACGGATTTGCAGATTTGCGCCAGTCTCACTTCGCCCTGTTCCGCTTCCCCGGCCCGCACGGTCGGACGCCCACCCAGTTGGCGGCCCACGTCGGACTGAGCAAGCAGGCGCTGAACCCGCTACTCAACGAGCTTGAGGCCTTGGGCTATCTCACACGGCAGAGAGTCGAGGATCAGAGGGATCGGCGACTCCGCACTCTGGAACTGACGCCAAGAGGCTTCGACCTCGTCGCAACTATCCGCGACGCCTTGGACTCTCTCGAGGCACGAGCCCTCGCACGCCTCGGGGCGAAGGGCTATCAGCACCTACTCGAGGCGATCGCCGAGATACGCACCTTCATCAAACCAGACGACTCCCTCGATCCTTGAGCGCTAAGCCAGCGGTAGGGGCGGTGGGTGGCACTACGGGCGGGGGGTCGCGCACGTGTAAGACTGCGGTTCGAGTGTCTACCAACGTGCCGCGCGTACGGATCGGGCCGGAACTATTGGCAGACATCCGCAATTCGTCATGAGAGTGAATGTTCTGCGGGCCGAAAAGTCGGATTCTGGGGACTTCGTCGTCGTAGCGGAAGCAGGAATTGAGCACGCGCCTTTTGGTCAGGAGCCTGGCCGGCGGCTTCAGCCCTCAACGCGATTGCCGTGTTCGTCCCAGTGGCTGGCGACCCTCTTCGACGGCTGCACTCGCGGCGGCTCGCCAGGCTGCTTGGGGTAGTTCGGCGGATAGGGCGCGTCCCCGAGCTTGCGGTCGACCTCGTCGCGGTCTGCCATCTCGAGCAACGGCTCGATCGACCACACCGCATTATCCATGCCGGCGTGCAGGTCACCAAGCTGCGCGAAACGCGCCGGCATCGTCGCTATCGTGAAGTCGCGCATCTCCACGTCGGGAAGCTCTTCCCAGGTCACCGGAGCACTCACGGGACCCCACGGGAAGCCGCGGACACTATAACCAGAAGCGATGGTCCGGTCGCGCGCATTCTGGTTGTAGTCGATGAACACCTGCTCCCCGCGCTCTTCCTTCCACCATGCCGTCGTCACCTGGTCCGGAATTCGACGCTCCACCTCGCGGGCAAGGGCCAGAGCCGCCCGGCGCACTTCCCGAAATCCGAACACCGGGGCGATGCGGACGTAGATGTGCGTCCCCTTCGAGCCGGATGTCTTGGGCCACCCGACCGCCCCCAGCTCGTCAAGCACCTCACGGACGACCGCGGCGACCCGAACCGTGTCCTCGAAGCCGGTCCCGGGCTGCGGATCCAGATCGATACGCAGTTCGTCCGGTCTCTCGGTGTCGGCGCGGCGTGAGTGCCACGGGTGGAACTCAACGGTGGACATCTGCACGGCCCAGGCCACGCTGGCCAACTCGGTGACGCACAGCTCGTCCGCGGTTCGTCCGGAGGGAAACCGGACCTCTACGGTCTCCACCCAGTCGGGCGCTCCCTTGGGCAGCCGCTTCTGGTAGATCTTCTCCCCACTGGTGCCATCCGGGTAACGGTGCATCATGCATGGCCGGTCACGCAGCGCGCGCACGATGCCTGGGCCGACGGCGAGGTAGTACTTCACCAGGTCGAGCTTGGTCTCGCCACGGTCTGCGAAATACACCCGATCCGGGTTGCTCACTCGCACGACCCGGCCCTCGACCTCGATTTCCACGAACGGAGACGCCACATCCGGCACCGTAGCGCGTCATGTCACGGGCTGGCAGTTCCCCTTTGGGCGCCTACGCTGCACGTGTGGACACCGAGCAGATGTGGGACGAGCCGCCGGAGCGGCCGCCGGACTATGTCGACGGCGCCTGGGGCCGCACGGCAAACCCGAACACCGCAGACGGCGAGCTGCAGAACATCGCGGCGTTCGCCTCGGGCTTCACTCGGCTGAGTGGACCCCGACGGAAGGCGGCGAAACTCGTCGTCTGGCTCATCCTGATCGGCACGGTGGCCACCGCCGTCGTAGGCTTCCTCGGAATCGTCCACCTTCTGTAATGCCGCGCGCTCATTTGGCTCGGTACCGTTGAGTGCATGAAGCGCACCGATGAGATGCCAGCGCCCGCCGTACAGAAGTCTGATGCCGAATGGCGGGCCGAGTTAGGGCCAGATGCGTACCGCGTGTTGCGCCAGGCGGGCACCGAAGCCCCGTTTGTGGGCGAATTCACCGACAACCACGAGGTGGGCGTCTACCGATGCCGCGCCTGCAACACCGAGCTCTTCCGCAGCGACCAGAAGTTCGACTCGCACTGCGGGTGGCCGAGCTTCTTCAGTCCCCTTGCCGGCGACCGCATCATCGAGAGATCCGACCGAGCCATGGGGATGAAGCGGACCGAGGTGGTCTGCGCGAACTGCCACAGTCACCTGGGTCATGTGTTCGCCGGAGAGGGGTACGACACCCCCACTGACTTGCGCTACTGCATTAACTCGATCTCGCTGACCTTCGAGAACGGGGACGCGTAACTGCCCGCCTGGTCAGGCGCCCAACCGCCCCGCCTGGTCAGGCGCCCAACTCCCCCGCCAGTCAGACGAGCGCGTCGACCAACTCGGCGAGTTCGCGACGGGTTCCCGTGTAGAACGGAACCTCCTCGCGGACGTGACGTCGGGTCTCCGAGCCGCGCAGGTGCCGCATGAGGTCGACGATTCGGTGCAGCTCGTCAGCTTCGAACGCGAGGAGCCATTCGTAGTCGCCCAGGGCGAATGACGCCACCGTGTTGGCCCGGACATCGGGGTACTCGCGCGCCAACTGACCGTGCTCGGCCAGCAGTGCCCGCCGCTCGGCATCGGGCAGCAGGTACCACTCGTAGGAGCGCACGAACGGGTACACACAGATGTACCTGCGTGGTGTCTCGTCCGCGAGGAATGCGGGAATGTGGCTCTTGTTGAATTCGGCGGGGCGGTGCAGCGCCATGTTCGACCAGACGGGCTCCAGGCGTGTGCCGAGACCGGTTCTCCGGAACCGGCCATAGGCATCCTGCAGCGCGTCCGCGCTCGAGGCGTGCCACCAGAGCATCAGGTCGGCGTCCGCGCGCAGTGCACTGACATCGTAGGTCCCGCGAACAACGACGTCCTTGGACGCGAACTGCTCGAACAGCCCGACGACCTCGGCAGTCAGCGGGGAGCGGTCCATGTCGCCCAACGGCGTCGCGACGCGGAACACCGACCAGGCGGTGTAACGGACAACGTCGTTGAGATCTCGCGCCTTGTTCGTGACTGAGCTCATGACTGAGATTGTCCACCGGCGGCCAGCGCTGCGACGACGCGGTCGGCGGCTGCGTACGCCGAGGCGATGCAGGCGGGCACGCCGACACCGTCGTAGGCAGCGCCACACACCGCCAGCGCCGGGATCACCGCCACCGCGGCCCGGATGCGCCCGACCAGCGCAACGTGGCCAACGGCGTATTGGGGCAGCCCTCCGCCCCAGCGTGTGACGAGGGCATCGATCGGCTCAGCGGCGACGCCGATCAGGGATCGCAGCTCGTGCCGCACCAGGGCGATCAGCTCCACGTCGTCGCGCTGCAGGGCCTGCGCGTCTCCTGCACGCCCGAGCGAAGCACGCAGCACGGTCACTCCGCCGGTGTCGATCGGCCACTTCTGTGAGGTGAGGGTGACCGCCTTCGTGGTGAAGCCTTCCTGCAGCGCGATGAGCAAACCGCTGCCGGCCGGGGGGTGCGCATCGTCGAACGCCAGCGTGACAATCGCGACGCTGGCGCTGTCGATCGAGTTGAGTCCGCCGCTCGCCGCAGGTGCGATCTCTCCCAGCAACAACGCTGTCTTGGCCGCCGGTGTCGCCAGCACCACCGCGTCGGCTGCGATGGCTTCCTGACCGGGGACCGGACCACAGAGCACCTCGAATCCGCCCGCCGTACGGCGGACCGCCCGCACCGTCGTAGAGACCCGCACGGCAAACCCTCCGCTAGCTGCCAACGCGGTCGGCAGCCGCCCCAAGCCGCCCCGCAGCGAGGCGAACACCGCACCCGCCCCTGGATCGTGGGCGCCGGCGTCGGTCACTGCCTGTGCCGCGCGAACCAGGGAGC
>JALYIS010000240.1 GCA_030775705.1 Actinomycetota bacterium
ATTCAAAGTCGCTCCCTGTGCCACGTTGGTCGCATGAGTCGACCCTATCGACTCGCTCTCGGGTCCCGGCGACTCGCGTGGCCTCGAGGGCGCTACTGGCCGCCCTTCTGGACGAAGGCGCGGACGAAGTCCTCGGCGTTGGTCTCGAGTACGTCGTCGATCTCGTCGAGGATCGCGTCGACGTCTTCGGTGAGCTTCTCATGGCGTTCTGCCACGTCATTGGACGTGTCGACAGTTGCCTCGACATCCTCGCTCGACTCGGCCTGGCGCTGCGGACGGCTCTGACCGCTCTCGTGGGTAGGCATAGGCACTCCCCTCTCAATCTCCACTCACACTATCCCGACACCATCGCGCCCGCCGGGTGGCACGGCGATGCCCGGCCAGCGCATTGAGCCGGTAGCACACACGGCCTGCAGGTCAGATGGTCAGGAGGACATGTTGAGCGCGTGTGTAGCCAGCGAGCCGCCGTCCGCGATGAACTCCGAACCCGTCGAGTAGGAGCTCAGATCGCTGGCAAGGAACAGAACGAGCTCGGCGATCTCCTCAGGCTTGCCGACTCGGCGCAGCGCGAGCTTGTTCGTCACCGGAGTGAGGTCGACCTCGTGGCCGCCGATCGCGTCCTGCACCATCTTCGTGTCGATCATCCCGGGATGCACCGAGTTGACGCGGACGCCCTTGGGCCCGAGTTCGAGGGCGGCCACCTTGGTCATACCGCGAATCGCGAACTTGCTCGCCGTGTAGGCGACCACATAGGGCATTCCGGCGATGCCCTCCACCGAGGAGAGGTTGACGATCGAGCTCCCCGGTCCCATCACTCTGGCCGCCGCCCGCATGCCGAGGAAGCAGCCGAACTGGTTGGTGCGCACGACCCGCTCGTAGTCGGCCAGGCTGGTCTCCTCGAGCGCTGAGAAGAAGAGCACGCCGGCGTTGTTCACCAGCACGTCGAGGCGACCGAGCGTGTCGATCACCTCGCCGACGACAGCGGTCCAATCGTCTTCGCTAGCCACGTCCAAGTGCCGGTAGTACGCGGCGGCACCGAGTTCCTGTGCGAGCTCCTTGCCTGCTTCATCACTGACATCGGCGATGACTACCCGGGCGCCCTCCTGGATGAATCGACGCGCAGCGCTTGCTCCCTGGCCACGCGAAGCACCGGTGACGATCGCGACCTTGCCGTCGAGCAGACCCATGTGTCTCGTTGTCCTTAGTTCGTGGTCGGGTGGCATACCCGGCAGACGGTCGTGTTGGCTTCCCGGCCGGAGGCCGCGATGAGGTCGGGCCGCTGGGAGATGAGCGGGCAGTCGCGACGGTGCAGGGTGCTCCCCTGACCGGCGAAGACCAGCCCGTCGGGCTGGTCGATCGATCCCCCGGCATGGGTGGGCGAGGCCAGTGGCGCAGACATCAGCGCGGCGATGTGATTCAGCGATTCGGCCAGCCGCAACTGGCTGTCGCGCTGATCTGCGTTGGCCTTCGCGAGCAGCGCGCCGAAGTAGAGGAAACCTCCGACAAAGCACAGTCCAAGCCCGAGGACGCCGCCGGAGATCAGGTACGTGCGCTGGTCGTAGTCATAGTGCGAGTGCGCGGTGCCATACCAACCCAGTGCGATGGCGATGAGCCCGAGCGGCATGAGGACCGCGCCCATGGCGAAGAGGATCAGTTGAACGAGGCGGTACTGCTGGTCGGCGAGCGCGGCCCGGGCCCTGGCTACCCGGCTGGGCCCCGCGTCGGCCTTCTGCACGCTCGGGCTCGCAACTGTCGCAGCCATCGTCATCCCCTCCGTAGGTTGGGTAGTCCGGTGACCAGCCCTCGGTCACAATTGCGGGTACCGCCCAGCAGGATCGCCCCGGCTTGCCGCATCAGCAGACCGATGAGGCCGGCGAGCAGCAGGCCGCCGATGATCAACATCCGAGGAATGGCGCCGAGCCCCGGCAGACCGAGCGCGACCGGCTGGACTGCCGTCGGTGCGTTGCTCACGCCCGGTGCCGAACCGCTACCCGGGGTGCCGGGGGTGCCGGGCGACAGTGACGTGGTGTTACCTGCAGAGCCTGTGCCGGTGGTATGGGAGCCGGCGCCGGTTGAGCCGCCGCTTGTCCCCGTACCCGTGCTGCTCCCGCCTGACCCGCCTGCGAAGGCCGGTGAGGCGTTGCCAATCGCGTCGGTGTCACCGACGGTCAGCACGATCTTCGGGCCAAGGCTGAGCAGGGGCGCGAGCTGGTTCTGGGTGTCGGCCGGAAAGAGCCCGATGAGCGGGGTGAGCACACTGTCGACGACCGAGGTGAATGGCTTGGTGTCGATGGAGATCTGCAGCGCCTGGGCGTGGAACTCGCCCTTTGCACCGTTGACCTTGTTCGTCACCGGAATCGCGGCGATCGACAGGCCGAGCGTCTTCAATATGCCCGAAAGCGTCTGCGACAGCACCGGCAGTCCCAGGTTTACGCCGCTGTCGCTGATCGCGAGCGGTACCCCGGCGACGGTCAGCGAACCGATCGTTGCGGTACCTGTCGACGTGGCCTTGGCGCCGTCGCTGACCACGGTGGAGGTGACGTCCAGGCCCTTGATGTCGATCAACCCACTCAGCAGGGAAAGGTTGCTGACCGCGGCATGCGCCGTGGAGGTCAGCGTCTTACCCGCGACGGTCGTGGTGCTCGAGCTCGTCACATGCTGTGCGGTGACGAGGGCTGCGAGGGAGGACGAGATCGGCAGTGGCAACGCCGGCGTTGCCGCCGAACTCGACGGCGCCGACCCACCCAGCTGCCCGAGACCGGCGCCGAGCCCGCCGAGGGGGTTCGTTCCCGGCCCGGCGAGTCCGAGGCCCGTGACGGACGCGTTCGTGGTGAACCCGTCCGTCGCGGTGGCCATTCCGTTGCCGTCAGTGAGCTGTACGGCATTCTTCGCCGGCGCATCCGGAGTGGCTGGGAACCGGGAGTTGACCTGCACTGGGTACTTGGAGCCGGGCTGCATAGTGAGCTGATCGAACCCGTCACCGATGACGCTGCCGGGCCACAGGTAGCTGGCCAATGCTCGTGAGGTCGGCCCGCTGTCCACGGACGACCTGCTGTACGCGATGCTCCCCTCGGCCTGCGGCGAGGCCGGGATCGGAATGGTGGGGTCAAAGACCTCGACGTGCAGTACCTGCGCCGTTGCCGAGCCTGTGTATCCGCCGAGTGTGGTGTCCGCGGACGCTGCGGGGCCCGGCCAAAGCAGAGTCGCCAGGGCTATGCCGGTCCCGGCAGCGAGCCATTTGCGATCAGATCTCATGCCGCTCCCCCAAAATAGAGATCAGTCAGTTTGGCTTGGATCTCAGCGGGCTCGCCGCTCGCCCTGATGCGCCCGCCGTGCATCACCGCCGCGTAGTCCGCGACGCGGAGCGCGCTGCTGGCAAACTGCTCGACGACCAGGATGGAGACGCCCTGCTCGGCGATCTCGGCGACGGTGTCGTAGAGGCCTTCGACGATCAGGGGCGCGAGTCCCATGGATAGCTCATCGAGCAACAGCAGCGCGGGGTCAGAGGCCAGCGCGCGGGCCAGCGACAGCATCTGCTGTTCGCCCCCGGACAGGCTGCCGGCGAGTTGGCGCCGGCGTTCACGCAATCGCGGGAAGCGCGCGTATGCCTCGGTGAGGATCTTCTCGACCGGTGTCCCGGAGTAGGAGGCCAACCACAGGTTCTCTTCGACCGTCAGGTTGGGGAACACGCCACGGCCCTCGGGCACCATGCACAGTCCGGCACGGGTGAGCGCGTCGGGGGTCGCGCCGCTGATGTGCTCTCCGCCGAGGTGGATATGCCCGTCCGTGGCCGGCATCAGACCGCTGATCACGCGAAGCAGGGTCGTCTTGCCTGCGCCGTTGGCGCCGAGGAGCGCGACGACGGCACCCCTGGGCACCGTGAGGTCGACGCCACGCAACACCTCGATGCGGCCGTAGGCGGCCCGAATCCCGACCAGTTCGAGGATCGGCGTGGTGACGGTCTGGGTCATCGTGGCTCCGCCTTGATCGCCGGCAGCTCTATCGTCGTCTCTGCTGGCGCAGGCGCACCCTGGTGCGGCGATGCGTCCGCCAGCGCCAGGTGGTCCGCCAGCGCCAGGTGGTCCGGCGGCGCCAGGTGGTCCGGCGGCGCCAGCTGGTTGAGTAAGGCCGTCGTTTGAGCGGCGCCCGCGCTGTCGTCGATGAACCCGAGATAGGCGGCCTGGACGGTGCGGTCGGCTCGGATCTCCGCCGGTGTCCCGGTCGCGATCACCCGTCCGAACTCAAGCACGTGGATGTAGTGACACACACTCATCACCAGGTCCATGTCGTGTTCCACCATCAGGACCGCGCGGTCGTCGGCGGCCAGCTCGGTCAGCAATGCGCCGAAGGCTTCGGTCTCGGCCTCGTCGAGTCCGGAGGACGGTTCGTCGAGTAACAGCACCTGGGGTTCGATCGCGAGCGCACGAGCCATTTCGAGCAGCCGGGCGACGCCGGTCGGCACCGAGTCTGCGCGCTGGGAGGCATAGCGGGTGATGCCCACCCGCTCGATCAGCTCGTCGACGAACCGGTCCTGCTTGCGGAGCAGCCAGCTGCGAGCGCCTGCGTGGATCTCGCGGGCGACGAGCACATTCTCGCGCACGGTGAGTGACCCGAAGGCCTCCAGACGCTGGAAGGTACGCCCCATGCCGGCCTTGGCGCGGCTGTTCGGGCTAGCCTTGGTGATGTCGTGCCCGTGAAAGCGGACGCGCCCCTTGGTAGGCGGCTGCAATCCGGTGATCACGTTGAACAGCGTCGTCTTACCCGCCCCGTTCGGCCCGATCAGCCCGGTCACCGATCCGGCATCGACGGACATGGACGCGTCGTTCACCGCAGTCACACCCCCGAACTGGACGGTGACTCCGGAGATCTCAAGCAACGCCACGACCGGCCACCTCCGGTTCACGAAGCGGGCCTTCGGCGACGACCGGCTTGGCGGTGCGGTGGGGTCGCGGAAGGGAGCCGCTGAGCTGGCGTGTCCAGGAGAACAGGTGATTGGCGATTCCGTTCGGGTCGCGCCCGAGGCTGACCGCACCAATGCCAATGATGAGGAATTCGAGGCCGCCCAGCGATTTGTACTGCGACTGGAGGACGGGCAGAAGCATCAGCAAGACTCCGCCCAGCGCGGCGCCGGTCATCGAGGTCACGCCGCACACGACCGCCAACAGCAACAGCAGAAGTCCGGACAGCGCCTGGAAGTCCGGCGCTGAGACGGTCTCGCGCAGTCCGGCGAGCAGCGCGCCGCCCAGACCTGCGATGCCGGCCGAGGTGGCGAACAGCCCGACCCGGAACCAGCGCTGGTTCAGCCCTAGCGTGCCGCAGGCGGCGGGGCTGTCACGCATCGCGATCAGGAGCCGGCCGATCGGGCCGCGGCGCAGGATGAGTAGGACCAGGGCCACGAGTGTGAAGACGACGAGCATCAGCACGACGTAGGACCCGCCGCTCTTGAAGTCGTAACCCAGCAGCGACATCCGCTTCGCGTTCAGGCTGCCGTTGAAGCCGAACATGAAGCTCGTCTGGAAGACGAGCTTGTCCATCATGAACGCGAACGCCAGGGTCGCCAGGGCCAGATACAGCCCGGTGAGCCGCAGTACGGGCAGCGCGACCAGCGCTCCGACGGCGGCGGCGATCAGGACGGCGGCCACCACCGCGACCGGTGAGGTGGTGTTCATCTTGGCGACTACCGCGGCGCCGATTCCCATGAACGCCAACTGCGCCAGCGAGACATAGCCGCCATAGCCAGTGAGCAGGACGAGCGACAGCATCACCAGTGCGTAGGCGACGGCCAGCCCGGCTCGCTGGTCGTTGGTTGCCGAGAGCATGGGGATGAAGATGAACGACAGCACGACCAGCGCGCCACCGATCTGCAGCGAGCGGGCCACGGTGGGTACCGGCGCGGAGAGGATGCCCTTGATCTGCCCGACGCGTAGCCGTACCTGCGGAACGAAGATGAGCACCACGAACAGCAGCAGTGACGGCAGCGACGCCTGCAGCCCGTCGAGAATGTTCGAGGTCGGCAGGTAGCCCACGAGATACTCCTGGCCCAGACCGAGGATGATCGCACCGAGGAACGTGTAGGGCAGGCTTTGCAGGCGTCCCAGCATTGCCGCGGCGAACGCGTTGATGACCAGGAAGGTCAGCTGGTAGTAATCCAGCCCCACGAAGGCAACGAGCAGGATTCCGGCGAGCGACGCCAATGACGACCCAACGGCCCAACTTGCCATCGATACGCGTTGCGAGCTGGCGCCGAAGAGTTCGAGCAGTTCCTTGTTGTCGACGGCGGCGCGCATCGACGTCCCGACCCGGGTGCGGTTCAGCAGTACATAGAGACCGCCGGCAACCAGGATCGAGATACCGATGGTGAGGACGTAGTGGTAGCTGACCCTGAACGTGCCGACCGTGAACGAATCTGCACCGAAGAAGTACGGCACGGGTGCCCTGCCGGTGGTGGCCGGCCATACCTGCTGGGCAACGCCGATCAGCAGGACGAACAGGCCGATGGTGACGACCAGGCTGACGCTGACCGGAGCGTCGCCCAAGCCGCGCATCATCACCCGCTCGAGCAGCACCCCTAGTAGCGGAGCGATGATCAGCAGGATGAGCAGAGCCGCCGCCAAGGTGGGCATGTGGCCCTTTACGGTGAGCTGCCAGTAGAGGAAGGCCGACACCATGCTGATCGCGCCGTGGCCGAGGTTGAACACCCGCGTCGTGGTGTACGTGAGCACCAGGCCGGACGCCGCGATCGCGTAGGCGGCCCCGGTGAACAGGCCGGTGATGGTGTAAGCGAGGAACTCGTTCATCGCCCTATCCGACCTTCGTGACGCTGCCGCAGGTGAATTTCTGCCCTGATTCGCGGACCCACGTGCCGTTCTGCAGCGTGATAAAGCCGTAGCAGTTGCCGGTGATGCCCGCCCCGACGTGCTGCGGCCCGAATAGGCCGTTGCCGGTGTAGTTGTCGACCTTCTTCAACGCGGCGATCAGGGCCGGGCGGGTGAGCTGGCCGCCGAGCTGGAGGGCGGTTCTGGTGAACAGAGCTCCGGCGGCCCAGGCGTAGAGCCCGAAGTAGTTGGGCTGTGCGCCCGGCGCGACCCGCTGCAGCCACGTCTCGTAGGTCTGCATCTCCGGAATCTGGCTGGCATCCTCGAACGTCTCGCTGTTGATCCAGATATGCGTGCCGTTCACCGCGGACCCGCCCGAGGATACGTACCCCGGGTCATAGGCAACCGGGTCCAGGACGAAGACCGGGTGGAAGCTGGCCTGCTGTGCGATCGCCTGCGCGAGTTTCACCGCGTACTGGTACGCGCCGACGAACTGGACGTACTGAACGCCCAAGGACTGCATCTTCGAGACGTAGGTCGTGTAGTTGAACGCCGTGACGTCGATCCCGGCGGTATAGATGAAGTTGAATCCTTCGTGTGTCCAGCCCTTGATCTCCTGTTGTGCCTCTTCGCTCGCGGCGCCGGCGTTGAGATACAGGAAAGCGGCCTTATCGGCGACTCCAGCGAATTTAGACTTGTAGAAGTCCGCGGGTGCGGTGGGCTGATAGTTCGCGTTCTGGGACATGGTGCCCGAGACGACCGGCGAATCCGCCCGCTGAGCCTGCGTCGAACCGGCGCGAAGATCCGGGATCGCACAGTTGGTCACCGTTGAGGCGCCGCCGGCGTCGAAGGCGCCGAACGAACCGACCATCGCGAAGGAGTTTCCGCAGGCGGTGATAGCCGCTTGCTGATCGCCGCTGGAGCTGGTCTGACTGTCCAAGCCCTCGATCGACAGCTTGCGACCACAGATGCTGGAGGAGGAGTTGAAGTAGGCCGCATACGCCTTCATCGCCTGCTGCACTCCGGCGAACAGTCCCGGCACCGGTCCGCTGACGTCGGCGACGTTGGCGAGCGTGATGCTCGAGTCACTGATGCCCGTCGAATTCTTGAAGCCGGCGCAGCTGGCCGCCGTGATGCCCGCCGCGGCGTTGCCCGGGTTCGACCCGCCACCGGAGCTCGATCCACCGGCCCCTGAGCCGGCCCCAGAGCCGCCACCGGACCCTGAACCGGACACGACGGTCGACTTCGTACCCGGCTTGCCGGGGGTCCCGGCAATGATCGTGCCGCCGTTGCTGTTCGCGCCAGCGCCATTGCTGGCACCACTGACGCCGCTGCCGCCACCATTGCCGGCCCCGTAGAGCGAGCCCTGCGCAGCGACGAACTTCGACGGTGATACCTGGGATCCGCAAGCGGCCAGCACGACGCAGGCGCTCGCAAGTAGGACGACCTGTACTGGTCGACGTCGGATGGCCACGCGGTTCTCCCTCATAAGCATCAGGAAAGGCTCAATACCTCTGTGCAAGCGAAGGTTCGCTCGGGATCACGTCCCATGAAATACCCACCGACCGTGCCATCGAGTTCTGCGGTAGTCCAGGCTTTTGTGGTGGCATCGAAACGCCTCTCCACCCTCGGCGGCGCCATCAGTGCGACCATGGTGCCGTAGACGACGAAGACTTGACCGCTGATCTCGCTCGCGGCGGGCGAGGCGAGGTAAGCGACCAGCGGCGCCACGTGCTCGACCGAGAGCGGATCCACCCCGCCGGCAGGGGGCTCGCCGAAGACCGAACTGGTCATCGCCGTACGGGCCCGCGGACAGATGGCGTTGGCCGTCACCCCGAAACGGCGAAGGGCCCGGGCGGCGGAGACCGTCAATGCCGCGATTCCGGCCTTGGCCGCGGCATAGTTCGGCTGGCCCTCCGATCCGGTGAGACCGGCCTCTGACGAGGTGTTGATCAGCCGGCCGAAAGTCGGCTGCCCGGACGCCTTTGCCTGTCCGCGCCAATGTGCGGCCGCGTTGCGCGAGAGCAGGAAGTGGCCGCGCAGGTGCACTCGGATGACGGCGTCCCACTCGTCGTCCGTCATGTTGAACAGCATCCGGTCGCGGGTCATGCCGGCGTTGTTGACCACGATGTCCAGGGATCCGAAGTGATCGACGGCAGCCCGCATCATGGCGTCGGCCGTGCTGGCCTCGGAGACGTCGCCGGGGACCAGCAAGGCCTTGCCGCCGTCGGCTTCGATCGCGTCGACGATGTCGGTGTCGGCCATGTCGTTGACGATGACACGAGCGCCTGCCGCCGCCAGCGCGATCGCTTCCGCACGCCCGAGGCCGGCCCCCGCGCCGGTGACGATCGCGACCTTGCCGTCGAGGCTCAATGGGTCAGTCACGCTGTCCCTCACCATGGCCGCGTGCCTTCATGGATGCGATCCCCTGAATCATGCGAAACGGACGAACTGGACGGAATGCAAGGTGTGATCTGGGCAACTGTAGAACGTGTTCTCGTTTTACTCAACTCGACTCAAGGCAGCATTTTCAGCGCGTTCTTGGGGCAGCGCGCCACTGCAAGAGAAACGCGTTCTAGTCGGTTCTCTGGTAGCTCCGGCTGCAGGATCACCAGTTCCTCGTCGTCGTCGAGCTCGAAGACTTCGGGCGCGAGGCCCACGCACACGCCGTTGGCCTCGCATAGATCCCGGTCGACGACTACCCGCACGGCGTGCCTCCTGGTGAGAAGATGTCGGGTCTCACACAACTCAGAGCCGTGGCTGCGCCGGTCGACCCATAGGTGCAACGACCCAGTGTGTCGCAGGTCACGGCTGGTGTTAAGAGACCGGGTCCGGCGCTGGATGTGCAGAGAGATGATAGAACTCGTTCTAGTCAGGGGCAATGGTGGTTGCTCGCACAAAATCCCCGACACCGCTGCACTATCGACTCAGCGCCGCACGGGGCGCTAGCCTCTACTAGAACGCGTTCCACCCAAGGAGTGAGCGATGGAGATTCGTCTTTCGGCCGAGCACGAACAACTCCGGCGTGAGTTGCGCTCCTACTTCGCCCAGTTGATGACCCCCGAGCGCCGGGCCGCGCTGACCTCGTTGGACGGCGAGTACGGCGACGGCGATGCCTACAAGGAGACCGTCCGCCAGATGGGCTCCGATGGCTGGCTCACGCTGGGTTGGCCCGTCGAGTACGGCGGTCGCGGCGGCTCGACCCTCGACCAGTTGATCTTCACGGACGAGGCCGCGGTCGCTGGGGCGCCGGTGCCGTTCCTCACGATCAACACCGTGGGGCCGACGATCATGCGTTTCGGAAGTCCGGAACAGCGCGCCTTCTACCTGCCCAAGATCGCGGCCGGCGAGATCCACTTCTCGATCGGATACTCCGAACCGGGAGCGGGCACCGACCTGGCTTCGCTGCGTACCCGAGCCGATCGTGACGGTGACGAGTTCGTGATCAACGGACAGAAGATGTGGACAAGCCTGATCCAGTACGCCGACTACGTGTGGCTGGCCTGCCGGACCGACGCCGACGCGCCCAGGCATAAGGGGCTGTCGATGTTGATCGTGCCGACGGACGCCCCCGGCTTCTCCTGGACGCCGGTCCGGACCGTCTCCGGACCGACGACCAGCGCCACCTACTACTCAGATGTCCGCGTGCCGGCCACCTCTGTGGTTGGCGAACTCAACGCGGGTTGGGCTCTGATCACCAACCAGCTCAACCACGAGCGGGTTGCGCTCACCTCTGCGGCCCCGATCCTCACCGCACTGCACGAGGTTCGGGAGTGGGCACAGAGCACCAAGCTGTCCGACGGGCGGCGCGTCATCGATCAAGAGTGGGTGCAGATTCACCTGGCCCGGATCCACGCGAAGGTTCAGTTCCTGAAGTTGATGAACTGGCGGATCGCATCGGGCTCAGGCGTCGGGCCGGCCGACGCATCGGCGACGAAGGTGTTCGGAACCGAATTCGCCACCGAGGCCTACCGCCTGCTCATGGAGATCATCGGCTCGAGCAGCCAGGTGCGGATGGGCTCGCCGGGCGCCGTGCTGCTTGGCCGAGTCGAGCGGATGCACCGTTCCTCACTCATCCTCACCTTCGGCGGCGGCACCAACGAGGTTCAGCGCGACATCATTGCCGGCGTTGGCCTTCGATTGCCGCCCAGCGGACGCTGAAAGGACACCACGATGGATTTCGCGATCTCAGAGACTCAGCGCGAGCTGGGCGATCTCACCCGCCGCATTCTCACCGACCAGGTGACCCCGTCCCGCCTGCGCGCCGTGGAGCAATCGGGCGCGCATTTCGACCGCGAGCTGTGGACGGCGCTCGCCGACGCCGGGGTTCTGGCGGCGTGCCTGCCCGAGACCGTGGACGGCGGCGGTCTGGACCTGCTCGAGCAGTGCAGCGTGCTGCTCGAACTCGGCCGCAGCGTGGCGCCTGCTCCTTATCTGGAATGCATCGTGCTCGGCGCGGCGGCCATCGCACACTTCGGCACCGACGAGCAGCGCACCAGGTGGGCGCGTCCTGCTGCCGCGGGGCAGTTGATGCTCACCGCCGCACTCACCGAGGACCTCGCCGAGTCCGCGGAGGCTCCCGCCACTCAGGCGGCGCGCACGGCCACCGGGTGGTCGATCACCGGATCGAAGGTCATCGTGCCCTCGGGCACGATCGCGCAGGTGTTCCTGGTCCCGGCGACTACGGCCGAGGGTGTCGCGGTGTTCATCGTCGATGCTGACCAAGCGGGTGTTGTGCTCGAGCGTCAGCAAGTCCTCGACGGCGACAGTGTCGTGTCGTTGGAACTCAATGCGGTCGAGGTCGGGCCCGATCGGTATCTCGGCGAGCCCGATCTGCTGCACTGGATGGTGGCGCGGGCCACGGTCGGGCAGTGTGCCCGGCAGCTCGGGGTCCTCGAGCGGGCCCTCGAGTTGACTGCCGCGTACGCCCGGGAGCGCCAGCAGTTCGGGCGCCCTATCGGTAGCTTCCAGGCGGTCGGGCAGCGCCTGGCCGATGCGTACATCGATGTGGAGGCGGTCCGCCTGACGATGTGGGAGGCGGCGTGGCGGGTGGCCGAGCCGCTCCCCAGTGCCGCGGAGATCGCGACTGCCAAGTTCTGGGCGTCCGATGCCGGCCACCGGGTCGCGCACACGGCCGTGCATATCCACGGCGGGACCGGGATCGATGTGGACGCGCCGCTGCACCGCTACTTCGTCGCAGCCAAACGTTGCGAATTCACCTACGGATCGGCCACCGCGCAGTTGCGGATACTCGGTGCCGAACTCGCGACCACTCCCGCCTGACGTTCAAAGGAGCACGCACCGGGTGCCGGAGTAGATGGTCGGCATGCATTTGTTGCAGTGGGTGCATCGTGATGTGGACTGTCCGTCGGAGCGGATCCGGTTGATCAGGTCAGGCTCACGTAGCAGGGCCCTCGCCATTGCGACGAAGGCGAATCCCTCGGCCATCGCCTGATCCATCAAGGCTTTGGTGGTGATTCCGCCGAGCAGGACCAGCGGCAGCGATACGGCCGCGCGGACCTTCTTTGCGTCCGCCAGTAGGTAGCCGTCGTGGTAGGGGTAACTGTGCAGCCGAGTCCGCCCGGCGAGCTGGACACCGAGGCGCATCGGCTGGGGCATCGCCGCCGCGAATTCACGCAGCGGCGCGGAGCCCCTGAACAGGTACATCGGATTCAACAGTGAGCTGCCCGCAGTCAACTCCAGAGCGTCCAGGGAACCGTCCTGCTCGAGCCACTGCGCAACCTGAATCGACTCGTCCAGGCGCAGACCCCGCCGGACTCCGTCGTCCATGTTGAGCTTGGCGAGGATGGCGATGCGACTGCCCACCGCATCGCGGACCGCGCGGGCGATCTCGCGAGCCAGCCGCGCGCGGTTGACCAACTCGCCTCCGTAGTCGTCGTGGCGGCGGTTGAGCCTAGGGCTGAGGAAGGCGCTGGCGAGGTAGTTGTGACCGAGGTGAATCTCCACGGCATCGAAGCCCGCTTCGACGGCCATGCGCGCAGCGTCGGCGTGGGCCGTCGTGACCCGAGCCAGCTCGGCCACCGACGCGGCCTCGGTGAAGGTCATGCCCAGCGGCTGGAAGGTTCGGCTCGGCGAGAGCGCAGGCAACCGGTTGGACTTGGCGTCTGCGACCGGACCGGCATGCCCGATCTGGGCTGACACTGCGGCCCCCTCGGCATGCACCGCATCGGTCAACCGACGCAGTCCGGCCATCGCCTCTGGCCGCCAGTGCAGCTGGTGACGGTCCGTGCGTCCTTCGGGCGACACCGCGCAGTAGGCCACCGTCGTCATGCCGACACCACCGCGCGCCGGCCGGCGGTGGAAATCGATCAGCTCGTCGGTGACCAGGCCCTGGGGCGTGAGACCTTCGAAGGTGGCCGCCTTGATCACGCGATTGCGAAGCTGAAGCGGGCCCAGTCGAGCGGGGCCGAGCGGGTCCGGGGTCCCGGCTGAGGTCACCGGAGCTTGTCGAGTCGCGCCAGGGTCTCCTCGAGTTCGGCGACCAGCCCGTGGACGAGTTCGGCGGCGGGGCGGACCGAGTTCATCCGACCGACGATCTGACCGACCGGCATCGCAACCACCTCGGGATCTTGCGAGCGCATGATGCGCTGGTGGGCCTCAGTGACGAGCAGGTTCTGCAAGGGCATCGGCAGCGGCTCGGGGGCCCCCGGCTCGGACCACGCATCGGTCCACTTGGTCTTGAGCAGGCGGGCAGGCTTGCCGCTGTAGATCCGCGAGCGCACCGTCTGGTCTGATCCGGCGCTGACCAGGGCGCGCTGCATCGTGTCCCCGGCGCCAAGGGTGTACTCCGACGCAGTCAGCCAGTACGAGCCCATCCACACCCCGGCCGCGCCGAGGGCGAGTGCGGCCGCGATCTGGCGACCCGAGCCGATGCCGCCGGCGGCGAGTACCGCGCCATCGGTGCCCACCGCGTCGACGATCTCGGGTACCAGCACCATCGTCGCGATCTCGCCGGTGTGGCCGCCCGCCTCGGTGCCCTGCGCGATGACGATGTCGACGCCGTTGTCCACGTGGGCCCTGGCGTGTTTGGCCTTGCCGGCCAGCGCGGCGACCGGGACGTCGCGCTCGTGTGCTTGGTCGATGACGTCCTTGGGAGGCGAGCCGAGGGCATTCGCGATCAACTTGATCGGGTGGTGGAGGGCGACCTCGACGTGCGCTCGCGCGACCGAGTGCAGCCAGCCCAGTACCCCGTCTGCCGCCGGGTCGCCGTCCGCGGGTAGGGGTGGCACGCCGAGTTTGTGCAACGTGTCGGACACGAAGCGCCTGTGTTCGTCCGGGATGTACTTGGCGAGGTCGGCGGGCGTGCCCTCGGTGGGGACTTTGGCCGGCATCACGATGTCGACTCCGTACGGCTTGCCGTCGGTGTTCTCATCCATCCAGTTCAGGACGGCATCGAGCTCCTCGGCATCGTTGAAGCGGACGCAGCCGAGCACCCCCATCCCACCGGCGCGGCTCACCGCCGCGGCGACGTGCTCTGAGGGTGTGAAGGCGAAGATGGGGTGTGCTAGGCCGAGCTGGTCGCTGAGTGCGGTGCGCACAGGACATCCTCCGGGTGGTCGGTGGCGTAGCTGTTGGCCCATCGGTAGTCGGCTTTTCCGGTGGCCAGGCGATGGACCTTGTCCACCAGCCAGATGCTCTTGGGGACCTTGTAGCCGGCGATCTCCTTGCGCACGTGCGCGCTCAGCTCATCGAAGGACGGCGTGGCGCCTGGCCGCGGCTCGACGATGGCCGCGACCTGCTGGCCCAGCCGATCGTCGGGAACGCCGACGACGAGCACATCGAAGACGTCCGGATGAGACATCAACGCGCTCTCCACCTCCTCCGGGAAGACCTTCTCCCCGCCGGTGTTGACGCAGGTGTTGCCGCGCCCGAGCAGGGTTATCGTCCCGTCCGGCTCGTGCCGGGCGAAGTCGCCGGGGACGGTGTAGCGCCTGCCCTCGACCTGCACGAACAAGCGCTCGGTCTTTTCCGGGTCCTTGTAGTACCCGAGCGGTATGTGGCCGCCGCGTGCGAGCCGCCCGATCTGCTCGGATCCGGCTGGGAGCGGGACCCCGGCCTCGTCGATGACGATCGTGTCGGTACCGGCGCTCACCCGCGGGCCGCCGATCCCCTGCTCGCTGTCCTTGGTGATCATGCCCATGCCCATGAACCCGGTCTCCGACGAGCCGATGGCGTCGGTGATGACCACATTGGGCAGCGACTCCAGGTACTGGTTCTTGACGCTCTGTGAGAACAGCGCGGCGCTGCTCGAGATCGCGTATACCGAGGACACGTCATAGGTGCCGGCGCGGTATGCCTCGATCATCGGCCGGGCCATCGCGTCCCCGATCAGCACGACGACGTTCACCTTGCGGCGCTCGATCGTCGTCCACACGTCGACCGGATCGAATTGGGTCAGCAGCACGACGGCGTCGCCCCCGAACAGGGCCATCAGTCCGGCCCACTGGGCGTTTCCGTGGATCAGCGGAGCCAGGCACAGCCTCGTGAGGCCACCGGTGACCTTGCCCACCTCAGCCTGGTCGTACTCGGTCAGCAGCGGCTCGCCGGTGAGGAAGTTGATCCCGCCCCCCAGCGCGCGCCAGACATCCTCGTGACGCCAGATCACCCCTTTCGGTTGACCCGTGGTGCCGCCGGTGTAGAGCAGGTAGTGGTCGTCGTTGCTGCGTTCGTCGAAGTCACGCTCGGGGCTGCCCGACGCGAGCGCCTCTTGGTAGGCGACGCCGGTGAAGGCCAGGTCGGTCTCGTCCTCGATGACGACCACATGCTTGACCGTGGGGGCGCCGGGCAGTGCCTCGGCGACGCGGTCCGCGTAGGTCCGTTCGTGCACGAGCGCGACGACATCCGCGTTGTCCAGGACGTAGCGGATCTCGTTGGCCGTGTAGCGGTAGTTCACATTTATCAAGGCGGCGCGCAGCTTGTAGACGGCAAGCATGGTCACGAAGGACTGCAGCCGGTTGCGGGTGCACATCGCGACGTGAGATCCGGCGCCAACGCCGTGGGCGCCCAGATGGTGCGCCAGCCGGTTGGCGCGCTCCTCGAGCTCGGCGTAGGTGACCTCGTCATCGCCGCAGGCCACCGCGAGACGATCGGGGAAGCAGTCCACGGCGTGTTCAAACAAGTCGGCGATATTGAAGGCCATCTGCAAAAACTAGAACCTGTTACTGTTTCTGGCAACCCCAGACCCGCAGAAGGGTGCCCGAAGATGACCACGATGACTCCCGAGGATCAGCACTGCCTCGTCGACAAGCGCGGCCACGTCCTCGTCGTCACGATGAACCGTCCGGAGGCGAGGAATGCTCTCTCCGGCCCGATGCTGGCGGGGATGACCGCGGCGTGGAATCAGGTCGACCAAGATCCCGATATCAGGGTCTGCATCCTGACCGGAGCTGGCGGCGCATTCTGCGCGGGCGCCGACCTCAAGGCGATGACGACCAATCACCCGGGCGATTCGGCCAACGCTTTGGACCTCTCGGTGATCGAGTCGCTGCTCAAGGGACGGCGGCTGACAAAGCCGCTCATCGCCGCCGTCGAGGGGCCGGCCATCGCCGGCGGCACCGAGATCCTGCAGGCGACCGATATCCGGGTCGCCGGACAGAGCGCGCGCTTCGGCGTCAGCGAACCCAGATGGGGTCTGTTCCCCTTGGGTGGCTCCGCGGTACGGCTCGTCCGGCAGATCCCTTACACGGTGGCCGCGGACCTACTTCTCACCGGGCGCCATATCCGGGCGGTCGAGGCGCAACAGATCGGGCTGATCGGACATGTCGTGCCCGACGGCCAGGCCTTGGCCAAGGCGCTGGAGCTGGCCGAGCTCGTCGCGGCCAATGGGCCGGTGGCCATCCAGGCGATCCTGCGAACCATCCGCGAGACCGAGGCGATGCACGAGAACGACGCGTTCAAGCTCGATGCCGAACTCGGCATGGCGGTGTTTCGCAGCGAGGACGCGAAAGAGGGGCCGCGGGCGTTCTCGGAGAAGCGCACACCACAGTTTCGAGGCGTGTAGTCAGTCCAGGTTGCGGACGAACTCGCTGAGCTGGGCGAGATTTCGGCACTCGACCATCGGCAGGATGCGACCAAAGCGGGTGGCCTCGGAATCCCCACTGTCCCACAGACCGCGCCGTTCCGGATTGAGCCAGTGCGCGTGGCGAGCCCGGTCGACCATGGACTCCAGGGCGCCCAGGCCGAGGTGTCCGTAGTTCGAGCGCGCGTCACCGAGGATGAGCAGCGAGGTGCGTCGGGTCAACGCTTGCGGGTAGCGCCGGTCGAACAGTTCGAAGGCCCGCCCGTAGTCGGTGTTACCGAACAGGCCGGCCACCTTGGCTTGTCCCGCCATCGAGGCTACCGCTTCGACGACATCGACGCCCGGCCCGAAGAAACGAGTGACCTCGTCCAGGTCGTCAATGAAGGCAAAGGTCCGCACCCGGCTGAACTGTTCACGCAGGGCGTAGACCAGCAACAGTGTGAAGTGCGCGAACGAGGTCACCGAGTCACTGACATCGCAGAGGATCACCAGATCGGTCTTCGTGGGGCGCCGCGGCCGGTGCAGGGTCTGCAACGGCACTCCGCCGGAGGACAGCGACGCCCTGATCGTGCGGCGGAAGTCGAGGGCGCCACGGCGTCCGCGCCGGTGCGAAACCGCGAGTCGGGCAGCCAGCCGCCGCGCCAAGGGCTGCAACTCACGCCTGAGGGCCGCCATCTCCTCCCGGTTGGCGCCCAGGAAGGCAATCGTGTCCAGGCTGCGCGGCAGCCCCGAGCTGGCGACCTCGGCGAGGCTGGTCTGCTCGGCCAGTCGGCGCCGTGCGTCGGCCCTGACGAGCTCCTCGAAGCGCCGCAGCCGGCCATTGATGGTTGTCCGGGCAGCCCGCTCGGCGAGCCCGCCCTCCTCCTGGCCGTGCAGGAACTGCTCCAACAGGGCCGCCAGCAGCGTCTGGGGCGAGAGTCGGTCGAGCACGGTCAGCGGCGACCATGACGGCGCGCCGCCGCCGGCGCCAGGCAGGGCGCCGAACCCGGCAACCGCCTCGCGCGCCACGACGGTTGCGAGCTGCTCGTCTCCGTCGCGCAGGTACTGGCTCAGCCGCTCCCGCAGTTCGAGTCGCAGCGGGTCGTTCACCTCCCAGGGTGGAGGTGGGGCGCGCGGTGGCGTGGGAGCCTGCCCGGGCGCCGCGTCCAGGCCCCCGACACCGGTGACGAGCGGAAAGTACAGATCGAAGAGGTGGTCGAAGCTCGCCCGGTGGATCTGGCGCTTGACAAGGGTTGCCGCGTAAGCCGCCCGCAGCTGTTCCCGGTCGAGCAGAGCGACGGCCTTGATCGCGGCGGTGGCATCCAGACCCTCGGCGACCGATACCGTGATGCCCGTCTCGCGCAGTGCACTGACGAACGCGACGTGGTGATCGAACAGGCTCATGGCAGGCCGATCGTCAATCGGCTCGCGACTCGACCACCGGCAGGCCGAGTTCCTTGATCGCGCGCGTGTGGTCGGTGACATGTTTGAGGACCACGCCAAGAGTGGCCCTGGTCGCCTCCTCGTCGAGCTGGTCGATGCCCAAGGCGATCAGGGTGCGCGCCCAGTCGATCGTCTCTGCGACTGATGGCGACTTCTTGAGCTCCAGGGTGCGCAATGTCGCAGTCGCTCGGGCCACCTGTTCGGCCAGGTCGCGTTCGATACCGGGCACCCTCGCAAGCACGATGTCGCGCTCGCGTTCGGGGCTCGGGTAGTCGAGGTAGAGGTACAGGCAGCGTCGCTTGAGCGCCTCGGAGAGCTCGCGGGTCGCGTTCGAGGTGACCAGCACGAATGGCCGGCGGGTAGCCGACACGGTGCCCATCTCGGGGATGGTGACCTGGAACTCGGCGAGCACCTCCAACAGGAGGGCTTCGACCTCGACGTCGGTCTTGTCGGCCTCGTCGATGAGCAGCACCGTCGGGTCCTCGCGGCGGATCGCCGTGAGCAGCGGCCTGGTGAGCAGGAATTCCTCGGTGAAGATGTCGTCGTGGGTCTGCTCCCAGGCCTGGCCCGAGGGAGCCGCCTGAATTCGTAGGAGCTGCTTCTTGTAGTTCCACTCGTACAGCGTGCGGGCTTCGTCCAGGCCCTCGTAGCACTGCAGCCGCACCAGGCCGGCACCGGTCGCCTGGGCCAGTGCCTTGGCCAGCTCAGTCTTGCCCACGCCGGCCGGGCCCTCGACCAGTACGGGCCGTTCGAGTGTCGCGCCGAGGTAGACGGTCGTCGCGGTGGTCGGGTCGGCCAGATACCCGACGCCCGCCAGTGCTCGCGTCACGTCCTGCGGGGACTGGAACCAGGTGCTCACCTCAGACACGATGCCAGATGCCTGCGGCGTGGTGGATCAGATCACCTTCTCCCGGCCGGCCCATTCCGGATCGCGGAGTTTGCGCTTGTACAGCTTGCCGTTGTCGTCACGCGGCAGCTCATCCAGGTAGGAGACATGCTTAGGCAATTTGAACTTGGCCAGCCGATCGGTGGCGAACGCCATGATCTCGGCGGTGAGTTCGTCAGAGGCTACGACGCCCGGTGCCGGCTGGATGACCGCCTTGACCGCCTCGCCCCACTCGTCGTCCGGTACCCCGAACACGGCAACATCGGTGACCTTGGGATGCATCACCAGCTCACTCTCGATCTCGGCCGGGTAGATGTTCACCCCGCCAGAGATGATCATGTCGCTCTTGCGGTCGCACAGGTACAGGTAGCCCTCGTCATCGAGGTAGCCGATGTCACCGACGGTGAACAGATCGCCGACCCGAGACTCGCGGGTCTTCTCCTCGCTCTTGTGGTAGTTGAAGTTCGACTGCCCCATCTTCATATACACCAGGCCGGTCTCCCCGGTCGGCACCTCGGCTCCGTTGTCATCGAGGACCTTGATCACCGAGTAGGGCCACGCCTTGCCCACCGATCCCGGTTTCTTCAGCCATTCCTGAGCGGTGATGGAGGCACCTCCGCCTTCGGTGGCGGCGTAGTACTCGACGACGACCGGGCCCCACCAGTCCAACATCGCGCGCTTGACCTCGCTCGGACACGGGGCCGCGCCGTGGATCATCGTGCGCAGTGAGGAGACGTCGTACTTCGCGCGTACCTGCTCGGGCAGGGCGAGGAATCGATTGAACTGTGCCGGGACCATATGGCTCTGCGTCACCTTGTGTTTGTCGATGAGCGCCAGCATCTGTTCGGCGTCGAAGCGCTCCATCAGCACGGCGGTGTGGCCGAGTTGGATGGAGATACCGACGAAGTTGAGGACTGCGGTGTGGTAGAGCGGCGAGCCGCAGATGTGCACGTTGTCGTCGAACGGTTTCATGCCGAAGATCGCGAAAAAGCCTGAAGATGCCAGCGGAACCTCGTCGGGGTCGGCCCCGGTGAGCGGGCGCTTGACGCCCTTCGGCTTGCCGGTGGTGCCTGACGTGTAGACCATCGGCGCACCCTGGGTCCGGTTGTCCGGGCGTCCCCCACGCTCGGCCAACTCGGCGAGCGGGCGGAACCCGTCCACCTTGCCGACCGCGAATCGCGCCGAGGCGGGCAGCCCCGCGGCCGCAACCGCCGCCACCGGAGCGAAGCGCTCATGACCGATGAATACCTTCGCCTCGGAATCCTCGACGATGTAGGCGACGTCCGGTCCGGTGAGGTGCCAGTTGATGGGCACGATGTAAAGCCCGCACTCCATCGCCGCGAAGTACAGCGCCACCAACTCGATGCTGTTGGGCAGCATCACCACGATGCAGTCACCGACGCCCAGTCCCAGCGCCTGCAACCCGCGGCCGTAGGCGTCGGCCTCGGCAGCGATCTCTTGATAGCTGACCTCGCGACCGCTGGGGTCCACGACGGCGGTGAGGGTCGGCTGTTCACGTGCGATGTTCCAGAGCCCGGTGTCGGCCACGGCTAGTGCTCCCGTCTCGGTAAGAATGCCCAATCTAGAACGTGTCTCAGTTTCTAACAAGACAGAGTGAGGGGCACATGCCCTTTATGGCATCGAGAAAGTGGACGATGGCAGCCACCCTCTTGTCGACTATACGAGAACGTGTTTCACTTCGTCAGGTGACTGCCGTGCGACCGTTGAGCGCCCCCATCGAGCTGAGCTTCAACTACACCAGATCCCTGGGCTCGACACTCGGCCGATTCATGACCGGGTTGGCCGAACGGCGCATCTTCGGCGTCCGGGTGGCCGACGGCCGGGTGTTCGTGCCACCGGTCGAGTACGACCCGGTGACCTCGGCGCCGGTCAGCGACTTCATCGAGGTGGGCGACGAGGGTGTCGTCATCAGCTGGGCGTGGGCCCCGGACCCTCTGGAGGGTCAGCCCTTCACCCGGCCGTTCGCCTGGGCGCTCGTCCGCCTCGATGGCGCCGACACCTGCGTGCTGCATGCGGTGGACGCCGAGCACGACGAAATGCGCACCGGCATGCGGGTTCGTGTCCGCTGGGCGGCCGAACCGGCCGGCCAGATCCGCGACATCGCGTGCTTCGAGCCGGCCACTGGGTCGCGCCCGCCAGCGACGGAATCCCGGGCGGTCGATGCCGTCGAGATCGTGACTACCCCGGTGACCCTGCGCGTGCAGCACAGCGCATC
>JALYIS010000241.1 GCA_030775705.1 Actinomycetota bacterium
ACTTACCACGGGCCGGCTCCCGGTGGGGATGACGCTCCGGCGGCACCAGCTGTCGCGATCGCGCGCACCGTGTTCACCGGCGCCAACCGCGGCGCGCGCCTGGTCACGCGGAAGGTGATCAGCGCCAGCAAGGCTGACGGCGCCCACGAGTCCGGCCTGACCGCGCTGATCTGGAACCAGGTGCTCAGCTACGGCACCGACGCCATGATCACCGTTGCCCTTGCGGGCACAGTGTTCTTCGGCGCGTCGACGCATGCCCAGCGCGGCAACATCCTGCTGTACCTGCTCATCACGATGGCGCCGTTCGCGGTCGTCGCACCAATTATCGGGCCGGCGCTCGACCGACTGCAGCACGGGCGCCGGTGGACGATGGCGGGGACGGCGGTCGGGCGTGCCGTGCTCGCCCTGATCATGGCGGGACACCCGACCGAGCTGCTCGTGCTCTACCCGTGTGCGCTCGGCTCACTCGTGCTGTCGAAGGCGTACGGCGTGGTTCGAGCAGCCGCGGCGCCGCGACTGGTGCCGCCGGGACTGACCCTCACCGAGGCGAACGCGCGCCTGTCGATCTTCGGACTGGGCTCGACGCTGGTCGCGGGCGGACTGGTCGGTGTCCTCATCAAGCTCACCGGGTCGTACTCCTTCGGATTGATCGTCACGGCGGTGGCGTTCGGCGCCTGCGCGTTCTTCGCATTCCGGCTACCGCCACAGATCGATTCCGCGGTCGACGCTCCGCGCCACCCGCAGGAGCCCCCGCGCCCTGCCGGGCAACCTCAGGTAGCTCCGTTGGTGCGGCTGCGCACCTGGGCCAAACGTGGTTTCCCCGAGCACCTCGTCATTGCCCTGCAGGGTGAATCGGTGCTCCGGTTCCTCTCCGGACTCCTGACGATCTTCCTCGCGTTCTACGTCGAGTCCACCGCGCACGGTCTCAAGGCCGCTGTCGAGCTGGGCGGCGTGGTGGGCGCCGCGGGCATCGGCAACATGGCCGGCACCGCCGTCGGGACAAAGATCAAGCTCAACCGTCCGGAGCTAGTGATCATCGCGTCGACGATTGCGGCTGCCGTGAGCTGCCTGCTCGTCGCGGTGGTGTTCAACATCACTGTCGCGGTCGTCGGCATGGTCGTCAGCGCGGTGTCCAACTCGCTCTCGAAGATCGCGCTCGATGCGCTGATCCAGCGCGACGTCGTGGAGACCCTGCGATCGAGCGCCTTTGCGCGGTCGGAGACGTTCCTCCAACTCGCCTGGGTGGTGGGCGCTGCGGTGGGCGTGCTGCTTCCCGTCGATCACGGTGGCGGGATCGCCTTCTACGTCGCCGCGACGGTCGTCGGGCTCGTCGCCGCGATTGTCGTGCTACGAACCCGCGCCGTGGCTGAGCCCCGCCGTTCTCGGCCCGGCTTGGCCGCCGACAAGTGAGCGATTGACCCGTGCGGATCCTCGTGGTCACGGCCGTTTCGGCCGAACGTGACGCCATCCTCGCCGCCGGGTCGGCGGCCGGGGAATCCATCGCCGCCGGGTCCGCGGCCTACGACGTGATCGTCGGTGGGGTCGGCCCCGCCGCCAGCGCCGCAGCCAGCGCTGCCGCATTGGCGTATGGCGGCTACGACCTGGTGCTCAGCGCCGGTATCGCGGGCGGGTTTTCTTCGGTGCAGGTCGGTGCGATCGCGATCGCCTCCCGGTCGGTGTTCGCCGACCTCGGCGTCGAGGCCCACGGGGCAAGCGCCGAATTCGTGCCCCTGCCCGACCTCGGCTTCGGCACCGCGGACTATGTCGCCGACCCGCGATTCACGACGCGGATGGCCGAGCTTGCCGGTGGCTCGATCGGCGCGATCCTGACGGTCGCGACGGTCACCGCAACCGCGGCGCGAGCGGCTCAGAGCCTGCGCCGGCATCCGGATGCCGTCGCCGAGGCGATGGAGGGGGCCGGGGTCGCCGCGGCGGCCTCGCTCACCGGCACGCCGTTTGGGGAGGTACGCGCGATCAGCAACATGGTCGGCCCCCGCGAGCGCACCGCCTGGGAAGTGCCGGCGGCGCTTGCCGCGCTCGGGCGCGCCCTGGCGTCGATCACCGCAGCAGAATGGGACCTATGAAGCTCGCATACTCTCCGTGCCCCAACGACACCTTCGTCTTTCACGCCTGGACGCACGGTCTGATCGAAGGCGCCCCTCCAGTGGAGGTGACCTTCGCCGACATCGACGTGACCAACACCGCCGCCGAGCTCGGCACGTTCGATGTCGTGAAGGTGTCCTACGCGGCGCTGCCGTGGCTGCTCGATCAGTACAGGCTGCTGCCGACCGGCGGCGCGCTCGGGCGCGGGTGCGGTCCGCTCGTACTGACGCGCGGGGGGATCGACGACCTGAACGGGTGCACGGTCGCGGTCCCGAGCGAGCGCTCCACGGCGTACCTTCTGATGCGGCTGTGGACGGTAGGGCAACGCCCCGCCCGGATCGACATCGTGCCGTTCGCCGCGATCATGGCGGGGGTCCGCGACGGGCTCTATGACGCCGGTCTGGTGATCCACGAGGCACGCTTCACCTATCCGGGGTATGGGCTGCATGCGCTGGTCGATCTTGGCCAGTGGTGGGAGGGCGACACCGGACTGCCGATCCCGCTGGGCGCCATCCTTGCCAAACGTGATCTCGACTCCGCAGCCCTCACTCGAACGATCCGCGCCTCCCTCGAGCACGCCTGGGCTCACCCCGAGCTTTCCGCCGGCTACATCGCCGCGCACGCCGCAGAGATGTCGCCCAACGTGCAGCAGCAACACATTGCGCTGTACGTCAACGAATTCACCCGAGACCTCGGCGAGGAGGGCTACGCGGCGGTCGAGGCGCTGCTGTCGCGGGCATACGAGGCAGGGCTGACTCCGGGTAACCCCGCGCTTGTCTGACTGCCCCGCGGCCGAGACCGGCGACGAGGAGGACGTCGGCAAAACCTAGGCGTCGAGGTTGTCAGCGAAGGCGCGCAGCAATCCAGCCACGTTCCGGGCTTCGATCTTCTCGGGGTAGCGCCCGCGCCGTAACGAATTCGACACTCCGTCGAGCACCTTGATCAGGTCCTCGACCAAGGGCGCCATCTCGTCCGCGGGCTTGCGCGAGGCCCTGGCCACCGAAGGCACCGGGTCGAGCAATCGAACCTGCATCGCCTGGCTGCCCTTGCGGCCCGAAACGACGCCGAACTCGACCCGCTGGCCTGGCTTCAGTTCGGTGACCCCATCCGGAAGCGCGTCGCGGTGAACGAAGACGTCGTCGCCCTCGTCGTAGGACAAGAAGCCGAAACCCTTGTCCGCGCTGAAGAACTTCACCTTGCCGGTTGGCACGGGGACTCCTTAACTGTGATGACTCGACAATAGACGCGCGATGACGCAGTGAAGGCACCGCACGCAATGCGCTGCGATGCCCCGGACTACAGGCTACTGGTCCCCCGCAGGTATTTCACCTGGCCGAGGGCTGGGGCTGCCCGCTCTACGCGGTGCCGTGGCAGACTAGATAGTCCGCGCCTGACCGATCGAGAGGCTCCCCCATGGCCAGCACCGCGCCCCGTCTCCCCGAGCAGTACAAGCCTCCACGTTCCGGCGGCGACCTCGAGGTCGGCGACTTCCACGTCTCCGAACTCGCCGCCGATGTCGCCGGCTCACTGTCGCCGTTCGGTCAAGAGCTCGAATTCCCGCTGCCGCTGGACCAGCTGCGGTACGTCCATCCCGGACCTGCCTCGCGCCCGCACCTGGCCGACGGGCGCTGACGGGACGAGAGAGCCCCCGTTGGCCACCTCACCGGATGCAGCGGCCGGACCCGCGCCGGCCATGTCGCTGACCGAGTGGCTGCGCGAGCGCACTGACGACCAGCTGGCCGAGATACTCCGACTGCGCCCTGATCTGGCGCTGCCCGCCCCCGCCGACCTGGCCATGTTGGCGAGCCGGCTGAGCGTTCGCACCTCTGTGCAGCGCGCCGTCGACAGTCTCAATGCCTTCACGCTGCGCCTTCTGGAAGGGCTGGTCATCGCCGGGGTCGCGGAGACGCCAGTAGCGGTCTCCGCAGCCGCGCAGCTGCTGGGCGACGTCGACGAGGAGCACGTCGCGACGGCGCTGGATCGGCTGTTGGCGCTGGGATTGGTGTGGGGGCCGGCGGATTCCCTGCGGCTGGTCCCGACCGTCCGCGAGACGGTGGGGACCTATCCCGCCGGTCTTGGCCGACCCGCGGCTGACCTACTCCGCTACGTCTCCGACCTGCAGCTCGCTGCCGTCC
>JALYIS010000242.1 GCA_030775705.1 Actinomycetota bacterium
GTGCTGGTCGAGCACCGCGGACTTGTGGATGAGCGTCTCGACGTCGCTGAACGAGTGCCACATATCAGCGTGCCGGGCGACCATCTTGAGGGTCTTCTTCTCCCCGCCTCCGCCGATGAGTACGGGGATCTTGCGAGCTGGTGCCGGATTGAGCTTGGTCCACCGAGCTTCGATGCGGGGCAGCGACTCGGCCAGGGTGTCCAGGCGCTTGCCCGCGGTGCCGAACTCGTACCCGTACTCGGTGTAGTCCTTCTCGAACCAGCCGGACCCGATGCCGAGGATGAGGCGACCCTCGCTCATATGGTCGACCGTGCGGGCCATGTCTGCGAGCAGCTCGGGGTTGCGATAGCTGTTACAGGACACCAGCGCGCCGATATCGACGCGGCTGGTCTGCTCAGCCCAGGCGCCGAGCATCGTCCAGCACTCGAAGTGCTTGCCGGCGGGGTCGCCATAGAGCGGGTAGAAGTGGTCCCAGTTGAAGATGATGTCGACGCCGAGATCCTCGGCTTCACGGACAGTTCGGTGGATGGCCGCGTAGTCGGCGTGCTGTGGTTGGACCTGTAGGCCGATGCGGATTGGGTACGTAGTCACCCGCTCGACGCTACTCGTGTGGGCAGGTCGCCCCGGCCGAGCACCGGCGGGTCTGCGAAACGGCTCAGCCGAGCAGTGTCAGCTTCAGTGTCGCGATGCCGTGGGGATCGACGACGACCGGTACCGCCCGAGGCCCAGGTAGCAGGCGGGATGCTCGCTGCTGCCCACGTCGCGGGACGCCGCGTGCGCGCTGACGTGCAGGGTTGCACCGCGTAGCCCCGGCGGGCGGGGTCACTGAAGCAGCGAGCTCAGCGGTTGATCGTTGCCTGGCGGGCCGCCGCGGCGACCAGCTCCTGCTGCATCGCGGGAGACGCGTTGCGCAGCGCTCGATCGAAATCGCGCGCGTCGCGGGAACGGCGGAGTCTGCGGGTGAATCGGCTGTGGGTAGCCATTGGGAGCCTCTTTCTATCCTCGACCTGTTAATCAGGATACTGGCTCAACCTTACAAACATGCCAACAATGCCCAGGTGTGTCGCAACTCATTCCCCCTACAGCATCGCGAGGCCGGGATCTGTAAGGACAGCGCCCAGGTCGGCGAGGAACTGCGAACCCTGTGCGCCGTCGACCAGCCGGTGATCGAAGGACACCGCAAGCTGGGTGACCCATCGTGGTGCGATGGCCTCTGCACCATCCGGCCCGGTGACGACCCACGGCATGCGCCGCACGGCGCCGAAGGCGACGATGCCCGCCTCGCCCGGATTGAGGATGGGGGTCCCGTTGTCCACCCCGAACACCCCGACATTGGTGATCGTGATCGTCCCGCCTGCCATGTCGGCCGGCGAGGTCTTGCCCGACCGGGCGGTGTCAGTCAGTTCGGCCATGGCGCGCGCCAGCTCCAGCAGCGACAGTTCGTCGGCCCCCTTGATGTTTGGGACAATGAGGCCGCGCTCGGTCGCCGCGGCGATCCCGAGGTTCACGTAGTGCTTGACCACGATTTCGCCGGCCGCCTCGTCCCAACTTGAGTTGATCTCCGGGGTCTTCCCGGCAGCGAGGATGAGGGCCTTCGCGACAAAGAGCAGCGGCGACACCTTGACGTCACGGAATTCCCGACGGCCGGCCACCCGGTCCCGCAGGGCCATCGTCTCGGTGACGTCGATGGTCAGAAATTCGGTGACGTGCGGGGCGGTGAACGCCGACGACACCATCGCGGCGGCGGTGTGCTTGCGCACACCCCTGATCGGGATTCGTGTTTCGTGGACACCGGGAGCACGGCGGGCCGCGGGCGGGCTCGGATGCATCGCCGATGTCATGCTCGATCCGGTGGACGCTGCGGCTGTCACATCGTCGCGCGACACGGACCCGTTGGGGCCGGTGCCCTGGACCCCGCCTAGGTCGAGACCCAGCGATTTGGCGAGCTTGCGGACCGGTGGCTTGGCGAGCACGCGATGCGACGTCGCCGTGTGAACGGGCTCGGGGGCCAGTTGGGCCGAGGCGGCCTGGGCACTGACTGGCGGAACGTTGAAGGCGGTCTGGGCCGAAGGCGTCGTGACCTGCGTGCGCCGGCGGCGCCGGGCGTTGGTCTCCGTACGCGGCCCGTACCCCACCAGGACCGGCTGCCGGGCCGGCGTTGCGCTGGCTGCGTCGACGGCGGGTGGCGCCGGTGACGGGACGAAGTCTTCGAAGGCGCCACCCACGCTGGTCGATCCGTCACTCCCAGATCCGTCGGCCGCAGGTTCGGGCAGCACGGCGCCGGGTGCGACATCGATGGAGATGATGGCGGCGCCGACCTCGACTGTCTGGCCTTCAGCTGCATGCAGACCGATGACCAGGCCGGCCCACGGCGAGGGCAGTTCGACAGCCGCCTTGGCGGTCTCGACCTCGACCATGATCTGGTTGACCTCGAGAACGTCACCCACCTTGACCTGCCAGGTCAGCACGTCAGCCTCGGTCAGCCCCTCACCGATGTCGGGAAGTCTGAACTGCTTGATGTCAGCCACGATGCAGGGCCTTTCAGAACGAGAGGGAACGGTCTACCGCGTCCAAAATGCGGTCTACGTTGGGCAGCCATTCCTCCTCGAGGCGGCTTGGGGGGTATTGGGTGTCGTATCCGGTGACGCGCAGGACCGGCGCTTCCAGGGAGTAGAACGCCTGCTCCTGCACGCGCGCCGCGAGCTCTGAGCTGATACTGACATTGCGCCACGCCTCGTGGACGACCACCAGCCGGCCGGTCTTGCGCACAGACTCCAGCACGGTAGGCATGTCGAACGGCGACAGCGTGCGCAGGTCGATGACCTCGAGATCTCGCCCCTCTTGCTCTGCGACCTGCGCCGCCTCAAGAGCAGTCGTCACCAGTGGGCCGTAGGTCGCGATCGTCACGTCGGCGCCGACCCGTGCCACTCGTGCGTGATGCAGGGGCAGCGGCAGGTCGGCGACCTCGCCCTTTGCCCAGTACCGGCGCTTCGGCTCGAAGAAGATGACCGGATCGTCGGATGCGATGGACTGCTGGATCATCCAATATGCATCGGACGGATTGGAGCAGCTCACAATCTTGAGTCCCGGCGCGTGCGCGAAATACGACTCGGGCGACTCGCTGTGGTGCTCTACCGCACCGATGCCTCCGCCGAACGGGATCCGGATGGTGATCGGCATCTTGACCAAGCCCGCAGAACGCGTGTGAATCTTGGCCACCTGGCTGACGATCTGGTCGAAGCCCGGGAAGACGAACCCGTCGAACTGGATCTCACAGACCGGCCGGTAACCGCGTATCGCCAGCCCGACTGCGGTGCCGATGATCGCGGACTCGGCGAGCGGGGTGTCGATGACCCGGTCTTCGCCGAAATCCTTCTGCAAGCCGTCTGTGATGCGGAACACGCCCCCTAGCTTGCCGACGTCCTCGCCCATGACGAGGACCTTGGGGTCGTCCTCCATGGCCTTGCGAAGCCCGTTGTTCAAGGCCTTGGCCATCGTGATCGGGGCTGCGGGAGAAGACATCAGACCATCACCTCGTCAATGGATTCGACGAACGCCACGAACTCCTCGCGCTGCTCGCGCAACTCATCGGGCATCTGCTCATAGACCGAGTCGAACAGCGATTGCGGCGTCGGGTTCGGCAATTCGCGACACCCGACCCGCACGTGCTCGGCCAGCGCCTGGGACTCACGCCCGACATCGTCGAAGAAGTCGGCGGGGACCGCCGCTTGGCGGGCGAGGTAGGCCTTGACGCGCGCGATCGGATCCCGCAACTTCCAGGTCTCGCGCTCGTCCTCGAGCTGATAACGGCTGGGGTCATCGGAGGTCGTGTGGGGATTCATCCGGTACGTGAAGGCCTCGATCAGGGTCGGACCCTGGGCGCTACGAGCGTCGTCGAGTGCTTTGCGCGTCACTGCGAGCGTGGCCAGCACGTCGTTTCCGTCGACCCGCAACCCGGGAAATCCGAAGCCACTGGCGCGTTGGAACAATGGCACGCGGCTCTGGGTCGCCACGGGTTCACTGATGGCCCATTGGTTGTTCTGACAGAAGAACACCACAGGCAGGTTGCTCGCCGCCGCCCAGATGAAGGCCTCGTTCACGTCGCCCTGGCTCGAGGCGCCATCGCCGAAGAAGGTGAGTACCGCACAGTCGCGCTCGGAGTCGCCGCTGCCCACGGCGCCATCGCGGACCACGCCCATGGCGTAGCCGACAGCGTGCAACGTCTGCGCCCCGATGACGATCGTGTAGAGGTTGAAGTTGTGCTCGTATGGGCTGAATCCACCGAGGTTGGTTCCCCGGAAGAGCCCGAGCAGGGTCAGCGGGTCCACGCCGCGACACCAGGCGACGCCGTGCTCGCGGTAGCTGGGGAAAGCCATGTCCTGGGCGCGCAGGGCTCGCCCGGCACCTATCTGGGCAGCCTCCTGGCCGAGCAGCGAGGCCCACAACCCCAGTTCCCCTTGGCGTTGGAGCGCGATCGCCTCGGTGTCGATGCGCCGTACTAGCACGAGATCCCGGTAGAGGGCGGCGATCTCGTCGTCGGTGATGTCCAACGGGAAGTCGGGGTGTTCGACTCGCAAACCTTCGGGTGTCAGCAGCTGGACCATGTCCGGCTCCGGCTGCACCGCATGCACGTGCTCGGTCATGTGGCGACCACTCCTAACGTCTTCGAGACCGGGGGATTGCCCCGGCCACGTTCGGCGACTTGCTCCGTTGGTACAGGGGTGGCGTACCGGCAGAGTTATGTAGGGGTTCCTACCATATCCGTGATCCGTGTCACGACTTACCGTTAAGCCTGCAGCGCCTCAGCCGCCCCGCGGCCGCTCAGGCGAGCAGCTCGTCTGGGAGCGGCTGATCATGGACCACTGCCAGCCGCGAGACAGCGCGGGTCAACACGACGTAGAGACGGCGCAGTCCGGAGGTTCGTGACGCCTCGGTGGCGACGATTCTCGCCGGCTCGACCAGTACGACCGAGTCGAACTCCAAACCCTTCGCTGATCCGGAGGGCACCACGAAGACCCTGGCGGCACTGGCGGCACTGGCGGCACTGGCGGCACTGTCGGCGCTGGCGGCACTGTCGGCGCTGGCGGCACTGTCGGCACTGTCGGCGAGTTGACGTGCATCGATACCTTCGCCGACCAGCCGGTGCTGCACACCGGCGGCGTCCTCGTCCGCCACGATCACGCCCACCGACCCAGGTACGGCAAGCATGCGCCGCACCTCGTCAGCCAGGGCGCCGACCGTGGCGAAGCGCAGCGCGTCGCCGCCATGCCGGATGGAGGTGGCTGGCGCGACCCCGACAGCGATGTGGGGCAGTAGGCGGTTCGCGACGGCCAGAACCTCGTCCGGGACCCGGTAGCCGGCCGTGAGCGAGCGGATTCGCGCCCCGGCCTTGCCGAGATGCTGCAACGTCTGCGACCAGTCCCCCGGCGCCCACGCGCTGGTCGCCTGGGCAAGATCGCCGAGCACCGTCATCGAGCCTGTAGGACAGCGCCGGGCGATGGCCCGACATTGCATCGGGGACAGATCCTGCGCCTCGTCGACGACGGCGTGGACGAAGGTGGGCACGGGCGACAGCAGCCCGGCCAGTTCGTCGAGCAGCGCCGCATCGGCGGGCGTCCACCGCGTTGCCCTGATGCTGCGGGCGGGGGGGCGTGCCAGCAGGGCGCGGTCCGCGTCGCTCAGCGTCGACGCGGAGCACCGGCGAAGGAAGTCGGAATCGGCGAACAGGCGCTGCAGCAGAACAGGCGCGGACAGTACCGGCCAGACCAGATCGACGAACCCGCGCACTGCCGTGGACCGCGCCATGGCGGAGGTCTCGGCGTCCGATGGCGCGCCGCCGGCGTCCTCGCGCTGGCGCCGGATGTCCTCGGCAAGCTGCGTCCGCAACCGGTCGCGTGCCGCCTCCCAGCGCAGCCCGTCACCGAGCGCCCGCCGCGCGTCGTCGACATAGCGCCTCAGGTGGTCCGCGGGCACCCTGTGCCGGCGAGTGCCCACCACCACGACGAGGTCCTCGCCTGGCTTGGCGATGTAGGTGAGCACAGCTGCGCGCAGCACGTGGGCCATCCGCGCGTCGCCTTTGAGCACCTCGACCGCGAGCGGTTCGGTCGCGGTGGGGTGCAGCCCGACGAGGTCGTCGATCGTGCTCTGCTCGATCCCGCCTTCGCCGAGCGATGGCAGCACCTGTGCGATGTAGTTCAGAAAGGCCCGGTTGGGACCGATGACGAGCACGCCGGATCTGCGCAGGCGCTCGGGGTAGCTGTACAGCAAGTAGGCAGCACGGTGCAGACCCACGGCCGTCTTGCCGGTGCCGGGCGCACCCTGGATACACAGGGACTCGTCCAGCTCGGCGCGCACGAGGTCGTCCTGGTCGGGCTGGATGGTGGCCACGATGTCGCGCATCGGCCCCACCCGTGGCCGTTCGATCTCCTCGCGAAGCAGACCCGAGCGCAGCCCGAGCTCCTCGCCACGGTCGAGATGCTCGTCCTCGTACGAGGTGAGTTCGGCCCGGTCCATGCCCTGGGCGAAGCCGAAGCGACGACGCAGATGGACGCCCAGGCGCGCTGCGGGTGTCGCCTGGTAGAAGGCGCGCGCGATCGGCGCTCGCCAGTCGATGACCACTGGGTCGCCGAACGCGTCTCGAATGTGCCGACGGCCGACGTGGAACACCTCAAGCTGGCCACTGATCGCATCCGTCGGCTCGCCACCGGTCGAATCAGCCTCGACCTCGCGATCGATTCGACCGAAGAAGGGGGGCGCCTGTGGATCGGCGCCGAGAGAGCGCAGCCGCTGCGCGCGCAGCTTGCCCAGTGACTGGCTGGCCAATTCGTCGACGCCGTAGTCGGCGATCCCCGATGCCGAGGCTTGCATCGTTATTAGGCAGGCGCGCGCAGCATCCAGGTGGGCTCGTTCGGCGAGCAGTTGCAGATCATCGGGCACGGTTGACTGACGTTACGCCAGCGCGCAAGCGGCTAGCTGGATGCTGACGCGGCACCGGCGCCGGATCCGTCCGTCGGCTCCTGAACACGCCAGGGCAGGTGAGCCGGGAGGTCCTCGGGCACCCTGAGCGGGAACTGCGGAGATCGTCGCTGCAGGAACGACATGATGCCCTCCACCGCATCCGGGCTGGTCGCACAGCCGGCGATCAGCTTTGAGTCGAGCGCAAAGACCTGCTCGGGCGAGTCCAGCGCGCTCATTCGGCGCAGCGCCTGGCGAATCACCGCCATGGACACCGGCGAGCAGTTGTCGATCAGCTCACGCGCCAGATCGCGGGCCGCCTGCGCGAGCTCGAGGCGAGGAAACAAACTCTGGACCAGACCTGCGGACAGAGCCTCGTCAGCATCGAATATCCGTCCGCTCATCATCCAGTCGCTCGCGCGGCCCAGCCCGACCAGGCGCGGCAGGAACCAGACCGAGCCGCCCTCCGGAAACAGCCCCCGCCGGGAGAAGACGAAGCCGAACCGGGCGTCATCCGCCGCGAGCCGATAGTCGGCCGGCAACACCATGGTCGCGCCGACTCCGGCGGCCGCGCCGTGCATCGCGGCGATCACCGGTTTCGACAGGGCGTCGATCCTGGTCGTCACTCGGCACGCGGGCTCCACCCAGCCCGGCTCGTCGGCGGGCGCGACGCCCCCTGCGGACAGGTCCATCCCCACGCAGAAGTCCGGCCCATCGGCGGCCAGGATGACCGCGCGCACCTCGGCTGCGGTGTCTGCCGCGGTGAACGCGTGGGCGAGCTCGTCGGCCATCACGACCGTGAATCCGTTTCGAGCCTCTGGGCGAGCCAATGTGATCGTGGCGATGGCGTCGGCTACCTCGTAGCGGATCTGGGTGTACTCCATCGGCGCGACGCTAGGGCGTCCAGCCCATCGGTGCCAACCGGCGGGATGCGAAGCTGGTCGGGTGAGTTCACGACACTCGGCCCCTCGGCATGGGTTCGCCGCCGCCAGCACGAGCCGTAGTGCCGAGCACGCGCGACTGGCCGAGTCGCCCGACGCCAACAGTCCGTGGCGGCTTTGGGGACCGTACCTGGCCGGGCGTCAGTGGGGCACGGTTCGCGAGGACTACTCCGCCGATGGCGACGCCTGGTCCTATTTTCCGTTTGAGCAGGCGCACCGGCGCGCCTATCGCTGGGGCGAGGACGGTCTGGGCGGCCTGTGCGACCGGTTCGGCTTCCTGAACGTGTCCGTCGCGCTGTGGAACGGCCGCGATCCGATTCTCAAGGAGCGGTTGTTCGGACTGACAAATGCACAGGGCAACCACGGAGAGGACGCCAAGGAGTACTGGTGGGCAGTGGACGCGACGCCGTCTCATTCGTACCAGCAATGGCTCTACCGCTACCCGCAGGCCGAGTTCCCCTACGAGCAACTGCGTGCGGTGAACGCCGGACGCACGCGCGAGGATCGCGAGTACGAACTTAGCGACACTGGGGTCCTCGCCGACAACAGGTTCTTCGACGTGACGGTGACGCACGCCAAGGCCGCCCCCGACGACATCGCCATCGTCATCGAGGCGACCAACCATGGACCCGACGCCGCGGCTCTGCACCTGTTGCCCCAGGTGTGGTTTCGCAATACCTGGGCCTGGGGCCGTGATGATCGCCGCCCGAGCCTGCGTCGTCTCGATCCGCCCGAGGTGCCCGAGGGGCAGCACGTGGTGGAGTGCCAACACGACTTCCTCGGGCGCTACTACCTGGCGGTGCAAGACCTGACCGGCGACCTGCAGGTGCTCGTCTGCGACAACGAGACCAACGGTGTCGCACTGTTCGGCCAGACGCAGAATGCGAGCCCCTACCCGAAGGACGGCATCGCCACACAGGTGATCGGGGGCGACGCGTCAGCGGTCAACCCGGACGGGATCGGCACGAAGGCCGCGTTCTGGTGCCGTCTGGACGCGGTGGCTCCTGGCCAGACCGTGCGGCTTCGGCTGCGCCTGTCGACGGCGCTGCCCGACGAGCACTCGTTCGGGCCTGCCTTCGACGCGGTGCTCGCGGACCGCCACGCGGAGGCCGATGAGTTCTTCGCCGAGACTCTCCCGGCGGGCTTGGACGCGCAGGATGCGCAGATCGCCCGACGTGCGTTCGCCGGACTGCTGTGGGGCAAGCAGCTGTACCGCTTGGGTGTCGACGAGTGGCTGTCCGGGGATCCTGCGCAACCCGAGCCGCCGCTTGAACGCGCAGGTCGCGACGCGCGCAACGGCGGGTGGCGCCACCTGTCGCTGGCCGACGTGATGTCGATGCCCGACGAATGGGAGTACCCATGGTTCGCGTCGTGGGACTTGGCGTTCCACTGCGTCTGTCTCGCGCACGTGGACCCAGCCTATGCCAAGGAGCAGTTGCTACTGCTGTGCCGCGAGTGGTCGATGCACTCCGACGGCCAGCTGCCCGCCTACGAGTGGTCGTTCTCAGACGTCAACCCGCCGGTCCATGCCTGGGCGGCCTGGCAGGTCTACCTCATCGACGGCCGCCGCGATACCGATTTCCTGATCCGGATCTTCACCAAGCTCCTGCTCAACTTCGGCTGGTGGGTGAACCGCAAAGACGTCGACGGATCGAACGTCTTCGAGGGCGGCTTCCTCGGCATGGACAACATCGCCATGTTCGATCGGTCGACGCCGTTGCCCGCGGGATGGCGCCTTGAGGAGTCGGACGCGACAAGCTGGATGGCGTTCTTCTGCCTCAACATGCTCAAGATTTCTGTGGAGCTCGCGGTTTCGGTGCCGGCCTGGGACGAGACCGCGACCAAGTTCCTTCAGCACTTCCTATCCATCGCCCACGCCATGCGGTCCTTCGGGAGCATGAACGTGCACCTGTGGGACGAAGAGGACGGCTTCAGCTACGACGTGCTCGTCGGCCCTGACGGGGAGGGCGAGCGGCTGCGGGTTCGGTCGATGGTTGGGCTGTTGCCGGTGCTCGCGGTTGCGCATGCGCCAGCGTGGACCGCAACGGCACTGCCGGACTTCACGGCCCGGCTGCGGTGGCTGCAGCAGCGGCGTCCGCAATTGCTCGATGGATTGCTCACCAGCGCCGGCTCGGCCGACGCTCCGGGTGAACAACTGCTCGCGCTGCTCGACGCGGACCGCCTGCTCAGGGTGCTGGCGAGGATGTTCGACGAGGCAGAGTTCCTGTCGCCGCATGGGATTCGGTCGCTGTCCGCCTCCTATCGGATTCCCCATGTCGCCGACGTAGGAGGTCGGCAGATGTCGATCGACTACGAACCCGGCGAGTCGCGCACTGGCTTGTTCGGCGGCAATTCGAACTGGCGCGGGCCGGTCTGGTTCCCGCCGAACGTCCTGCTTGCCGATGCCCTGCGGACCTACAACTCCTTTCTCGGTTCTGCAGTGTCGATCGAGGTCCCGACCGGTTCGGGTAACCGGATGTCGGTGGCGCAGGCGGCGGACGCCATCGACGACCGGCTCATCGATCTGTTCCGGCAGGGGCCAGACGGTCGGCGCCCCGCGGACGGGACGCGCATCGAATCCACCCAGGATCCACTCTGGCGCGCGCACATCACCTTCAACGAGTACTTCGACGGCGACACCGGCGAGGGGCTCGGGGCCTCCCACCAGACCGGCTGGACTGCCTTGGTGGCACATCTGCTGTGTCGGCGGCGGCCCGCTGCGGCGGACTCGCCGCTCGCTAGCGCTGCGCCGGACTCGCCGCTCGGTAGCGCTGCGCGCGCCTGAGGGT
>JALYIS010000243.1 GCA_030775705.1 Actinomycetota bacterium
GCGTTCCGGGCCGCTTGGTGTTGCGGTTGGGCTTGGTAGTAGTCGGCGAACGCGGCGTCATAGTCGCTCTTCGCCGCGACCACCGCGTCGCGCAGTGCCCGGTGTTCGGGGTGGCGGGCCTCGGCCAGGATCTGCGCACGTTCGGTCAGGGCGGTGTGGACCTGGTCTTGGGAGGGTTGCTGACTGGCGTAGCCCAGGACACCACGGGTCCCGGTGAGGACGTCGACATGGCCGCTGAGATCACCTAGGACGGGTTCCCACCTGGCTGCCCACTGCTGCAGGATCCGGGTCGCGTCGGCGACGTCGCTTTTGCCGCGTCCGAAGCGCCCGGTCCCGGCCCGCACGATCTGCGCGGCGCGGGTGGCTGCTTCCCGGTCGGTGCACCAGGCGGTCAGCAGCTGTGCGTAGATGGTTGTGGCGTCGGTGTCCACCCGTGCTTGCACAGGTGCGAGCCGGGCTTTGGCGGCCTTGTGGGCTGCTCGGGTGTCGCGTTCCCGGTTGTCGATGACGGTGAACCAGTCCTTGATGATCTGGCACTGCTGCTGCTTTGAGTAGTGCTCGAGGGCGCGTTCCAGCTGCGGTGCGAGCCGCTCAATGTCCTCGGTAGCGTCAGCGTGGATCGCCCACTGCTGCTCCAGTTCGGCGAGCAGCTGCTGCCACGATTTCGGTGTCGCGTACTGGCTCGCGGCCGCTTCCGCGCCGGTCCGGGCGTCAGCGAGTCCGAGGTCGGGCTTGCCGCGGGCGAACGCCTCGACCCACTGCTCCCGGGCGTCAATGTCGGCGTCGGCGACAATGTGCACCGTATTGGCGTACTGGCCGCGAGTCATCGCCACATACGCCGACGCACCAGTCGTGTGCTCAGACAACACCAATGTGGCGCTCTGCACGGTGTCGCCCTGGACCCCGTGCGCGGTCGTCACGAACGCCAAATCCACATGCTCCCGGGCGTATGCGGCGTCCAGAAGCCGTGTCCCGTTCGCACCAGAGACTAGTATCGAGCCGTCTGGGTTGACGCCGGTGACAGTCCAGCTGTCGCGGTTCGCGACATCAAAACCACGGTCGTTGCGTCGGGTCGCGACCACATCCCCGACCCCGATCAACTCCCCCGATCGAGTGCACAAAACCGCTCTCTTCTCGTGACCGTTGGTGTCCCGGTCGACATCGTGGTCGACATTGTGGTCGACATCGTGGTCGTCGGGGTGGGTGCGGGTGTGGTGCAGGGCGTGGATGGTGGCATTCAGTTCGCGGGCCTGCTCGCGCGTGTCGACCACAATCGCCGACACCCTGCCGGCCGCCACATCCGCTACCGCTTGCGCCGCGATAACAGCCTGGCGGGAGTCGTGACTGTCGTGGATCTGCACATGCCCAGACCCCAATAGCGCGTCGAACACCGCACCCGGCTCGTGCCCAGTCCGCATCGCCAGACTCAGCTGCGCGTACTCCGTGTCGGGCACCACCCGGCCTGTCGCGACCCCGGACCCCGCACCGATCGCCGCATCGATCTCACCGTCGATGGTGCGCACGAACCGGTGGATCACGTCGAGCGTGACCAGGCTGTCGGTCCAGCGAGCGGCGATCTGGAGGACTCCGCCGCGACCGACAGCGGTGAGCTGGTGGGGGTCACCGAGCATCGCTACCCGCACTGCAGACTCGTCAGCGATCACCAGGAGTGCGCGGGCGGTGTCCTGATCGAGCATCCCCGCTTCATCGATCACGAGCAGATCCCCGCCCTGTAGCCGGGCGGCTGGGTCGCTCACGCCGGGGTAGGACCGACCCGTATACGGGTCGATCTGGCCGACCGCCAGACGGGTCCAGGTGCCTGTGTCGTTCCATCGCCACCCGTACTGATAGGCCAGCCACGCCGCCGACGACGCCGTCGCGCCGGTCTGCGCGACGGCGACTTTCGCGGCCTTGAGCGTCGGTGTCACCACCACCATCCGATGCCCCTGGGCAGTCAGGACGTCGCGGGTCGCGGCCAACGTGGTCGTCTTCCCCGCCCCCGCCGCACCCTCAACCACCACCAACGCAGCAGCACTGGTCAGTGCGTCAACGGCCGCGGCCTGACACTCATCCAGCACCCGACGACCCGTCACGGATGGGTCTGCCGGCAGTGTCAGGTCGCCATCGTGCGCAGTGTCAGATCCCCTGCCGAGTGCATCGACTGTCATCTCACCGCCCGGGTCCAGGCTCGGGTCAGGGGTCGGTGTTGTGATGGCTCCGCGGACGGCGAGGCGCCCGTTGAGGTCGGCCTCCACTGCGATCACGTAGGTCGAGGTAAGGGCCCGGATGTGTGCCGGGACCCCGGCCCGCGCCAGTACCGGGACACAGGTTGCGGTGGCGCGGGCGGTGACGTCCTCGGCCAGTTCCGCCCACACGTGGGGTTCCGCGATCACCCCGGCCCGGGCCAGCAGCAGTTCCACCTCCCCGCGTAGGTCGGCGTGGTTCCACGCCGAGCGCTGCGACCCCACCCGGGCCACCGCCTCCCCCGCGACGGCGTCCCGGTCGATCCGCCCGATCGGCGTGCCGGTCGGGGTGTGCTCGTTTGTTGCCGGGGTGCCAGCTGGGGTGGGGTGGTGGTAGCCGAGGTGTTCGAGTTCGGTGAGCCACCGCTCGTGCACGACCCGTGCCGGTACGGCGGTGTTCTTGTCCGGGCGCCCGGACGCCCACGCCCGCGTATCCCAGGCACGTCGCAGCCCCGGGCCTGGTTCGCTGCCGGGGTTCTCGAGACGCCATTGGGTCTCGTAGTCGGCGACCTGGGCCGTGATTTGCGCGGCGCGCTTACTGAAGGGGGCGATGAATGCGGTCAGCTGCTCAATCTCACCATCGGCATCAACGGTGAACCCCTGGGCGGCCAGCGCGGCCCGGAACCTCGGGTCCGCGATCACGGCGGCATGCCCGATGCCGTTGATCGCCGCCGTCGAGTCACGAATCGCGACCGTATCGATACCCCGCCACGCGCCCGCGGCCAGCACCCGGGCATTCACTTGCAGGTGAATGTGGCGGTGCGGATCCCCGGCCCGTGACGTGTAGTGCCGAACCGCGGCGACCTCCAGGCGGTCCACCGGCACCGGCACCTGCCCACCCCGAGGCCCTATCCGTGCGGTGGCGTGCTGCCCCAACCAGGAGGTGATTGCCACGACGGCCCGGTCTTGGGCGGCTTCGTAGGCTGCCGCGATGTCCGGGTGTATCTCTGCGGCGATGCTCCACGTCTTGGGGCCGTTCACGACAACTTCACAAAACCGCACCGCCCGCTCATCGGTCCGCAGCCGCCCCCGCGGCCCCCCGGTGTCGGGATCGACCCCGGCGACCCACGCCTCATACCGGTCACCGTCCATGCCCGCTAGCTCGATGACGTGCCCGTCGCCGTCGACGGTGAAGCGTTGCGCGATACCGGTGCCCTCGGCCAGGTAGTAGTCGTCAGCACGAGAGCGGTCAGCCTCCACATACTGGCGCGCCCCTGCAGCCGAGCCGCGGTACAGCTTCACCCCTCCGCGCACCTGACACCCCCACAGGGAAACGAATTCACATCGTCACGGGTCCTGGTTTTGTGCTTTTGAATGTCATCTCGACGAGATGATTGGCCTACCGATATTGGTAGCATACGTGCCGTTATCAGGTCTACAAATGGTATTCGATGGCTATTGATGGCTGTTAGTGAATAGCGAAGCCCGGTCGATTCTCATGTGAATTGTCGTGCAATGTCGGTGTATGTGAAGGGTTACCTGGCGACTGTCCGGTCCGCTAAGCAGCGATCAAAGGCTCGGACCTGACACGCCTCGAGACAGCGACTTTCGAGTCATCCCCCGCCGATGATCGGCACGGTCTCCTACCGCCCGACAGTGCCTGCGCCTACGTGCCCGAGGACATGTAGGCGGCGAGGATGTAGTTGGAGTGGCGGTCCAGGTTGGTTCGGGCTCGACCTGGTGGACTCAGTTATTGGAACCGTCGGAATGTCTCTTCAACGGTCGAGGGCTGTCGCTTTCAACTTGGTTTCATAGCTGGCCGCGTGCGATGGCTGTAGTCGGCGGCGTAACTGGTCCAGTCTCCGGCGGCGGCTTGCTGCCAGGTGACGGCGACTTTGATGTGGATGCCGAGTAGTCGGGCGAGCACCGCGGCGGGGAGTTCCGTCGCTAGCCCGAACAGTGCCGTCGTGCGGCTCTGCCCGGGGTGTAGGCCGAGCTGGCGCAAGCGTTCGGCGAGTTGGTAGGCGCTGATCGGTTGGCCGGGGCGTCCGCCAGGGAACAGCCAGGAGGATGCCCCCTGGTCGCCGAGGGCGGCGTGGCCGGCCCGTCGTGCCACCAGGTCGGTGAGTAGGCCGGCGAGTGGTTGGGGCAGGGCGATCGGTTCTTGGCCGAGACGCAGATGGACGGTTCCGTCCGCGGTACTGACTTGCTGGAGGGTGAGGCGGCTGATCGTGGCGGGGGTCTGCGCATAGAGAAGCACGAGTAGCCCTGCGACGCGATCGATGGGGTTGACGGTGTGATCGTGCAGTAGCCATCGGGCTTGTTCCCAGCGGGCCTCGGTGTTGATGGTGCTGGTAGGCCCGCTCCAGCGGGTTGCCTGGAACTCAAGGCGGGTCAGCTTGTGTCCGTTGGCCCATCGCACGAAGTGCCCGGCGTCGCGC
>JALYIS010000244.1 GCA_030775705.1 Actinomycetota bacterium
TCCTTGGTGAGGCGGCGCGCCGCCGCGCCCGCCGCGACGGCACCGAGCACGCCGGCTGAGCCGGCCATCACCAGCACCGTCGTCTGCTCGTGGGCGGGCAGGAGCATGACCCGCACACTGCCGAGCACGGCTCCGACCGAGGCGGCCGTGCCGGTGAGTACCACCGACGCCAGCACGCCACCGAGTGACAGCCGCCGCAACGGGATGGTGACGAGCCAGATCGCCCCGCACGCCGCGGCGGCCCACACGCCAATCGTGAACACGTCGAACGCGCTCAGGTGCACGACGGCACCTCCAGTCGGTAGCCGATACCCCACACAGTCTGAATCAGGACCGGTTCAGTCGGGTCCTTCTCCACCTTCTCGCGAAGCCGGCGCACGTGCACGGTGACCGTTGACTGGTCTCCGAAGGTCCAGCCCCACACCTCGTTCATGAGGTGTTCCCGGGTGAACGCGACTCCGGGATGCGCCATCAGGAAGGTGAGCAGGTCCAGCTCCCGCACGGTCAGCGCGAGTTCAACCCCGTCGCGGGTGGCCCTGCGGGCGGCAGTGTCGACCTTGACGGCCCCGGCGACGAGAATTGCGGGCTGCGTCGGCTCGCCTGCCGTGCGTCGCAACACCGAATCGATCCGCAGGACCAGTTCGCGGGGCGAGAAGGGTTTGGTGACGTAGTCGTCTGCCCCGACCTCGAGGCCACCGATCCGGTCCTCGGCTTCGCCCAGCGCCGTCAGCATGATCACCGGAAGTTGCGGGGAGGTGAGACGGATGCGCCGGCAGACCTCCAGACCGTCGATCCCGGGCAGCATGAGATCCAGGACGACCAGATCGGGTGGGTTGGCGGCCACCGCGTCCAGAGCCGCCTGGCCGTCCGTGACGTGCCGCGACTCGTGTCCGGCACGCGAAAGGTAGTTCACCACGACACTGGCGACCGTGTCGTCGTCGTCGACAACGAGCACCCGCGCCATTCTTGAGAGAGTAGAGGGCAATCCCGACGCGTCGCGCCGCAATGCGATGGCTTCCCCGGTCTGTAAGGGTTGTTGCACGTGCCGCGCACATAGCGTTCTGATGTGGACGCCTCGCTCGACATCGTGTTGCCATGCCTGGACGAGGCGAAGGCGCTGCCCTGGGTCATGGCCCGGATTCCGCCCGGAGCGCGTGCCGTCGTCGTGGACAACGGCTCCACGGACGGCTCGGCCGACCTGGCCAGGAGTCTGGGCGCCCTCGTCGTGCACTGCCGCCAACGTGGCTACGGCGCCGCATGTCACGCCGGCCTGAGCGCGTCGACGGCGGACTTCGTCTCGTTCTGTGACTGCGATGCCTCGCTGGATCCCTCGGATGTGCTCCTACTGCTCGCGCGGGCGAGCGGTCACCGACAGTTGATCGTCGGCCGGCGCCGACCGACTCACCGGAGGGCGTGGCCCGCCCACCTGCGCCTGGCCAACAGGGAGTTGGCCAGGCGAGTGCGACGGCGCTGCGGCGCGGCCATCACCGACGTCGGGCCGATGCGGCTGGCGCGGCGCGTCGATCTCAACGCCCTAGGCCTCATCGATCGGCGGGCCGGGTACCCGGTCGAGACGATCGTGCGGGCCGCGGACGCGGGCTGGCGGATCACCGAGGTCGACGTCGACTACCGGCCACGCACAGGCACCTCCAAGGTCACCGGCACGGTCCGAGGAAGCCTGCAGGCGGTCCGCGACGCTAGTGCGGCACTTGATCGATGATTGCCACCATTGTCGTCATCGCCAAGGAGCCGGTGCCGGGTCGGGTCAAGACCCGGCTGGTGCCTCCGCTGAGCTTCGAACAGGCCGCGGCGGTCGCGGCCGCCTCGCTCGCCGACACCCTGACTGCGCTCACTGACCTGCCGGCCCACCGGCGGGTGATCGCCTTGGAGGGCGCTTCGGGACCGTGGCTACCCGTGGACTGGGACGTCACGACGCAGTCCTCGGGTCAGCTGGACGCCAGATTGACCGCGGCCCTAATCGCCTGCGGGCACGCGCCGGCGATCCTCGTGGGGATGGACACGCCGCAGATCCGGGCGGCCGACCTCACCGTGTTCGATCCGGTCGCCTTCGACGCGTGCCTGGGATTGTCGAGCGACGGCGGCTATTGGGCGATCGGATTCCGCGATCCCGGCCTGGCGCGACGAGTCATTCCCGGTGTGGCCATGTCCGTGCAGACCACCGGGGCCGAGCAGCTGCAACGGCTCGACGCGGCCGGGCTGCGGGTGCAGCTGCTCGAGGTCCTGCAGGACGTCGACACCTTCCACGACGCCTTGCAGGTGGCCGCGCTGGTCCCGCACTCCCGCTTCGCCGGGGTCGTCAGCGGCGTGCGTGGCCTCGAAGTGGCGGGCGGTCGCTAATGCAGATCGGTGCGTTGCGCCCGTACGAGCAGGCTCTGCACACGACCGGAGACCTCGGGCTGTGTACCGACGACGGGCGGCTGCTGGTCCTCGATGTCGGGCGTTGGCTGGCGCCTGCCGACGGGATCGATGCGATGGTCCTGGACCGCTGCACCGGTCCGACCCTAGACGTAGGTTGCGGCCCAGGGCGCTTCGTGGCCGCGTTGTCCGAGCGCGGGATCGCATCGATGGGCCTGGATATCGCCGAGACCGCGGTGTCGCTCACTCGCCGTCGCGGATTGCCCGCGGTGCTGCGCAGTGTGTTCGCTCCGGTGCCCGGCGAGGGCCGCTGGCCCACGGTCCTGTTGATGGACGGCAATATCGGCATCGGCGGAGATCCGGACCGGCTCCTGCGGCGGATACACCGGCTGCTTGCTCCGCGGGGGCAACTGCTCGTCGAGACGCACCCGGACCGCAATGCCGATGAGATCCTCTCGGTGCGCTTCAGCGAGCACGGACGCGCCACCGGCCCGTCATTCGGCTGGGCCCACGTGGGGCTGGATTCGCTGCGTCGCCTCGCGTCGGAGACCGGCTACGGCGTGCGCGACTGTTGGTCCGCCGGAGGCAGGTCGTTCGCCGCACTGGATCGGCGGCCGTCGCGACCGGTGGCTGTGCGATCGCGGACGAGCCTGACCACGTAGGCGACCGTCGTCACCGCGGCGATCGCGCCGAGAATGATCATCAGGTTCGACGTGTAGTTCTGCGTCTCCAGTTGCTTGCTCGCGACTACCGTCCCGCGACGGTAGATCAACGGCACCGCCACGGCGGTCACCAAGGCCCCGGCGACCAGCCCGCCGACCAGATAGCGGCGCGCGCGTGAGGGGACCAGGCGCCCGATCAACCAGCCAGTGGCCATCGTGAGCGGTGCGATCACCAGATCGTGGATCAGCACTGCGCCGACCAGCCAGATCGCGAGTGTGGACGGCTGCGTGAGCCTCGCGGTACCCAGGATTCGCCACGCGCCATAGGCCATCACTAGAACACCAACGGCGCCGAGCCAGATCCGGGTGCGCGTCACACGACCGTGATCGTGTCGAGCCACTTGGTGTTGAAGACACCAGGGTGATCGGGGGCGATCAGGCGCAGCGGATAGCCGTGGTCCACCGTGAGCCGGGCGCCGTTGAGGTGGGTGGCGAGCAGGGCGTGACCCACCTGTGGACCCTGCAAGGACGACTGCCGGAACGGCCCCTCACGTTCGAGGGAGTCGAACTGCACCCGCGAGCCGCTGTTGCCCCCGACCCGATGCACCAGGTCCAAAAGACTCACCCCACGCCAGTGCGCATCGATGCTCCAGCCCTCGACACAGGCGATGGGCAGGGTGCGCTCGAGCTGGGCCAATGCCTCGACGTCGTCGATGGTGAGATCGAACGGGTGCAATCCGATGACTGTCAATCGCCAGCTGGGGTCGATCGAGGACTTGGTGGTCGCGGCCTCGACGGCCGTCCTGTTGATCGGCACGCCGAGCTGGCCGCCCTTGGGCCGGCGCGGCGCGAGCAGGGCGACGGACTCGAGTGGGGTGATCACTTGGCCCACAGTGACCGTGGCCACGACGGTGACTCCGGCGGCTGCGGCGGTGATCAGGCCCCGGCGGCTCAGGCCACCGTGCACGGCCTGCGCTGAGGCAGTGGGACCAGAGGCAGTGGGATCTGAGGCAGTGGGATCGGACGGGTTCGGGACCCGGCCCAATGGGGTGGCCAGCCCCTGTTGAATGGTCGGCAGCTTCACCGCGATATGCAGGATCAGGGCGCCGATCGAGACGTAGGCGAGGGTGTAGTGGACGAACACGAAGGACCACTTCCACGGATACCACTGCAGGATGTTGAGCAGCCCGATCACGATCTCGACCGACGCGGTCGACACGAGAACAGCGATCGACAGTCGCTCCAAGATCTTGACCAACGATCGGGCGGGCGGCCACTCGAACAGGCGTGGGTAGACCGTCCACAGCTTGATCAACAGCAGTGGCAGCGTCGCGATCCCGGTGATGACGTGCAGGCCCTGAGTCAGCCGGTAGCCCCACACCGGCGCCGCCGGGATCGGGAGGAAATGCCAAGGGTGATATCGGTAGTGGCTAAGTAGCCCGGTGACGAAACAGATGGCGAAGAAGACGCCGAGCACGCGGCCGACCCGGGCGACGACCGCGGGGGAGTGCAGCGGGCTGGTGAAGCGCGGCCACAGCCTGGGCGGAATCTGCGGCAGGGGCATGCATGGAGTCTGTCCCAACTACTCGCTCGCAAACCCTTACGAGGCGCGGAAGACCGCCTCCCCAATGGCATCGGCCGCGACGTTGTTTGACAGGCTCATCCAGTGGCGGTCAATGTGGTCCCCGCGCCGGCGGCGGGCACCCGGGCGCGGGCATACGGGCTCGCCCTCGCCGTGCTGCTCGCGGGGGAGACGGCGGCCTTCGCGACACTGCTGCACAACACCTCGAGCACTCATCACAGCCTGCTGCTCGCCACGCTGACCACACCGATGTTCTGCAGTGCCGTCTGGCTGCTCGCTCTGTTGCGCCTGCCTGCCCGCCGGGCCGTCGCCCTCGTGCTGGGCGGTGGTGCGGTCCTCCAAGTGGTCGCCCTCACCCAGCAGCCGCTCACCTCCGATGATGACTATCGCTACATCTGGGACGGCACGGTCCAGCTGGCCGGTGTCGATCCGTACCGGTACGCCCCACAGTCGCCGGCACTGGACTATCTGCACAACAGACTGCTGTTCGGGACCCCCGGCCACTGCGGGCATCTGATCCCGGCCGGCTGTACGGCGATCAACCGTCCCGCCGTCCACACCGTGTACCCGCCGGTCGCCCAGGGGCTGTTCGACCTCGTGCGGATCGTGTCGTTCGGCGGGCACGGCGGTCGGTTGCCCTTTCAGATCGCGGCCGCGATCGGTGCCCTCACGATCGCGGGGCTGCTGGCCCACCATTGCGTGCTCCGATCCCGCCCGATCTGGCTGGTGGCGCTCTGGGCCTGGTGTCCGGTCACCGTCTCCGAGTTCGGCAACAACGCACACATCGACTGGTTCGCCGTCCTACTGACCGTGCTCGCACTCGCCGCCTGCGCCCGGGGCCGAGCCGGGCTGGCCGGACTGCTGCTCGGGGCCGCGGTCGCCACCAAGTTGTACCCGATCTTCGTGCTGCCCTCGCTGCTGCGCCGCCGCCCGGGCGTGGTGCTGGCAGCCGCGGCCGCACTGATCGCCGCGAGCTACGTGCCGCACGTGTTCGCCGTCGGCACGAAGGTGGTCGGGTTCCTGCCCGGCTACCTGCATCAGGAGGGTTACAGCAGCGGCAGCCGCCTGCTGCTCCTGGATGCTGCGCTTCCCGCGTCGGTCGGACTCGCCCTCGGCGTAGTGATCGCCGGGGCGGTGGCCTACTGGGCGTATCGGCACAGCGACCCCGACGTTCCTGAGGTCACTGCCGTCGTCGTGGTCGGCACGGCCTTCCTGATCGCCACGCCGAACTACGGCTGGTACGCGGCGCTGCTGATCGCGCTCGTGGTGATGTCGGGTTCGTGGGAGTGGATGCCCGTCGCCGTGGCACCGACGTTCACGTATCTGTACCGCGGCGAATGGCTGCACACAGGGATACCCAGTTCGGCGATCTACGCGATGGCGGCAGTACTCACCGGCACCGCCTACCTTCTGCGTAAGCGAAACGCCATTGCCCATCCGCCCGGCCTCGCGGCTCGGGAAACGACGAGAGGTCGACCGTGACGATGCTGATTCCGAAGCAGGAAGAGCTGTGCAGCCAGAGCCAGTGGGACTTCTCCGACCTCAAGGCGCTGTTCATCAACTGCACGCTCAAACGCTCACCCGAGCTGTCTCATACCCAAGGGCTGGCCGACATCTCGATGGAGATCATGCGACGCCAGGGCGTGACAGTCGACTGCGTCCGCGCCATCGACGAGGACCTCGCGACTGGGGTATGGCCGGACATGACCGAGCACGGGTGGCGGCGCGACGGCTGGCCCGCGATCTATGAGAAGGTACGGGCTGCACACATCCTGGTGCTGTGCACGCCCATCTGGCTCGGTGAGAAGTCGTCGGTGTGTACGCAGGTGGTCGAGCGTCTCTACGGCAATTCGAGCATGCTCAACTCCCGCGGGCAGTACGCGTTCTACGGTGGCGTCGGCGGCTGCCTGGTCACCGGCAACGAGGACGGCATCAAGCACTGTGCGATGAACATCCTGTATTCCCTGCAGCATCTGGGCTATGTCATACCTCCGCAGGCCGATGCCGGGTGGGTCGGCGAGGCCGGCCCTGGCCCCTCGTACCTGGACGAGGGCAGCGGGGGGCAGCTCAACGACTTCACCAACCGCAACACCACCTTCATGACCTGGAATCTGCTGCATTTGGCGCGCATGCTGGCCGACGCGGGCGGCATCCCGGCACACGGCAATCAGCGCTCGGCCTGGGACGCCGGTTGCCGGTCCGACTTCCCGAATCCTGAATACCGCTGATGGCGGCTCGGGCAGAGGGCCGGGCCAGCGACCGACCCGCCGGCACCGACCAAACCCTGACACAAAACGACTTACGCTGATGATCGGATGGTCTGGTTCCAAACCGACGCCTGCTGAGAACGTCTTACGGTGAGTGCGTGCGCCTAGTCGAGCCCCAAAGCAAGGCGTAGCGCGGCGTCGATTTGCTGTAGTTCGTCGAGACTTACGTGACCCACAAGCTTCCCGAGACGCTCGGGAGCGACGGCGGCGGCCTGTTCGGTGAGCACTTGGGTCGGGTCGCCACCGACGGTGATCGTGGGCCGAAAGATGCGCGAGCGCGCCGATCGCGACGTGGGCACCACGAGGACTGTCGAGAGGAGAAGATCATCTGATTGAACGATGACTGCGTAACGCGCCCCTCGCTGTTCGCTGCCTCGCGCCCCGCGAGGGGCGCGCAGATGGTGGATATCACCACGCACGGAGTTCGTCCATCTCCTCGAGGATCTGCCGGCTCTCCGCGAGGTCTGCCGGATCGTTCGCGGCCTCGAGCGACTCCCGGCGCATTTGTTCTCGTCGTCGCAACCGGACGGCATCGACGAGCGCCCTGCGTATTGCATCGGAGACGCTGGAGCCGTCGGCAGTGAGTTCCGCGAGAGCGCGCTCGGCCGGTCCGTCGGTTCTGAAGTTCACTACAGTCATACGACAATGCTACGACGGACCGTAAGACACGACAACTACGCTGTCTCGAGCGAGAAGGGCGACGCTCCGAGTAGCTAGCCAGGCCTAGGTGTTCAGATCGTCGAGGACTTGTACCTGTGCTGCCGACAACCGCAATTGGGCGGCGGCGATGTTCTCCTCGACGTGCGCGACGCTCGACGTGCCCGGGATCGGTAAGACCACCGGCGAGCGCTGCAGCAGCCAGGCCAGCGCGACCTGGGACGGGGTCGCACCCAACTCCGAGGCAATCTGGTCCAACGGACCGCCGCTGGCAGCGAGGGCGCCGGTGGCCAGCGGGAACCAGGGGATGAAGGCGATGCCGACCTCAGTGCAGTGATCGAGCAGGGCGTGTGCACTGCGGTCCGTGAGGTTGAACAGGTTCTGTACTGAGGCGATCGTCGCGAACTGTTGCGCGGCGCGCAGTTCGTCGACGCTGACCTCCGACAAGCCGATGTGCACGATCTTGCCCTCGTCTTGCAGCAACTTCAGCTCGCCGACCTGGTCAGCCAGCGGCACCTGGGCGTCGATGCGGTGCAGCTGAAAGAGCGGGATCTCTGCCAGACCGAGATGGCGAAGGCTCATCATGCATTGCTGGCGCAGGTACTCCGGGCGTCCGACCGGGCGCCATTGGCCCGGTCCGGAGCGGGTGAGCCCCGCCTTGGTCGCGATGACCAGGCCGTCGGCGTATGGGTGCAGCGCCGCCTTGATCAGGGCTTCGGCGACGACCGGCCCGTAGGAGTCGGCGGTGTCCAGAAAATTGACTCCCAGTTCGACGGCTCGCCGCAGTACGCCGATGGCCGCACCGGGATCGGACGGGTCCCCCCAGACGCCTGGCCCGGTCAGCTGCATAGTGCCGAAGCCGAGTCGAACCACGGTCGTGGTGCCGCCGAGTTCGAAGGTGCCGGACGCTGTTGCGGTGGTCATCGGATGGTCCTCTCGCGGGTGAGGTGATCGTGCTCTGGAGTAGATCGCCTGCGCTACTCAGGTATTCCCCGGCGGATCAGCAGCGGTGGCGCTCGCGCCCTTGCCCGTTGTCGCGGCGGGGGCTGCGCCGGCTGCCCGACCAGCAGCAACCGAGGCAACCGAGATGGTGACCAGCGCACCGAGGATCAGGCCGGCGGCCTCGCCAGGTTTGAGGACATGCAACTCGGACCCGATGGTGACGGCGGCGACGGGCACGCCGAGCTGGGCGCTGGCCAGGGCGCCGAGCGCGAGCGGCTGGCCGCTGACCTTCATCGCGCAGTGACAGATGAGGGCCCCGGCGCCGAGCGCGACGCCCAGCAGTACGTAGGAGCGATGATGGCCCAGCGCACGCAGGTCGAGCGATGCGCCGACCCAGACGAAGAACAGCGGGCCGAGGAATCCCTCGGTCAGGGCAAACAGCTGCCTGGCCAGCCGTCGGGGTTCGCCGATTGCTGCAAACGCGAGTCCTAGTGAGAAGCCGGCCAACATGATCGAAACGTGGGTCTTGGTGGCGAGGGCAGCGAGTCCACACAAGATCATCAAGCTGATGCGCAGCTCCAAGGCGAACTTGTGGTCCTCCGACACACGGTGCACGCGACCACGGATGCCCGTGACCTCCATGTACCTCAGCATCAGGAACGCCACGCCGGCAGTGGCCAGTACCGCGGCCGAGCCGAGTGCGGCCCGGCCGGCGTGCGTGGGGTCGATGGCCAACGGAAGGGCAACGATGCACAGCGTGTCGGCGAGCGCGACCTGTGGCAGCAGCTCCAGCGTCGGCATGCCGCTCAGCTTGAGCGAGTCCACGATCGGCAGTACCAGCGCCGCCGAGGAGGACGCCATCAGCACTGTGTAGAGCGCAGTGTGCCCGGTCTGGAACAGGTGCGCGAGCACGGCGGCGGCGACCAGGGCCAAGGCTGCGACAGCCACAGCGCGCAGCAGGCCCGGTCCGAGTGCGGACTGCAGGCGCGGATCGCGAACGGGCACCCGTGATCCCGCGACGAACATGACCAGCGCGAAACCAAGATTCGCCAGGAAGGCGAAGGTCCTGTCTTGAGTGTGCAGGGTCTGTGTCCCGGTCGCGCCGAACGCGACGCCGACGGCGAGCTCGCCTAGCACGACCGGCGCGCGCAGGCGTCTGGGCAGTGCGAGCAACGGTCCGACCAGCGCGAGAAGCGAGATCAGGGCCAGGATCTGGAAGCTCATCAGACGGCAGGCCCGTTGCCGCCCACGACCGGCGCCAGGGCCACGATTCGATGGGCCGCCGCAGAAGCGGCGATCACGGCGCGGGCGTTGAGAGCTGTCCGGACTGGCGCGACGGCCAGCGCCACGGCCGCGATGAGGGCGATCGGCACCGAGAACCACCCGATCGCGACCACGGCGAAGCCGGCGAAGACCTGAGTGAGGTACCAGCCCCACCATCGCGCGGCCAGCCGACGGCGTGGATCACCGGACGCGAACAGGTCGGCGGCGACCTGGTACGGGAACCACAAGGCCACGATCGGAATGAAAAACCCCAGAATTGCCCAATACGGCTCGCGGCGCGCCGGCAGCCCCGCGCGCCGGGCAAGCGTGGCCGCGCGCCGCAGCCACACCATGAACACAAGTTCAGCTGCCAGACCGGCCCCGCGGATCAGTTCGAAGCCGATGATCGCGCCGGAGCTGAGGAAGAAGTTCGGCGGCGGCGGGTTCGAAGCCGGATCCTGGTTGACTGCGTCGACGTACTGGCGGAATTCATCGAACCACTGGTGCAGAGCGTGGCCGAACCACGCCGCGACGAGGTAGCCGAGCACGGTGACTGCGGCACTGACCAGCACCGCTCGTGTGGCCCACGCAGCGGCATCCTCCTCGGCACGCAGATCCGCGCTCGGGTCCGGCGCCGGGGGAACCCACTGGGCGCCGGGTACATGGGTGGACGCGGTCCAGCCGTTGCCGTCCCACCAGCGCAGCGTCGCGTCCGTGAACGGGTCGGGATACCAGCCAGGCTGCATGGGGTCAGTCTGCCCGGTGTGCGGGCCCGCGCGAAGCCGATCGTGGACTGTTCAGGCCTGCGTCGGCGGCTCAGCTTCAGGCATCGCGGCGGCGCAGGACGACGGCACCGGCGATGAGGGCCACCGCGGTGTAAATCGCGACCATCCCCAAACCCGTCCATGGGCCGAGCATGCCCGGGTCGGGATGCGTGGTCGACATGATCTGGGTGCCCGCGTTGAGCGGGAGGTACTTAGCGACGTCGGTCGAGTAGGGGCTCGGCAGCGCGTTGGCGAGGATCGGCAGCACCAACAGCACGCCGAACAAGCTCGCAATGGCGCCGGCGGTGTTACGAACGACGAACCCCAGGCCGACGGCCAGCAGCCCGACAAGTGTGAGATACAGCCCGGCCCCGAGAATTGCGCGCTCGGCATGGGGTGTGCTCAGAGTGGCTTGCAGATGCGTGCTCTTGAGGGACTGCTGTCCAGCCAGGAATGCGGCAAAGGCGGCCACCTCGGTCACCACGAAGACGGTGGTGGCAAAGACCAGCGCCTTCGCGGCCAGCACGGGTTGCCGATGCGGTACGGCGGCCATCGACGATCGGATCATGCCCGTGCTGTATTCGCCAGTGATCACCAGGACGCCGAGCACGCCGATGGCGAGTTGGGCGAGGAACACCCCACGCAGGCTGATCAGTGTCGGGTCGAAGCCAGGGCCGAACCGGTCCTGCTCGCCGAAGCGGTGCGCCCGCAACGAGCTGAAGAGGGTTCCCAGGCCGACGATGATGACGACGCCCGCGAGCAGGCTGAACCAGGTTGAGCGCAATGAGCGCAGCTTGATCCATTCCGACCGGATCACCCGTGCCTGGGTGACTCCGCCCGAACCCAGATCGGTGCGCCGCGGAGCGCTTGTCGTGGTCATCGGACGCTGCCCACGGCAGCCTGCACGGAACCGGTAGTGCTGCCGCCGTGGAACTCGACGGAGTCCCTGGTAATCTCCATGAACGCCTCTTCGAGGGTCGCCTGCTGCGGAGTGAGCTCGATCAGCGCGATCGCCTCCCGAGCCGCGATCACACCGATTTCTTCGCTGTCGATGCCGCTGACGTGCAGGGTGTCCGGTTGCGGGTGGCTGACGGTGCGCCCGTCCTGGGCAAGCAGCGAGGCAAGACGTGCCGCCTCGCGAGTCCGGACGACGACCGCGCCGCTGGAGGCCTGATGAATGAGGGATTCGACGCTGCCCGAGGCGATGAGTTTGCCGCGGCCCACGACGATCAGGTCGGTCGCGGTCACCGCCATCTCGTTCATCAGGTGCGAGGAGACGAAGACGGTCCGCCCTTCGGCGGCCAGCGCCTTGAGCAGGTTGCGAATCCAGAGGATGCCCTCGGGGTCGAGACCGTTGACCGGTTCGTCGAGGAGCAGTGTCGACGGATCGCCCAGCAACGCCGACGCGAGACCAAGTCGCTGACCCATCCCCAGGGAGAACCCACCGGCGCGCTTGCCGGCGACCTCGTCGAGACCGACCAGCCCCAACATCTCGTCCACCCGTGTCTTCGGTATCCCGTTGGTAGCAGCCATGGCGAGCAGGTGGCTGCGCGCCGAGCGCCCGGTGTGCACCGCCTTGGCCTCCAGGAGGGCGCCCACCTCGCGCAACGGTGCGCGGTGTTCGGCGTAAGGCTTGCCGTTGACGAGGGAGCTACCCCTCGTCGGGCTGTCCAGACCGAGCAGCAGGCGCATGGTGGTGGACTTGCCGGCACCATTGGGTCCCAGGAACCCGGTGACCACTCCCGGGCGGACGGTGAACGTCAGATCGTCGACCGCGGTCTTGTCACCGTACTTCTTGGTGAGACCGCGCGCCTCAATCATCGGAGGGCGCCCATGGCAACTGTCGGTTCAGTCATGCGGTCAACCTAACGGCTCCTACATGTGCGCCAGCAAAGTGCGCCGCTGGGGGGCCGATGGTCGTCTGCGGGGCCGCGGGTGCGTGAGTGAAGGGGTCGGCCCGTCAGACCAGGATGACGCCCGCCGGGACCTCAACGGGGGCGACACCGGCCTCGACCATCTCAGCCCAAGCATCAGCGTGCACGCGCAGCAGGTACTGACGGCTGCTGGCGCGTTCGCGCGCCTCCGCATACGAACCGACGCTGGCGACTGGATCAACGGTGGGGTGTGGCGCTTCGGTGATCTGATGTGCCGGCCACAGGCGCTCGCCCCAGGTACGCATACTGATCTCCAGAAACACCTGCCGCTTGGCCACCAAGCGAGTGTGGCATGGTGCCCTAGTGACCGCTGAACGCTTCGAGGTGTCACGCCTGATTTTGGCCGCGCCGCATGCGGTGTTTGCCGTCCTGCGCGACCCCCGCGGTCACGTGGCGATAGACAGCTCCGGGATGTTGCAATCTGCCGACGGCGAACCGGTGAGCGGCATCGGTGACGAGTTCGTCGTGCACATGGACCGTGAGGCGCTCAACGACTATCCGATGGGCAAGTACGACGTCACGGTGATCATCACCGGCTACCAGCCGGACGTCACCATCGAGTGGACGATCTCAGGCCGGATCCAGCCGCCGATCAAGCATCTCTACGGCTACCGTCTTGACGCTGCGGCAGAGGGCACGCTGGTCACGTCGTACTACGACTGGAGCCAGATCGACGAGGCCTACCGCGACAAAGGTATCTTTCCCGTGATCCCGGAGGCCGCCCTGCGCGCCAGCCTGGGCATCCTTGCCCGAACGGTCGAGTAAACGAAGCGCGCCGCTGCCGCCTGGGGGTTGTCGTTGCTGCTGGTCATCTCCGGCAGTTGGCATTTCGCGGCACTGCACGGCTTCGAGTCACTCGTGCCAGGCTGGCTGGGTTCCCCCGCATTCTGGGTCTATCTCAGCGGAGCGGCCGAACTGATCTGTGCGGCAATGCTGGCGGCGCGCACGACCCGTGCCATAGCGGGCTGGGCGTGCGTCGCGCTCTTCATCCTGGTGTTCCCCGCGAACATCAAGATGGCACTCGACTCGCTGCACGGAGACGGCAGTGTGCTCATCGCGTGGGCGCGCCTACCGCTTCAGCTTCCGCTGATTCTCTGGGCGGCATACATCGCGCGCGGGTATCGAATGCCGACCGCCAGGTCGGTGCGGCCGCCTGCGCACGGGCAGGGCGACTGACATCCGCCTCGCTTCTCAAGCACTTTTGCATGCACTGCGACAATGACCTTAATGAATCAATCGATTGCCAATCAATTGCTAGTGATGTGCAAGAGAACTCTATACTGCGCAATCACCAATTTGGCCATCTTCTCCCACTAGCTGGCTTTCGTCCGTTGCGGTCAGGTAGAACTACCCTCAGCGAAAGTGGAACCGGCGTCGTGTTGCGCCCGAATGGTTTCATGTCGCGTACCACTCGATTCGAATCCGACCGAAAAGGTGTGCCCGTGCCTGAGC
>JALYIS010000245.1 GCA_030775705.1 Actinomycetota bacterium
CCTCCAGGCCCCGCTCGGCCCGCCGCGAGCGGACGGCCAGGGACTCGACGATGCGGTCCTTCACATCCTGGAGACCGTGGTGGTCGGCGTCGAGCACCTCACGAGCGGCGCCGATGTCGGTGTTGTCGACGGTCCGCTCGCCCCAGGGCAGGTCGAGCACGGTGTCGAGCCAGGTCCTGATCCATCCTGATTCCGGGCTCTGGTCGCTCGCGCGTTCGAGTTTGCCGACCTCTCGCAGGGCGGCGTCACGGACCTTCTCCGGCAGCTGCGCGGCGCTCACGCGGGCGCGGTAGTCCTCCGCGCCATCGGGCTCGTCCTCGCCGAGCTCCTTGCGGATGGCGGCCAGTTGCTGGCGCAGCAGGAAGTCGCGCTGGCTCTTCTCCATGCCGTCGCGCACGTCGTCGCGGATCTTCTCGCTAACCTCCAGCTCCGCCAGGTGCTCGCGCGCCCAGTCGATGACCGAGTGCAGGCGAGCCTCGACGTCCGGCGTCTCGAGCAGCTGTCGCTTCTGCTCGTCGGATAGGTAGGGCGCATAGCCGGCGGTGTCGGCGAGGTCGGAGGGGTCGGTGAGTCGCTGGACGGAGTCGACGACCTGCCAGGCGTTGCGGCGCTGCAGGATGGCGACCACGAGGCGCTTGTACTCGTTGCTGAGTTCGCTGACGTGCTCGGCCGGAACCGGCTCGTCGACCTGCTCGGCCTCGACCCACAGCGCCGCACCGGGGCCGGTGACGCCCGAACCGATCCGGGCCCGGGCGCCGGCGCGCAGTACGGCCGCGGGGGCACCGCCCGGCAGGCGACCGATCTGCTCGATGGTCGCGATGACGCCGTAGACCGGGTAGCGGTCGGGCAGGCGCGGCGCGAGCAGCAGCCGGCCGTCCGAGGCCGCCCGGGCAGCGTCGACGGCGGCCAGGGCAGTCTCGTCGAGCTCGATGGGGACAACCATGCCGGGCAGCACGACCGGCTCGGGCAGAGCGAGAACGGGCAGATTGATGCGATCGGACATGGCGCGACTCCTCTATGGTTGAGCGATATCGGCTCAAGTCCGGGCAGGCGGCAGATGTTCCCGGCCCACTGGCTTGCCGGTCCGCCGTGAGCGAACGGGGCGACGGGATTCGGCCGGGTTAGGCTGGGCAGATGAGCACCCCGGACACACCTGCGTCGAACCACAACGACCCAGATCCCAAGGCAAAGTTCCGTGCGGCGCTCGAGCGTAAGCGCGGCGGTCAGGCTGAACGAGCCGCGGCGGCCGAAGCGCACGGCGACTCCAAGATCCACGGCGAGCACGGGGTCGCCGGCGGTAAGCGCACCTTCCGCCGCAAGAGTGGTGGCTGAGCCGAAGTAGCTGGCAGCACTTGACTTTCTCCGCTGGATCACAATACTTAAGCACATGCTTAAGCATGGTGATGACCTGGATCTGGTGTTCCAGGCACTCGGTGACCCCACGCGACGGGGAATCGTCGAGCGACTGAGCCGTGGATCGGCCTCGGTGAGCGAATTGGCGAAACCGTTGCCGATGTCGTTGCCCGCGGTCTATCAGCATCTCCAGGTCTTGGAGGCCAGTGGGCTCGTCCGTTCGGAGAAGGTCGGACGGGTCAGAACCTGCCACCTCGAGCTCAAGATGCTCGACACCGCAGACACCTGGATGCACGCACGCCGCACCATGTGGCAGCGGCGACTTGACCGCTTGGACACCTACCTCGCGAGCCTGCCGGACGAGATCCCGCAAACCCCTCAAGACGCAGTTCCGAAGAAAGGACCGAAGTCATGACTCGCACCGTCGCACACGACACCTTCGTGATCGAGCGTCGCTACACCGCGTCGCCAGCCCGCGTGTTCGCGGCCTTCGCCGATGCGAGCGAGAAGGTCCGCTGGTTCGGCGATCCGGACATCGAAACGGCCGCAGCTCACCAGATCGACTTCCGCATCGGCGGCCGTGAGTCGCTGCGCGGCAATGCCCCGGGCGGCGGCCCGACGTTCACCTATGACGCCGTCTACCAGGACATCGTGGACAACGAGCGCATCGTCTACTCGTATGAGATGACGATGGACGGACGCCGAATATCGGTTTCGGTCGCCACCCTGGAATTCATCAAGAGCGACGACGGCACGGAGTTCATCCTCACCGAGCAGGGCGCCTTCCTCGACGGCCTGGACACCAACGCCCAGCGCGAGCACGGCACCAACGAATTGATGAACGCGCTGGGCCGCTATCTGGACGGCAAGGCGGGTTCCGCATGACCGACACCGACCGCTCGCGGTGGATCGCGCTCTATGTGTTGTGCACGGGCATGTTGATGATCGTCCTCGACGTCACGGTCGTGAACGTCGCGCTCCCCTACATCCAGACCGACCTGCACTTCTCCGCAGCGAGCCTGGCCTGGGTCGTGAACGCGTACCTGATCCCCTTCGGCGGTCTGCTGCTGCTCGCCGGCCGCCTGGGCGACCTCGCGGGACGGCGGCGCGTCTTCCTGATCGGCCTGGGCGCCTTCTCCGTGGCGTCCATGGCCTGCGGCCTCGCTCAGAACGAGATGACCCTGGTCGTGGCGCGGTTCGTGCAGGGTGCCGGGGGGGCCTTGACCTCGTCGGTCATCCTTGGCGTGATCGTCACGATGTTTCCCGAACCGCGCGAGCAGGCCAAGGCGATCGGGGTGTTCGCGTTCGTCGCCTCTGCGGGCGGCGCCGTCGGACTACTCGCTGGTGGCGCGTTGACCCAGTCGATCAACTGGCACTGGATCTTCTTCATCAACGTGCCCATTGGCATAGCGACCGCCCTGCTCGCGCGACGCTACGTCGTCGATGATCGCGGGACGGGATTCACCTCGGGCGTGGACGTCGGCGGCGCAATTCTGGTCACCGCGGCCTTGATGCTCGCCGTGTTCACCATCGTCAAGCCGGCCGCGGATGAGGGCTGGGGTTCGGGCCGCACGCTCGCGTTCGCCGCGGCCAGCGGGGTCTTGCTGGTCGCGTTCGTTGCCCGGGAGGCCACCGCGGCCAAGCCACTTTTGCCGCTGCGGCTGTTCCGCTCACGCAACGTCTGCGGCGCGAACCTCATCCAGATCCTCGGCGCGGCCGGGATGTTCGGCACCTTCTTCCTGGGCGCGCTGTATGTCCAGAAGGTCCTGCACTACGGACCGCTGGAGATCGGGGTCGCGTTCCTGCCGGTTTCGGTGCTGATGGGCGCGATCTCGGTGCGCTACTCCGAGCGGTTGATCGACCGGTTCGGAGCGCGCGCACTGACCGCCGCGGGCATGGCGATGATCGCGTTCGCGCTGGGTGTACTGGCAATCATGCCGGCCCACGGCGGGTACTGGCTGCACCTGTTCCCGGCCCTGGCCATCATCGGGCTGGGCGCCGGCACGTGCTTCCCGCCGCTGATGGGCCTGGCCATGTCCGGCGCCACGCCGCAGGATGCCGGACTGGCCTCCGGAGTCATCAACACGACGGGCCAGGTGGGCGGCGCGCTCGGTCTGGCCCTGCTGGCAACCGTCACCGCCGCCCGGACCAATCACCTGCTCGCGACCGGGCGCTCTCGCGACGCGGCGTTGACCGGTGGCTATCACCTGGGCTTCTGGATCTCGGTCGGCTTGGTCCTGCTGGGCGTCGTGGTGTCGCTGACCGTCCTGCAGGAGCCGGGGGCACCGGGACTGCGGCGGGCGCGGATCAGTCGCAGTGATGCCGGCTCTCGTGATCGGCATGAACTGCCTCTTCGAACTGGAACGTCGAATGCCCGACGTCGAAGCGACCAGCCAGCCGGCTCTGCAGTTCGTCAAGCAACAGCGGCACATGGCCGTCCCGAAAGCATCCGTCCTCCACGACGACGTGTGCGGACAGTGTCGGGAGATTCGAGGTGATCGTCCAGACATGCAGGTCATGGACGTCGACCACGTGGTCGACCAGCATCAGATGCGCGCGCAGGTCGGCGAGGTTCATGCCGGCTGGCGCCGCCTCGAGCAGGATCCGCCCGGACTCGCGCAGCAGTCCCCAAGCCGCCCGCAGCATCAGGGCGACCACGATCAACGACGCGATCGCGTCCGCCCGGACGAAGCCCGTGGTGAGGATGACGATGCCTGCCACCACGGTGGCCACGAAGCCGTAGGCGTCGGTCAGGATGTGCTGGAACGACCCCTCGACATTCAGGCTGGATCGGTTGGCCTTCGCCAGGGTCCAGGCGGCCGCCACGTTCACCGCCACGCCCACTAGCGCAGTCACGAGCACGGGGCCGCCCGCGACCGAATGGGCGTGGACGAGCCGCGGTACCGACTCGACGCTCACCAGCGCACTCACGACCAGCAGCGTGATCCCGTTGCCCGCCGCCGACAGGATCTCGGCCCGCTTCCAGCCAAACGTCCAGGCCCCGCGGGCCGGGCGCGCCGCGAGCCGGATGGCCCACAGCGATGCCGCGATCGCACCCGCGTCGGTGAGCATGTGTCCGGCGTCGGAGAGCAGCGCCAGCGAGTGGGCCACGACGGCAACGGTCACCTCGACGGCCATGAATCCGAGAATCAAGGCGAGGGCCGTGGCGAGGTAACGTGAGTCGGCGTTCACGGCGACGCCATGGTCGTGCCTCTTGGCCGCCGGCGTGTCTATCACGCAGCCACCCTACGTCTGCCCCGATTCCGTCGAACCGCCCGATGGGCTGTACCCCCGGTCGGACTCGAACCGACACTCGGACCCTTTTAAGGGGTCTGCCTCTGCCGATTGGGCTACGGGGGCGTGCACCCATTCTGCCCCGCAGAGCATTCGGTTCGGCGCCAGGTGCCGGCGGGCTCAGTTGATGTCGGGCAGCGTGCGCAGGCCGGCCGCCTGCTCGAACTCGTCGTGTGGCTGCTGCAGTTGACCGAGGGACACGACCTCCCGGCGGAAGAACAGCGCCGCGGTCCAGTCCGCGACCACACGGACCTTCCGGTTGAAGGTTGGCATCCGCGAGACGTGATAGGTGCGGTGCATGAACCAGGCAGGGAAGCCGCGAAGTTTGATGCCGTAGATCTCGGCGACACCGCGATACAGACCGAGCGAGGCCACCGACCCCGCGTAGGCGTGGCGATAGTCGCGTAGTGAACCGCCGCGAACGGTCGAGTTGATGTTGGCGGCGAGCGTCTTGGACTGCCTGACCGCGTGCTGCGCACTCGGTCCGCACAGCGCATTCGGGTCGGACTTGCTGAGATCCGGGACGGCTGCGCAGTCACCGGCGGCGAACACTCCAGTGACCCCCTTGACGGTGAGGTTCGCGGCGCACGCGAGTCGGCCGGCATCATCGAGAGGCAGGTCGGTTCGTGCGAGGATCGGGTTGGCCTTCACACCGGCGGTCCAGACCAGCGTCTCTGCGTCGAACTCCTCACCGTCAGACAGTTTTATGTGGCCGCCGACCGCCGATTCGAGACGGGTACTCAGCCGCACATCGATGTTGCGCTCGATCAGACGGTCGACCGTGTAGGAGGACAGCCGGACCGACACCTCGGGCATGATCCGGCTCGCTGCCTCGATCAGCACCCAGCGCATGTCCGCAGGCTTGATGTTGTCGATGTAGCGGGTCGCGTAGCGGGCCATGTCCTCAAGTTCGGCCATCGCCTCGACCCCGGCATAGCCACCACCGACGAAGACGAAGGTGAGCGCGGCCTGCCGTCGGCGAGTGTCGGTGATCGACGCGGCGAGGTCCAGGCGCGAGAGGACGTGATTGCGCAGGAAGATCGCTTCACCGATCGTCTTGAAGCCGATGCCGCACTCGGCGAGGCCGGGGATGGGGAGCAGCCGCGACACCGAGCCGGGGCAGACGACGAGCAGGTCGTACTCCAGCTCGAAGGGGTCGCCTTCGATGGGCTGGACGGTGGCCGTCCTGCGGGCGTGGGCGATCGCGCTGACCGCCCCGGTGATCACCGTGCATTTGCGCAGCACCTTCCGCAGCGGAACGACGACGTGCCGGGGCTCGACGCTGCCCGCCGCCGCCTCGGGCAGGAAGGGCTGGTAGGTCATGTTGGACTGCGGCTCGACGACCGTGATCTCGGCCATGCCCCGAGACAGCTTCTTCTGCAGGCCGAGCGCCGTGTACATGCCCACGTATCCCCCGCCGACGATGAGGATCCGCGCGGGCTGATTGACGGCTGCCATAACGACGACGCTAGCGACCGCTGCGGGCGGATACCACCGCAGGTTGCCGTTGGCGATGCTCGTCACGATCGCGTTTGGGACCCTGGTCGGGCTTGCACTCCCCACTCACCCATGAACACATCCGGAAACGGGAGGAACATCCGGGGCTAGGTACCACTCTCCAGAATGTCCTACGGTTGTATGACGATTGTCTGACAACCGTAGGACACTCTCGGACGCACTACCCCCACCACCGCCGCGCAACGTGTCGTACCTCGGCCCTAGCTTCAACCCGGTGACCGATACCAGGGAAGCCCGAATCGCGCAGGTCTATCGAGACCTGGAACGAATGCGGGCGGAGGACGAAGCCGTCCGTTTGGCGCCTCGGAGCCTGCGGCGCAAGACGGGCTCATCGATCGTCTTCTCGGTCCGACTCGATCCCGCCGAGGTGGCGGCGCTCGAGGCGAAGGCGCTTGTCCTCGGTATCAGGCCGACGGTGCTGGCACGAAGCTTGATCCGGACCGGCCTGGCCAGCGGGCATGGCGCTGAGATCGCCGACGCCGTTGATCGGCTGGAAGCAGCGGTGTGCGAGCTGCGCGCGGCCGTCGGCTGAGATGTACAAATTGGCCCTTGCATCTTGTACACTACGGGCGTGGATGTCGCAGTCAGTGCGTTGCGTGCCGACTTGTCGAGCTGGATTGAGCGCGTGCGCAGGGGCGAGGAGGTTGTCGTCACTGATCGGGGTATTCCGGTCGTACGCCTGCTCCCGGTCGGCACCGCGCCGCTGCTCGAGCGGCTGACCCGCGATGGCGTACTAGCCAAACCCGGATCTCCGGATCGCCCTGCGGCGCGATCTGCAGGGCGGGTCACGGCGAGCGGTCCAGTCGCAGACCTCGTCACTGAACAGCGCCGCTGACACGTGGCCCTCGTCTATTTCGATAGCAGCGCCTTCGTCAAGCTCATCGTCGAAGAGGACGGGAGCGACCTCGCGGCCGCGCTTTGGGACGGGTGTGACGCCGCGCTGTCCAGCAGGCTTGCCTATCCCGAGGTACGCGCCGCCCTGGCAGCGGCGTCGCGTTGCCGGCGGCTCCGGGACGCCGACCTCGCTCAAGCAGAGGCAGCGTGGGAGGGCTTCTGGGCCGCGACCAGGGCAGTCGAGCTGACCCCGACCGTCACGCTCGATGCCGGTCGCCTTGCCAGCGAACACGCTCTGCGCGGTGCAGATGC
>JALYIS010000246.1 GCA_030775705.1 Actinomycetota bacterium
GGTGGGAGCCGGAGCGGCCGGGGCGGCGGCGTGCGCCGGGATTGCTGACGGTAGCGGCGCCGCCTGCAGGTCGGCGAACCACGGAACGGGAGTCGTCGCCGGGACCGGCGACGCCGTGGCCACCGCGGCGTGCCGAGCGGGCGCGGCGCCTGCGTTAACCACGCTGGCGATCACGAAAAGCACCAACCCGCCACCGATGGCCGACGCGGACGCCCGATGCACCAACGCGGGGTGACGCCGGACCAACGCGCCGAGCCCGGGCGATTTCACGGGCTCATGCTTGCCGTCCGGCATCGCGCACTCCTGGGATCGATGGTGTGTTTCTCTCATGCTCAACGACCCCGCCACGGTGTAGGTTACGCGTTAGTTTCAGCGGGCCGCGTCGGTTCGGCGTGCCTGGATCGCGCGCACCACGTCCGCCCTGCCTTCGCCCACCAGACGACGAAGCGCAGCGGGCACGTCCTCGCCGGCCAGAAATTCGTCCGCCGCGTCGACCGTCTCCTGCGAGATCGTCGACGTCCAGGTCGGGAACAGGCCGACGATCACGTTCTGGGCGAGTTCGCTGGTCCGCCGCTCCCACACAGCCGCTGCCTCGGCGAAGTACCGCTGCACGTATGGCTTCACAAGATCACCCTGAGTCGGATAGGAGAAGCCGGCGATGACGGCCTCCTGCATCGCGTTCGGGAGCTCCTCGTCGTCGACCGCACGACGCCACGCCTGCTCCTTGGCCTCGGCGTTCGGGGCCAGTGCACGGGCGGTGGTCGCGTGCCGCTGACCGGCGGCCGACGGGTCGCGCTCGAGTTCAGCGTCGATCTGCTCGGCACCGACCGCCCCGTGTGCGGCCAGGGTCTGCAGGGTGGCCCAGCGCATGTCGTCGTCCATAGCCAGACCGTGGACCTCGCCGGAGCCGTCGAGCAGGCCGCGAAGGAAGTCGATGTGCTCGTCGCTGCGCGCCGCGCCCAGCAGCGCGTGGGCCCAGGCAAGCTGGTGATCCGAGCCGGCCGCGGCCGCCTGCAGAGCGTTCATCGACGTCTCCGCCAGCGCCGCGTAACCCTGTGGTGCCCAGGCCGGGTCCGCATAGATCTCGAGTGCGCGCAGTGCTTGCCGGATAAGCGACTGCATGACACCGATATCGGTCTCCTGCTCGGCGCCGGCGAGGACCAGCGCGAGGTAGTCACGGGTGGCGAGCTCGCCGTCACGCGTCATGTCCCACGCGGCCGACCACGCGAGCACGCGGGGCAGTGATTCGGCCAGCTTCGCGATTCCCCCGGTCCGCAATGTCTGCAGGCTGTGCTCGTCCAGGCGCAGCTTGCAGTACGTCAGGTCGTCGTCGTTGAGCAGCAGCAACGCCGGCCGGGAGTGCCCGATCAGCTCGGGAACGCTCGTGCGCTCGTCGGCGATGTCAAGCTCGATGCGCTCGGTGCGCACCAACTGACCGTCGACCTCGTCATACAGGCCGACGGCGAGCCGGTGCGGGCGCAGCGTATTGGTGGTCGCGACCTCGTCCGGAGCGGATTGGACGATGTCGAAGCTGGCGTAGCGACCCTCGGCGTCGAGGCTGAACTCCGGCCGCAGGGTATTCATCCCGGTCGTCTCCAGCCAGAGCTTGGACCACTTGCCCAGGTCGCGTCCGGACGCTTTCTCCAGTGCGGCCAGCAGGTCCGCCAGCGAGGTGTTCTCGAACGCGTATTGGGCGAAGTAGTCGCGCAAGCCGGCGAGGAAGGACTCGACGCCGACGTAGGCACCGAGCTGCTTGAGCACGCTGGCGCCCTTGGCGTAGGTGATGCCGTCGAAGTTGACCTCTGCTGTCTGCACGTCGGGCGCGTCGGTGGCGATCGGATGCGTCGAGGGCAGCTGGTCCTGGCGGTACGCCCAGGTCTTCTCGGCGTTGGCGAACGTCGTCCAGGCGTGGCGCCATTGGGTCGCCGAGACCTGGCACAGCACTGAGGCATAGGTCGCGAACGACTCGTTGAGCCACAGGTCATCCCACCAGCGCATGGTCACCAGATCGCCGAACCACATGTGTGCCATCTCGTGCAGGATCGTCTCGGCCCGACGCTCGTAACGGGCGTCGGTGACCTTGCTGCGGAAGACGTAGTCCTCGCGGAAGGTCACGCAGCCCGCGTTCTCCATCGCCCCGGCGTTGAACTCCGGCACGAAGATCTGGTCGTACTTGTCGAAGGCGTACCGCAGGCCGAAGTTCGCGTGGTACCAGTCGAAGCCCTGCTTGGTGATGGTGAACAGCTCGTCGGCGTCGAGGTAGTCGGCCAGCGTCCGCCGACACCACAGACCCAGATCGATCCCGTCGTGGCTTGTGCGCACCACGGAGTAAGGCCCGGCGACGAGGGCGGTGATGTAGGGGCTGATGCGGGCGGTCGTGGCGAACCGCACGAGCTTGCCGGCGGCCAGTGCTTCGACACCTTCCTCGCGCCCGTTCGACGCGACCTGCCAGTGCTCGGGCACGATCGCGCGGATAGTGAACCGGGCCTTGAGGTCGGGCTGGTCGAAACACGCGTACATGCGCTTGGCGTCAGCTGTTTCGAACTGCGAGTAGAGGTAGACCTCGCCATCGAGCGGATCGACGAACCGGTGCAGTCCTTCGCCTGTGTTCGTATAGAGCAGGTCAGCGTCGACCACCAGCGTGTTCTCGGGCGCGAGGGCATTCAGCGTGATGCCCGTGCCCGGCGTGTACCCGGTGACGTCGACCGGGGTGCCGTTGAGCGTGACGGAGTGCAAGCGGTCAGCGATCACGTCGACGAACGTCGAGGTGCCGGCCAGTTGGGCAGTGAACTGCACGGTCGTCGTTGACCGGAACGTGCGCGCGGACGGCTTGCCCCCGCCGTCGGTTAGGTCGAGCGCGATGTCGTAGGACTCGACCCTCAGCAACTGCGCACGCTCGCGGGCGTCGTCACGAGTGAGGTTTGGTACCGCGCTGGCTGCGGCCATCGGTGTATGACTCCTTCACGTGCGGGGAAGTTCGTCGTCCGGGCGGCCGTCGGTTTCATGGCTGGCCCGATTGGGACGAGTCTTTCATGGTGGGACGAAGTGGCGCACCGGCCGATAGGCTGGCCGCATGCAAACTGGCGACCAGGTACCCGACTTCGAACTCCCCGACCAGGACGGCACGGCGCGTCGGCTCTCCACGCTGCTCGCCGCGGGCCCCGTGGTGCTCTTCTTCTATCCGGCGGCAATGACGTCGGGCTGCACGAAGGAGGCCTGTCACTTCCGCGATCTCGCCGCCGAGTTCGCGGGTGCGGGCGTCCAGCGGGTGGGCATCAGCCGAGACTCGGTCGCCAAGCAGAAGGAATTCTCGGACAAGCACGGGTTCGACTACCCGCTGCTGGCTGACGTCGACGGCACGGTCGCCACGATCTTTGGGGTCAAACGCGGCAAGCTCGGCGAGCGGCTGGGAGCGCCGGTGAAACGCTGGACCTTCGCGATCGGCACCGACAGCAAGGTCGTCGCGGCGATCCACAGTGAGGTCAACATGGACACCCATGCTGATCAGGCCCTGGCGGCGCTCAGCTCGCACTGAGGGCGCCTCACCCTCTGTGGGCCGGCCCTCGGGCACGGCCGTGTGACGTGGCCCTACTTCAAGGTTCAACTAGTTGAGGTAGCGTGCAGGTATGACTTCTGCCCGTCCCACTGTCGGCTTCTGGTTCGACCCGCTCTGCCCGTTCGCGTGGGTGACTTCGCGCTGGATCCTGGAGGTCGAACAGCACCGCGATCTCGACCTCTCCTTCCACGTCATGTCGTTGTCCGAGCTGAACAGCGGCCGCGACGACCTCCCCGAGGACTACCGGGAGATGCTCGCCCGCGGCTGGGGCCCCGTTCGGGTGTGCATCGCCGCCGAGCAGGCCCACGGCAACGCGGCATTGCGCGAGCTGTACACCGCGCTGGGGACCAAGCACCACAACGAGCAGCGTGAGTTCACCCGGGAGGTCATCGAAGAGGCCCTCCTCGAGGCTGGTCTGCCCGTCGGTCTGGCCGACGCGGCCGACACCGACGAGTTCGACGACGCGCTGCGCAAGTCTCACCACGAGGGCATGGACCCGGTCGGTATGGAGGTCGGCACGCCCGTCATCCACGTCGACGGCACCGCGTTCTTCGGTCCGGTCATCACCCGCATCCCGCGTGGAGAGGACGCGCTCACGTTGTGGGACGGCACGCTGGCGGTCGCGCGCAATCCGTACTTCTTCGAGCTCAAGCGCACGCGCACCGAGTCGCCCCAGTTCGACTGATCGACCGGCAGTCGTCTGCGCTGGTGACGGGCACAGATTGGTGATGGGGATGGACCCGTTGTTCCACATCGTCGATTTCCGCCGGTGGAGCGCGGCCATCGCCGCCGGGCAGTACCACGCTGAGACGCTGGCGACCGAAGGCTTCGTGCACTGCTCATTTCGCGATCAGGTCGGTGGCACCCTCGCCCGCCACTACCCGCAGGTGCCGGGGCTGATCGTCGTCGAACTCGATGCCGCCCGGATCGACGCGCCCGTCGTCGTGGAGGACACGACCGGCGGCGGTGTTCGGTTTCCGCACATCTACGGGGCAATCCCGACCGCGGCGGCGGTGGCGACCCACGAGGTCACTGACTTCGACCGCGACCGTCACTGATTTCGATTGTGGTAGCGACGCTGCATCGCCGGATCGGTGTGCCACCACGGCGCATCGGTCATCACCTCGTCCGTCGGCAGCTCGCTGGTCATCGACTCGCCGGTCATCGACTCGCTGGTCGCCGGGTCGGCGTCGGATCCAGGCTCGGCGACTGCCCTGCGCAGCGCGCGGCGAGATGCCCGCTCGGCCTCCAGCACTGCGTCGATCTGCGCCGCGTCGCGGGCGTCGGCGCGCAGCCACCTTCGGAACACCAGCAGCAGGAAGGGTAGGTCGATCAGCTCCGCGACGCACCAGAGCACGCCGCCTGCGATCTGCTGGTCATGCAGCGGTGTCGGCGTCCAGGAGTGGCTCGCCCGATGGTGGAAGTAGGACGTCACCAGCGTCGCGTGCAGGCGCAGCGCGATCCCTGGGACGGCGTCGAGCACCAGCTCGAACGAGCCGATCGCCAAGGACAGTCCGACGAACAACGAGCTGGGGCGCTCGTCCGGACCTACCAACGGCAAGACGATCAGCGCGCCCAGCACGACGACGAGCAGCTGGAGGCCCCAACCGAACGGTGCCGACCGGATCGACCAGGCAGGCACCGGCCCGAAGAAGAGCACCGCACACAGGACGGGCACAAGTGCCGGACCGACCAGTGGGTTGGCCAGGAAACGGCCCGTCCCGGAGCGCAGGAAGCGATCCACGAGCCGGCGCGGTGACGTCGCGTAGGCCAACTGAAGCGGCTGGCCGGCCAGGATGACCAGCGGGACGATGAGCATGAGTGCCAGCATCTGGCTGGTCCACACCCAGAACAGTGCCCGCTGGTAGCTCTGCGGCCACCCGCAACTGGTCCACACGAACAGGGCGACGCCGAGGAAATACACGGCGGTTCGACCCCCCGGCCAGGTGTTTGCTCGCGCGCGGACCTGGCGCACAGCGCGCAGGTACCACCAGCTCAGCGCGACGGCGACGGCGACGGCGACCGGCTGCCAGGTCCACTGGCTGACCAGCCCGGAGACCGACGGGCCGGGCAGGGCATGAGTCACCTCCCCAGTCTCTCAGGCGTGCTGACAGGATGAGATCCATGCGGGTATTCCTGGGCAGTGACCATGCTGGGTTCGCGTTGAAGGCTCTGCTTGTCGAGCACCTGGATACGCACGGTCACGAGCCGGTCGACTGCGGGGCCCACGCCTTGGACCCGGACGACGACTATCCGCCGCCGTGCATCACCGCAGCTGCGAGAACGGTCGCGGAGCCCGGAACCCTCGGCATCGTGATCGGCGGGTCGGGCAACGGCGAGCAGATCGCCGCCAACAAGGTGCGTGGGGTCCGAGCCGCACTCGTCTGGAGCGACGAGACGGCGCGCCTGGCACGCGAACACAACGATGCCAACATCATCAGTATCGGCGCCCGCAACCATCCCGACGCCGACGTCCTGCGGTTCGTGGACCTCTTCCTCGCGACGCCATTCTCCGAGGGAGAGCGTCACCGACGGCGGATCGCCATGCTCGCCGAGTACGAGGCGACTGGCGCAATCGCGGGCCACCAGACCGGCTGACGGGAACGCGTCAATGGACCTCGACGCGGCGACCGACGAGCTGTATCAGCTGCCGCCGGAGCGGTTCGTCGCGCGACGTACCGAACTGGCCGCCCAGGCCCGCGCGTCTGGCGACGGTGAAGCGCGGGCGGCGCTGGGCAGCCTGCGCCGCCCGACGGTCGCCGCGTGGGCGGTCAACCTGCTCGTCCGGGCCCGACCGGTTGAGCTTGCGGAGCTGGTTCAGCTCGCCGAGAGCTTGCGTGATGCGCAGCGCGAACTGGAGACCGACGAGCTGCGCAGGCTCACCACCCAGCGCCGCGCGGCGGTAGCCGCGCTGGTCGCGGCGGCCCGGGAGGCTGCGCACCAGGCCGGGCGGACGGTCAGTGATCCGGTTCTGCTCGAGGTGCAAGCGACCCTTGATGCCGCCGTCGCGGACGCCGGTGCCCAGCGCGCTGTGCTGTCCGGTCGGCTCACGACATCCTTGAGCTACAGCGGTTTCGGCGGTGTGGACCTTGCCGATGCCGTCGCGGCGACACCCCCGTCCCGCGCCCGGCTCAAGGTGGTTCGGGAGGCCTCGGCGGCCGACGTCGGTCGCGCGC
>JALYIS010000247.1 GCA_030775705.1 Actinomycetota bacterium
GCCCTGACGTAGCAACAGCGTGCCCCGCACCCAGAGCCGGGCGAGCGGGTGGGCGGGCATGACTGCGCGCCCGACGATGCGCCGAAGGTCGGCGTGCGCATCTGCCGCCCTGCGCGGATCGGCGGAGAAGGCGACGAGCGGACTCAGTACCTGCGCCCAGGTGAATCGCTGCCGAACCCGCTCGGCGTTGGCGCGCGCGCTCGCGGCTGCCGCTGCGTCGTAGAGCATCGTTTCCAGCGCGTTGGCCAGCGCGGCGACATTGCGTTCGGGGACCGTCTTGCCGAGCCCCTCGTCCTCGATCAGCGCGCCGAAGGTGTCTCCACCGGTCGCCACGATTGGCAGCCCGGCCCACAGGTAGTCCAGGATCCGGGTTCGGAACGAGAACTGCGTTTCCAGGTGATCGAAGTGGGTACTGACCCCAACGTCGGCATCCAGGAGGTAGTTCTGCCGGTCGCCGTAGTCGGCCCATCCTTCGTTGAAGAACACGGTCGTACCGGTGAGGCCCAACTCATCAGCCAGTTCGCGGGTTTGCCAGGCGACCTGCATGGCGGGCACTTCCGGATTGGGGTGCTTCATGCCGAGGAAGTAGAGGCGCAGGTCCGGATGGGTGCCGCGCAGGCCAGCGACCGCGCGCACCAGCGTAAGCGGGTCGAACCAGTTGTACACACCGCCCGCCCAGAGGATGACCTTGTCCTCGGCCGTGATCCCCGGCACCACCCCCTTGATCGCGGGCCGGGTGCGCACCGCCGGCACAGCGTCTAACCCGAACGGGCAGATGTCGATGAGCGAGCGCAGGCTCGAGTCCGCCGCGTACGTGAGCGGGTTGAGACGTCCCAGCGCCCCTAGGTGGCCGAGCCACAAATGCCGCTGTTCCTCACTGGCGCACAGGAAGAAATCACCGCGCACCAACTGCTCGTTCAGGACGCGGATCGTCAGGTCCAGCAGGGCCTGGCGTTCAAGCGGTGCCCGGTCGGCCAGTTGCTCGAGCTGCTCCAGATGGAGCGGGTCATACAGATCAACGACCAGGATCTTATCGCTTCGTATCAGCCACGGGGCGCGATAGGACACGTATCCCTGTAGAACGACGACCTGAGCGTCGGCGACGGTGTCGCGCAGCTTCGACCAGGGCACGTAGCAACATTCGAACGCCGGCTGGGTGATGGTGCACTGCGCGGTCGAGATCAGCATCACGTCGTGGGTCGCGCTTAGTTCGGCGGCGATGTGGAACGCGCGAATCGCAGGGCCAGCCATCTGATCGCTGAGTACGTCAGGGGTGAGGACTGCGATCCGCGCCATGTCTCAGCCCGAGCGCAGGGCGTCGCCGGACTCGGCGAAGGCGGACGCAAGGGCGTCGCGCCAAGCAGGCATCGGCGTCAGGCCCGCGGCCCGCCATGCGGAGTCGGACAGCACCGAGTACGCCGGCCGGGGCGCCGGACGCGGGAAGGCGCCGGTAGTGGTGGGAAGCACTCGCGCCGGATCTGCACCGAGCTCCTCGAAGATTGCCTTGGTGAAGCCACACCAGGTGGTGTCGCCGCCGCCGGTACAGTGATAAGTACCGGCCGGGGCTCCTGAGCGGGCCAGCTCGACGAGCGCCCGGGCCAGGTCGGCCGACCAGGTGGGGGACCCCCGCTGGTCGTCCACGACGCTGACAGTGTCGTGCTCACGTTCCAGGCGCGCCATCGTCTTTACGAAGTTCGCGCCCGTGGCGCCGTACACCCATGCCGTGCGCACCACGTGCGAGGTGTCGGGGAGCAGCTCACGGACCGCCAGCTCACCGGCGAGCTTGGTGCGGCCGTAGGCGGACTTCGGACCAGTCTCGTCGTCCACCTCGTAAGGGCGCTCGCCGTCGCCAGGGAACACGTAGTCGGTCGAGACGTGGATCAGGCGGCCACCGTGGTTTCCGACCGCCGCGGCAAGGACGGCGGGACCGGTCGCGTTGACCCGATAGGCCAGCTCCTCATGCGTCTCGGCCGCATCGACAGCGGTGTAGGCCGCCGCGTTCAGGACGACGTCCGGCGCGAACTGGGCGATCATCGCGCCGACTGCGCCCGAGTCGGTGATATCCAGGACATCAACATCCACCGCGCGCACCTGATCCTGCGGCGATCCAGCTAGGACGGCCTGCAGGTCGGTGCCCAGTTGGCCGTAGGATCCCGTGATCAGCCAGCGCGTCATTGACCCGCCTCGGCGTAGCGGGCCTCAACGGCCTGCTTGAGCGGCTGCCACCAATCCCGGTTCTCGTCGTACCAGTCAACCGTTTGACGTAGCCCCGCGCGCAGGTCGGTGAACTGTGGCAGCCAGCCGAGCTCGTCACGCAACTTCGTCGCATCGATCGCGTAGCGCAGGTCGTGCCCGGCGCGATCGGTGACGTGCTCGTACCAGTCGACAGGTTTTCCCATCAGGTCAAGGATGGTCTCGAGGACGGCCCTGTTGCTGTCTTCTCCATCTGCTCCAATGAGGTAGGTCTCGCCGCTGCGGCCCTTGTCGATGATCGCCCACACCGCACGATTGTGATCCTCGACGTGGATCCAGTCGCGGACGTTCTGCCCGGCACCGTAGAGCTTGGGTCGGATGTCGCTGAGAACGTTGGTGATCTGCCGTGGAATGAACTTCTCGATGTGCTGGAAGGGCCCGTAGTTGTTGGAGCAATTTGACAGCGTGGCGTGAATACCGAAGGAGCGCACCCACGCACGTACGAGCAGATCCGAACCGGCCTTGGTCGAGCTGTACGGGCTCGACGGGTTGTACGGCGTGTCGGGGGTGAACTTGGCCGGATCATCGAGTTCGAGGTCGCCGTAGACCTCGTCGGTGGAGATGTGGTGCAGCCGAGCGCCATGCTCACGGACCGCCTCGAGGATGGTGAACGTTCCGACGATGTTGGTCTGCACGAACGGCGACGGGTCACGAAGCGAGTTGTCGTTGTGCGACTCGGCGGCGAAGTGCACGACAAGGTCCGCAGCGCCGACCAGACGGTCGACGATCGCGGCATCCGCAATGTCTCCGTGCACGAATTCGATGCGGTCGCGCACCGCAGCCAGACTCCCCTCATTCGCCGCGTAGGTGAGCGCGTCCAGCACGGTGATCCGGACATCCGGGCGGTTGGCCAGGCTGTGGCGCACGAAATTCGCGCCGATGAAGCCGGCGCCGCCGGTGACGAGCATGCGCAAGACGCTCACCTTTCGGGATCGAATACAAGGCTGACTCGACGGTACTGACGCGCAGGGGCGCGTGAAGGGCCCGACCAGTATCTCAGAGCGCCGCGCCGGGGTTGGTTTGCCGTGATTCGCCCGTTCAGCGGCTAACCTCGGAATCCGTGATCGAGCGTCGACCCGACTCCGTCCGCGGGCGCCCTGCGGACGTTGGCTGGCGTGTTCGGGTAGGCGCGCGGGGGCTGGGCGCGGCAGCATCCTTCCTCATCCTGATCGGAAGCGGTGTCGCTTGGGCCAGCTATAAGAACTTCACGAACAGCATCCCTCATGGGTCCCCGGTCCCGGCTCTGGCCGCAGGCATGACAGACCTGGACGGCCCCGACCAGAACATCCTGCTGATCGGCAATGACAGCCGGGCCGGCGCAAATGCGGCCGAGTTGCGGGCCCTGAATACCGCCAATGATGGCGGCAGCGTCAATACGGACACCATGATGGTGCTACATGTCCCGGCGAACGGGCGGCGGGCAACGATCATCTCACTCCCCCGGGACTCCTACGTCGACATCCCGGGCCACGGCAAGGGGAAGATCAACTCTGCCTACGGCGACGCCTACGCGGCGGCGAAGGACGCGCACCAGCCGGAGATCACCGCGCAGAGCGCCGGCATCGTCATGGCAATCAAGACGATCAGCGCGCTGACCGGCCTGCACATCGACCACTACATGCAGGTCAACCTGCTCGGGTTCTACCGGATCAGCAACGCAATCGGCGGTGTCACAGTGTGCCTGAACGCAGCACAGAACCCGCGGACCGATTCCGACGCCTTTGGTAGCGGCTACTCCGGGATCAACCTCCCCAAAGGCGTGTCGGTAATCAAAGGTAGCCAGGCGCTCGCGTTTGTCCGCCAACGACATGGGCTGCCCAACGGTGATCTGGATCGCATCAAGCGCCAGCAGTACTTCCTGGCGTCGGCGTTCCGCAAGGTCGAGTCCGCGGGCGTATTGCTCAACCCGTTCAAGTTGCACGACCTGCTGAGCGCGGTCGGCTCCTCCCTGCTTACCGATCCCGCGCTCAACGTCTTGTCGCTTGGACGCGAGTTCGCCCAAATGTCAGCGGGCAACGTCACGTTCCAGACCATCCCCAACAACGGCCCACAGCTGATCTATCCCGATGGCGTGGAGACCTCGATCGTGGAGGTCGACACGGCCGCAATGCCCGCCTTCATCCGCCAACTGGAAGGCAAGGTTGCCGACCCGGCGCTCGCGTCGGCGGTGGCCGCGGCGCCGTCCTCGGTGGTCGTCGACGTACTGAACGGCACGACCGTCGTGCAGCTGGCCACCCGCAACGGCGACCGGCTCAAGGCCCTCGGCTTCGACGTCAACACTGTCGACTCAACAGCCGCGACGGCAGCCACCACCATCGAATACCCCGCGGGCGCGCAGTCAAAGGCCAAGGCCGTGGCCGCTGCCGTGAACGGCGCAAAGCTCGTACTCACCTCGACCGTGACCAGGGTGACGCTGATCCTGGGCAGCAACGGTGTCCAGGTCAACGGACTCGCCGGGGCGTCGAGCGCTATCAGCGGCGCGCCAGCGCCGGCACAGACCCCGACGTCAGCTGTGGTGCCCGCTGCGGGGCTTGGCTGCATCAACTGACCGGCGACGATTGCCAGCGCCTCGCTCAGGGTGCCCACATGCTGCTCGACGGTAATCTCCTAGGATGCCCGCCGATCCGAGAGACCCGCCGCGGGTTTCCGGCGGCGGCCTGCCACCGCTGCCAGCCGACCTCGATCCTCGCGGCCGGCATCGCACCACCACCGGCCCGGGCAGCGGCCGACGTGCGCTGCTGTTCGCCGGCCGAGGGATCGCGGCGCTCGTGTCGGCCGCCCTGCTGACGGGCTTTGGCGCCGGCTGGTTCGAATACCACTCGGTGAACGCCGGGTTGAACCGGCTCAACATCTTCGGAGGATCGATCTCAAAGCCGACGCATGACATCGACGGCAGGGATCAGAACATCCTCATCGTCGGCAACGACGACCGGCAGACCGCGACGGATGCAGAACTTGCCCAGCTGCACACCGGCCGCGACGGCGGCAGTCTGAACACGGACACGATGATGATCGTGCACGTCCCGGCGAACGGCGCCAAGGCGACACTGCTCTCGCTGCCCCGCGACTCCTACGTGGCCATTCCCGGCAATGGGATGAACAAGCTGAACGCCGCCTACGTGTTCGGGTACAACGCCGCGTCCGGTGACCCGAACGCCAAGCGGGCGGCAGGCGCCAAACTGTTGGTCTCGACCATCCAGGACCTCACCGGGCTGACGATCGATCATTTCGTGCAGGTCGATCTGCTCGGCTTCTACCGGATCAGCAATGCCATCGGCGGCGTGAGCGTGAACATGTGCGCCGCCGTCGCGGAGCCCGACTCCGGAATCAACCTGCACAAGGGCATCAACGTGATCAAGGGCACCCAGGCCCTGGCGTTCGTCCGGCAGCGTTACAACTTCCCCAACGGACTCGGTGACCTCGACCGCGTCGAACGCCAGCGGTACTTCCTCACCGCAGCCTTCCGGAAACTGACCTCAGCCGGCGTGCTGCTCAATCCCGTCAAACTGCAGAACCTGTTCAACGCGGTGAAGTCCTCGCTGTACATGGACTCCGGTCTCGACCCGTTACAACTGGCCAGTCAGCTGGTGAACCTCTCAGCCGACAGCATCGTCGGTCAGACGATCCCGACCGATGGGTTCGCCAACGAGAGCGTCGGCAGCGTGGTAGTCGTCTCCCCGAGCGAGATCAAGGCATTCGTCAACAAGCTGATCGCCCCCACCGACGCAAAGCTCGCCAGTTCCCCGGCGGTAGCACCATCGAGCATGACCGTAGACGTACTCAACGCCGGCAGCGGAGTGAACCTGGCGGCCGCGACGAACGCACAGGTGCTCCAGTCGCAGGGCTTCCAGATCGGCACGGTCAACAGCGCGGCGGCGAGCACCTCAACCGTCATCGAGTACGCCGACGGCATGCAGGGGCAGGCGAAGACATTAGCCGCCTACGTCCCCGGCGCGACTTACCTCAAGGTCGGATCACTCGCCCACGTCACGTTGCTGCTGGGTGCCGACGGCCTCACGGCGATCAAGAAGGTCAGTCCGCCGTCGTCCGCGGCGACGTCGACTCCACCCACCACGCCGGCGACCCCCAAACCGAAGGCGATCGACTCCGGCTGCATCAACTGACCGGCCGCATCAACTGAGCGGCCGCGCTGACCGGCTGCATCAGCTGATCGGCGGGCATGCGATGACTGTGCATCTCGCGCATGAACTAGCTTCGGCATCATGACCCCTGAACGGATGTTCGCGGACCTGCTGGCGCGCGAGCCCGGCCGCCCGTTCGTGACGTACTACGACGAGTCGACTGGCGAGCGCTCCGAGCTGTCTGCGAAGTCCCTGGCGAACTGGGTGGCCAAGACCCACCACCTGCTCACCGACGAACTTGGTCTCGGGGTCGGCGACACGGCACTCATCGCCCTGCCCGCGCACTGGATCTCGGTCCCGGCGCTATTGGGTTGCCTCACCGCCGGTCTGAGGTTGACCGCTTCGCAAGGTGACGACGCCGCGGTCGCATTCGTGTCGCCGGACACCGCGGCTGCGGGAGTTGGGGTAGCCGACGTGTACGCGATAGCACCCGATGGAGCCGCGCGTGGTTTTGGCGGCGGCACGCCCGGCGGAACCGAGGACTACGTGGTGGCGGTGCGACCGCAGGCCGACGCCTGGGGCGGCGTCCGTTTTCGCGCTGGCGAGGACGACCCCTGCCTGGGAGCGCAATCGCGCGGGGACACCGCGTCGCGTGCTCTCGAACGGGCGAATCTACTGGGGTTGCGCGAAGGTGCCCGAGTGTTGTCCACGACACCGTGGATCGGTGCTGACTCCTGGATCGACACTCTCCTAGCGCCGTTGGCCGTCGGCGGATCTGTGGTCTACATCCGCAATTGCGACGACGAGGAGGTCTTGGCTCGGCGCACCGCCCAGGAAAGGGTCACCAACAGGATCTGACGCTCAGCCGGCCCGCGCCGGTGCCACGGCGTGCGCGACACCGGAGGCGTCGACGGACACCAGCCACATCGTGTATTGCTGTTCGACGCTCATACTCGGTGCTCGGTTGATCGTGGTCGGCCACCTGGACACTCGCACCGTCGAGAAGCCGTCGATCCGCAGGCCGGTTGCCATCTGGATCTCTCCCCTGCCGGCGTCGTCCTCGGCGAGCACGAAAAGCGTGCGGCCATGCGCGCGCACGGCCCTATTCGCGTCCGCCAGCTCGCTCGCGCTCGCGTTGACGAGGCCGATCGTGGGCACGTCGCAGTAGCTGCGCAGTGTCTGGCCATATCCGAAGATCACCGGTGCGTCGAGCAGCATCACCGCGCCCTCTGGCCCGATCGCCGAGCACAGGGCCTGGACCTGGCCAAATTGCGGGACCTCCTCGCGTACGTGGCGCATCGGCCAGCTGGTCGCCGCAGGGACGCCCACCAACAACGCCGCAGCGATCACGACACCCGCGCGCACAGCCCCCCTGGCCGGGTGACTCGGGCTGTCCCCGTGGGCCGGGGACCGGCTGCGCCAAAGCCACCGCAGTGCCGCCGCGGCCGCGATCAGCATCAGTGGCAGCACGACCGGGACGTAGCGCCGCATCGCCCAGGGCTGGTCCGGGGACACTTCGCAATTCCAGAGGTACAGCGCGGACATCGACAGACCGGTGGCCAGCATCGCGATCAGCTGGTAAGCGCGACGCCGCACCATGACGAAGATCAGCCAGACATAGCCGGCGACGCCGAGAAGAACCGTCGGCCAGCCGAAGTACAACGCCAGCCAGTGAACGGTCTGTTCGTTGTACGTGCGGGTGCCGTCCGCCGCCACCCCGGACACAGCCTGCATGTTGATCAGGTCCGCGTGAAAAGGACCGCGGGTGATCTGCCAGAGGGGGCGGCTGGCGAGAAACGCGAATGCGAGCACGACGAGCGTCGCGGCACCGGCCGCGCCCCGTCGACGGGTCCGCTCGTCGCCGAGAAACCGCATCACCCGTGGGCGCCACCCAAGCCAGACACCCACCGGAGCCAAGATGATCGCCGCACCCAGCGCGTCGACCGACAAGATGATGTTGTGGTGTTGGGAGCCGAAGTACTGACGCGCCAAGTGGGTGACATCCAGCCAACCCAACGCCGCTGCCGCCGCACCCGAGGTCAGCAACACCAGCGCGCGAGCAGCGGCCGCTCGTCTCAATGACGCAGGGGCGAGCGCCGCCACGGATGCGGCCGCGAAGACCAGCCCGATGAGAGCGCCGTAGGTGTCGACCCGCACCATCGTCGCGCTGCCGGCGGCTAGGCCGGCCAACGCGAAGTCCGCGGTGCGCCGGGACGACAGGCCGCGATGCAGCAGCGCCAGCGCGCCCACCAGGAAGAGCATCGTGAGCGGCTCGCTGTAGTTGTCACGGCTGACGTACACGTACGGCATGCTGACGCCGAGCCCGACAGTGACGAGCAATGCCCAAGGCGCCGAGACAATCCGGGCCGCCAGTCCGTACAGCACGATCAGCGCCAGGGCACCGATGACGACATTGGTGCGGAACACAGCCCCCTGCCCGAACAGCGAGCCGGAGAAACCGAGCATGGCCGGCAGCAAGTGGTTGCCCTGCGCGTTGATGGTGTCCGGCCCGACCTGGGCGAATGAGCCGCTGGCGATTTCACCGCGGATCGGCGATCCGAACACCTCGGGGTGGGCGTGGATCATCAGTGACGAGTGAGCTACTAGCCACCGCGCGCTGATCGTGTACCCGGCCGGGTCCCGGGTGTTGTAGACGTCCTGGGCGGTGTACTGGACGTTATAGGCGAGCCACCCGGCAGCGAAGGCCAGGGCACCTGCGCAGCACCGCACCTCGGTTAGGGTGACGCGCCCGCGCGGCAGCCCGCAGAACACCACCGCTGCCACGGCGCCGACAAGGGCAAGCGGCAAGGTCCACGGCGCGGCGAAGCGAGCCAGCAGCAGCAGGCCCATCAACGGGATCGCCAACCCGGTCGCGGCCGCGGTCACCAGCGTGGGCAAGGCGACGATCAGCCGCGCGATGAAATGGTTCGAGCCCGCTCGAACGTCATCGCAGACCCCGGCCGCAGACTGAGTGGCTACCACTGCCAGGGTGACTCTTGTAGCAAGGAGCCCTCCGGTCCTGCGGCCCGTTGCGGTCGAACGGGCAGCGCCACAACGCTACGGACTTGATCTGGGTATGGTCGCAGAGACCTACCCGAAACCACTACGGCCACCGCCAGAACGCCGGCCGTCCAAGAGCGCGGAGTGTGGATGGACAAGACGTTCGGATCGGCGGCAGCCGCAGTCTCGGACATCGGCGAGGGGTCGTCGCTGGCAGTGGGTGGCTTCGGCCTCAGCGGAATCCCGTTCAACCTGATCGCGGCGTTGCTCGCCCAGGGCACCGGCGGCCTGGAGACGGTCTCCAACAACTGCGGCATCGACGGTGGTGGCCTCGGCCTGCTCCTCGCGGCCGGCATGATCCGCCGCACGATCGGGTCCTATGTCGGTGAGAATCGCGAATTCGCCCGCCAGTACCTCGGCGGTGAGCTCGAGCTGGAGCTGTGTCCGCAGGGCACCCTCGCCGAGCGGCTGCGCGCCGGCGGCGCCGGCATCCCGGCCTTCTACACCCCGGCGGGTGTCGGCACGCTCGTCGCCGACGGCGGGCTGCCCTGGCGCTACCACGCCGACGGCACGGTCGCGGTGGCCTCACCGCCCAAAGAGGTGAGGGAATTCGACGGCCGCGAGTACGTCCTCGAGCACGGCATCGTCTGCGACTTCGCCCTGGTGCGGGCCGCCCGTGGCGACCGCCACGGGAACCTGAGCTATCACGCATCCGCGCGCAACTTCAATCCGCTCTGTGCCATGGCAGGGCGGATCACGATCGCCGAGGTCGAGCAGCTGGTGGAGCCGGGAGAGCTGGATCCGGCGCAGGTGGACACTCCGGGCGTCTTCGTGCAGCGCGTCGTCGAGGTTGGCAAGACCGGCAAGCGGATCGAGAAGTCCACCACCCGCGCTCGCAAGGCCGCGGCATGACGCTCAGCCGAATCCAGCTGGCCGCCCGGGTCGCTGCGGAGCTGGACGACGGGGAGTACATCAATCTGGGTATCGGCCTGCCGACACTGGTGCCCAACTACATCCCCGACGGCGTGCACGTGGTGCTGCAGTCGGAGAACGGCATCCTCGGCGTCGGGCCGTACCCGTTCGCAGGCGACGAAGACCCCGACCTCATCAATGCGGGCAAAGAAACCGTGACGATCCTGCCGGGTGCGTCGTTCTTCGATTCGGCGACCTCCTTCGGGATGATCCGCGGCGGCCACATCGACGTCGCCGTGCTCGGTGCCATGCAGGTCGCCGCGAACGGCGATCTGGCGAACTGGACGATTCCCGGAAAGATGATCAAAGGCATGGGCGGCGCGATGGATCTCGTACACGGCGCCAAGCGTGTCCTGGTGATGATGGAGCATGTGGCCAAGGACGGAGCTGCGAAGATCGTCAACGAGTGCACGCTGCCATTAACCGGGAAGGCGTGTGTTCAGCACGTCATCACCGACCTCGCGGTCATCGATATCACCGCCGCCGGTTTGGTGTTACGCGAGCTCGCGCCCGGTGTGAGCGTGGACGACGTGCAGGCGGTCACGCAGCCGAGGCTGATCGTGTCGCCGACCCTGCGGGAGATGACGATTTCCCCGGGCCTGTGACCAGGTGCCGCCCGCCCGCGTCTACCGCTATCCTCGAGGGCGAGCCGTCACTGGCGTGTTCGTAAGGTGGGACTACCACCGGGGAGCGGCTCGAGATCGCAAGCCGCGCGCCTGGGTGCCCTCGAAGTCCCCAACGTAGGAGGCGCACGCCATGTCCCAGCCCTTCGATGCCGGTACCGCATCCGCTGCTTACCGCAGCGCCCTCGAGGTCATCAGCTCCGTTGAGCCGAAGGTCGCCGATGCCATCCGCAGTGAGCTCGCGGATCAGCGCTCGTCGCTGAAGTTGATCGCCAGTGAGAACTACGCCTCACCGGCGGTCCTTCTCACGATGGGCACCTGGCTCTCCGACAAGTACGCCGAGGGCACCATCGGGCACCGCTTCTATGCGGGCTGCCAGAACATCGACACCGTCGAGCAGCTGGCTGCCGACCACGCCAAGGCGCTCTTCGGCGCCCCGCACGCCTACGTGCAGCCACACTCGGGTATCGACGCGAACCTCGTGGCGTTCTGGGCGATCCTGGCGCACCGCATCGAGTCACCGGCACTCAAGGAGCACGGCGCAAAGCATGTCAACGACCTCTCCGACGAGGACTGGGAAGCGCTGCGCAAGCTCCTCGGCGACCAGCGCGCGCTCGGTATGTCGCTGGATGCGGGCGGTCATCTCACCCACGGGTTCCGCCCGAACATCAGCGGCAAGATGTTTCGCCAGTCCTCCTACGGCACCGATCCCGAGACCGGCTTGCTCGACTACGACCTGGTCCGTCAGCGGGCGCACGAGTTCAGGCCCCTGGTACTGATCGCCGGCTACTCCGCCTATCCCCGCAAGATCAACTTTGTCAAAATGCGGGAGATCGCAGACGAGGTCGGAGCCACCCTGATGGTCGACATGGCGCACTTCGCCGGTCTCGTCGCCGGCAAGGTCTTCACCGGCGAGTACGACCCCGTCCCTCATGCCCACGTCACCACGACCACCACACACAAGTCATTGCGCGGGCCGCGGGGCGGGCTGGTGCTCTGCCAGCCCGAGTACGCCGACTCCGTCGACCGTGGATGCCCGATGGTGCTCGGCGGCCCGCTGGGTCACGTGATGGCGGCCAAGGCGGTCGCGCTGGCTGAGGCCCGCCGGCCCGACTTCGCCGTGTATGCCCGCGACGTCGCCGCCAATGCCGTCGGCCTCGCCGAGGGACTGCTGCGCCGCGGTGTCACCCTGGTTACCGGTGGCACTGAGAACCACCTCGTCCTGCTGGATGTGTCCTCGTTCGGACTGACCGGGCGCCAGGCCGAATCGGCCCTGCTCGACTCGGGCATCGTCACCAACCGCAACGCCGTGCCGCGAGACCCGAACGGCGCCTGGTACACCTCAGGCGTGCGGATCGGGACCCCTGCGCTCACCTCGCGCGGTTTCGGCACACCGGAGTTCGACCGGGTCGCCGAACTGATCGTGGACGTCCTGTCAGCCACCACCGCGGCCGCGGCCGCGTCCGGCGGCACGTCCCAGGCGAAATACGCGATCGCCGACGGAGTCGCGGAGAAGGTCAAGGCCGCGGCCGCCGAGCTCCTCGAGGCGAACCCGCTCTACCCAGGGCTCGACGTCAGCTGATCACCGGTCAGTAGTCCGACGGCGGAGCACCGAGGCGCTCAGTCTCGTCGGGGTGCGCGGCCACCTCGATGCGGGCACCGGACTCCACCTCCACCGCGGGCCAGACGAAATGGTGTGCGCGCAGCGGCCAGCGACCCGGCTGCGGAGCCGCGGTGAACCGGACCCGCAGCCTGGTGCCCACCCCGTGCGTCAGCGTCGTCAGGCCGCCCTCGCGGAAGCGGTCGACACCGCTGGACCGATACGACCAGCGGGCGGACTCGCCAGGCACCTCGCCCTCCACAACACGCACCGCGCATCGGAACTCCTCAGCACCGCGCGACAGCCGGCGCCCGAGGAGACTGCCCGGCGCCGACCTGCCCCAGTTCGCCGGCAGTCCGCCCATACCGCTACCCCACCTCCGTGCTCTGGTCGAGGCGTGCGTAGCGGTCCGCGTCCATCGGGCCATCTGATCACAGCC
>JALYIS010000248.1 GCA_030775705.1 Actinomycetota bacterium
ATCCTCGGCTGGCCGAGCTCGCAGAACAGGGCGCGCGCCGCGGTCTCGCGATGGCTGTGGTCGCCCCAGCCGGGTCGCAGGTTGCGGCCGCGGCCGGGCGATCGCCGGTGCACGAACTGCCCAGCAACCTCCACCCCAGAGCTGCCCGCTGGGCAGTGCTCACGCCGCTGCTTCAAGCGCTCGATGCGATGGGGGTGTCGTCAGTTCCGGCCCCCCTGCTCGATGAGATTGCCGACGCGCTCGACCAGTGCGCCGAAACCTGCCGTCCCGAGGGCGACGCCTTCACCAACCCGGCGAAGGCGCTGGCCGGCGAATTCGCGCAGACGATGCCGCTCATCGTCGGCGCCGGGGCACTGGCCAGCGTGGCGGCGCGGGCGACCGCCGATGCGCTTCAGCTGTGTGCCGGAGTGGAGGCCGCCTCGGTGAGCCTGCCCGACGGCGTCGGCCGCGCGGGCGCGCTGATGCGAGGTGCCGGGCCGTCAGCGGACGGGGACATCTTCCGCGAGCGCCTGGACGACCCGGTGTCGCGCCGGGCGCGACTGCTCGTCATCGGTGACGACGGGTCACCCGATGACCCTGATCTCGGCGAGCGCTCAGGGGCGCGCATCCAACTCGACGAGGTCGCGGCGCGGCGGGCAGCCGCCGCGTTGCACCGGCTGGCCCGCGACCTCGGCCTGCGGTCCTCGAGTGTTGACGTCCCGCCGGGTTCACCGCTGGCGCGGTTCGCGGCTGCGGCGGCGTTCGGCGAATACACGGCGGCATACCTGGCGTTCGGACTTGGTCTTGACCCTGGGGCCCCCGGTCCGGCAGAGCTCGGGCATTGAGCGACCACGGCGGCTCCCGCGCGGTCATCGCCGCACTGGGATCGAACCTCGGCATAGCGCTGATCAAGTTCGTCGCGTTCGCGATCACCGGATCGGCGTCGATGCTGGCCGAGGGGGTGCACTCGGTGGTCGACTCCGGAAATCAAGGTCTGCTTCTCATCGGCGGGCGGTCGGCGCGCCGACGGGCGACCCCGGAGCACCCCTTCGGCTACGGCAGAGATCGTTACGTCTTCAGCTTCCTGGTCGCCCTGATGCTGTTCACCGGCGGTGGCCTGTTCGCCCTGTACGAAGGCATCCAGAAGATCCGGAAACCGCACCGCCTGGACTCGCCGCTGATCGCGATCATTGTGTTGGGCGTCGCCGTCGTGCTGGAAGGCGTTTCGCTGCGCACTGCCGTCCGAGAGTCCCGCCCGCACAAGGGTGCCGACAACTGGGTGGCGTTCGTCCGGCACGCCAAGATCCCCGAACTCCCACTCGTCCTGCTGGAGGATGTGGCGGCCCTCGTCGGCCTCACCCTGGCCTTCGCCGGCGTGGGGCTGGCTGCCGTGACCGGTCAACGGTTCTGGGACGGAGTCGCCACCGCTGGTATCGGAGCATTGCTGATAGCAGTGGCCATCGTCTTGGTTATCGAGACCAAGAGCCTGCTCGTCGGTGAAGCTGCCGCTCCCGCGCAGGTTGCCGCGATCGCGGCCCAACTGATCGGCCCCGGCGTCGATCGAGTCATCCACCTGCGCACGATGCACCTGGGCCCGGACGAGCTGCTCGTGGGTGCGAAGCTGGCGATGCCCGAGGCGGCAACCCTCGCGCAGGTCGCGGCCGCCATCGACGCTGCCGAAGCACGCGTTCGCGGCGCAGTCCCCTCGGCGCGCGTCATCTATCTCGAACCAGACCTGGACCGTGCACAGGCGGAAGAGCCCGCAACTGGCACGCCCCGCTCGCCCGCCACATAGGATTCGCGAATGCCACCGCGCTCGGTCCTGGAGATCGAGGGCGTGCTCAGGAACTACGCGTGGGGTTCCACCACCGCCCTCCCTGCGCTGCTTGGCGTTGCGCCGTCCGGCGACCCGGTCGCCGAGCTGTGGCTGGGCGCGCACCCTTCGGCCCCATCGCCCGTGCCCCCGACGGCATCGACGCTCGACGCCGTCATCGCGACCGATCCCGGCAGACTCCTCGGAGATTGGGTGGCCGACCGATTCGGCGGTCGGCTCCCGTTCCTGCTGAAGGTGCTCGCCGCGGAGCGACCACTGTCGATCCAGGTGCACCCGACGATCACCCAGGCCCGAGACGGCTACGCGGCGGAGCAGGCCCGTGGCATCCCCGCGGACGCCGACGAACGCAACTACCGCGACGCCAACCACAAGCCAGAACTGTTGTGTGCGCTGACGAGATTTACCGCGCTCTGCGGGTTCCGGGCGCCGGCGGAGACCATCAGGGTGGTAGACGCGTTTCCCGAGCGGGTGCGCCGGGCGCTGCGCGACGTGCGCGCCGATCTCTGCCAGCCAGAGGAGGCACGCGCGCTGCGCTCTGCGTTCACCCGGCTGCTGACGCTGCCCGATCCGGCCCGCGCGGCGCTCCTGGAGACGGTGGTGGCCGGCCTCGCCGCGCAAGGGGATGACGGGCTGGCGCCGGAGGCGGTCGTCAGCGCGCGCATCGTCGAGCGCTGCGCAGCCGAGTTCCCCGGTGATATCGGCGCTGTGCTGGTCCTGCTGCTGAACCCGGTTGTGCTCGAGCCGGGCGACGCGATCTACCTGGGGGCCGGCGTGGTGCACTGCTACCTGCACGGCCTGGGCGTGGAGATCATGGCGAACAGCGACAACGTGTTGCGGTGCGGGCTCACCCCCAAGCACGTGGACGTGGACGAGCTGCTGGCGATCACGGACTTCGTTGCGGTGGCCGAGCCGCGACGTGCTCCCGCCAGCGTCGGTCTCGGGTGGACATTCTCGACGCCGGTGCCGGATTTCCGGTTGTCGCTTGCGGACCTCGATGCGGCGACAGGTGCCTGGGGGCTCGACGGCCGGCAACCGAAGATCGTGCTGTGCACCTCTGGCGCCCTCCAGGTCGACTCGGCCGACGGGAGTGTCGGCCTCGCGCCCGGGCACGCAGCGTTCGTCGCGGCCGACGCCGTATCAGTCACCGTGCGCGGTCGCGGCCGGGCGTTCGTGGCCACCGTGGGGGGCGAACTAGAAATCTGACACGACCGTGGTAAGTTACTCCTGATGCAGTCGTTGACGATCCAGCAGGCAGCCGAGGCCACCGGCTGGTCGCAGCGCATGCTGCGCTATCTGGAGCAGGCCGGTCTCGTCGCTGCGCTGCGAACACCAGGAGGTCATCGACACTACGGCCCGCGACAGATCGAGCGGCTGCAGGGCCTGCGAGAGCTGATCGACGTCCACCAACTCGGAATCACCGAGATCGCCTTCGAGCTTCGGATGCGCACCGATCCTCAGCTCGCCCGAGCAGTCGACGACTGGTTCGGACCGCTTCACCGCTCAGCAGCACCGCCCCAAGCCGACATCTACCGTCGATTGGCCACCCCGGACGAGCAGAACCCCGTTCACCGAGATCACGTAGGAGATTCCGTGACCGTCACCCTCAGCCCCGACTCCGCAGGCACCGTCACCGACTTCAAGGTCGCTGACCTGTCGCTGGCCGCCTTCGGCCGCAAGGAGATCGACCTCGCCGAACACGAGATGCCCGGCCTGATGGCCCTGCGTCGCGAATTCGGGCCCACTCAGCCTCTCAAGGGCAAGAAGGTCGCCGGGTCGCTGCACATGACCGTGCAGACCGCCGTCCTCATCGAGACGCTGGCCGCTCTCGGCGCTGATGTGCGCTGGGTGAGCTGCAACATCTTCTCCACGCAGGACCACGCCGCCGCGGCCATCGTCGTCGGCAAGAACGGGACCCCGGACAACCCCCAGGGCATCCCGGTCTACGCCTGGAAGGGCGAGACCCTGCAGGAGTACTGGTGGTGCACCGAGATGATGCTCACCTGGCCGGACGGGTCTGGCCCCGACTCGATCGTCGACGACGGCGGCGACGCCACGCTGCTGATCCACATGGGAACCGAATTCGAGGCAGCCGGCGCCGTGCCGTCGACGGATGAGAACGACTCCGAGGAGTACGGCATCATCCTCGACACGTTGCGTCGCTCGATCGTCGAGGCGCCCGGCAAGTACACGCGCATGGGAGCCGCAATCATCGGCGTCACCGAGGAGACCACCACGGGTGTGCACCGGCTGTACGAGTTCGAGAAGGCGGGCACGCTGCTGTTCCCGGCGATCAACGTCAACGACTCGGTCACCAAGTCCAAGTTCGACAACAAGTACGGCTGCCGTCACTCCCTGATCGACGGTATCAACCGTGGTACCGACGTCATGATCGCCGGCAAGTTGGCACTGGTCTGCGGTTACGGCGACGTCGGCAAGGGTTCGGTGGAGTCCCTGCGCGGCCAGGGTGCCCGCGTCGTCGTCTCTGAGGTCGACCCGATCTGCGCCCTCCAGGCGGCCATGGACGGGCTCGAGGTCGTCACCCTCGAGGACGTGGTCGCCAAGGCCGACATCTTCGTCACCACGACCGGCAACAAGGACATCATCATGGCCGAGCACATGGGGCAGATGAAGCACCAGGCGATCGTCGGCAACATCGGCCACTTCGACAACGAGATCGACATGGCTGGCCTCGCCAAGATTGCGGGCATCCAGAAGATCGAGGTCAAGCCGCAGGTGCACGAGTGGCGGTTCCCGGACGGGAAATCGATCATCGTGCTCAGCGAGGGCCGACTGCTCAATCTCGGCAACGCGACCGGTCACCCGAGCTTCGTGATGTCGGCGTCGTTCTCGAACCAGACCATCGCGCAGATTGAGATCCACAAGAACCCGGATGCCTATCTGGTGGATGGCAAGCCCACGGTGACGACGCTGCCGAAGCACCTCGATGAGAAGGTGGCCCGTCTGCACCTGGACGCCGTCGGGGCGAAGCTCACCACCCTGACCAAGTCCCAGGCCGAGTACATCGGCGTCGACGTGGCCGGACCGTACAAGCCGGAGC
>JALYIS010000249.1 GCA_030775705.1 Actinomycetota bacterium
GATGTACACCACGCTGCCCGTCACCGTGTCTCGTGCCGGGTGCTACACGTTCACCGAACGGCTGACCCTCGCCGAGGGGACCCAATCCGCCCTCGACACGACGGCAGGGGTACCGGCGGAGACGGTGCTGATCACCGGCGCAGGATCGGCCGGTGTCATCACGCCACCGGCCAGACCCGGATCGCCAGCTCCGCGACCGTCGGTGCCCGCCACAGTCACGCTTGCCCAGACCGGCCCGCGCGCGCCGATCCTCAGCGCACTGCTGATCGGGTCCGGCCTGGTGTGCTTGGGCACCGTGCTGGCCACGACCCCGCGTCGCCGGCCTACCTGAGTTCTGTCGAGGACAGGTTCAACAGGCGGCGGGCGATGATCAGCTGCTGGATCTGCTGCGTTCCTTCGAAGATGTCGAGGATCTTGGAGTCGCGGGCCCACTTCTCCAGCAGGGAGTGTTCGCTGTACCCGAAGCTGCCCGCGAGCTCCACGCACTTGAGCGTGATCTCGACGCCGACGCGACCAGCCTTGGCCTTCGCCATCGATGCCTGGAGCGAATTGGGCTTGTTGTTGTCGGCCATCCACGTGGCCTGCATGGTCAGCAGGTAGGCAGCCTCCCAGTCCGCCTCCATCTGCAGGAACGTCGCTGCCGCGGCGCTCTGGTTGTAGAGCGGGCGGTCGTAGTCAATCTCCACGCCCGCCTGGGAGAGCAAGTCGCGCATCTCGTCCAGGGCTGCGCGCGCGCAGCCCACCGCCATGCCGGCCACCAGCGGTCGGGTGTTGTCGAAGGTCTGCATCACCCCGGCGAAGCCCTGCTCCGCCTCGATGTCCGGTGAGCCCATCAGGTTTGCTGCCGGAACCCGGCAGTCGGTGAACCGGATCGTCGCGGTATCCGAGGCCCGGATGCCGAGCTTGTGCTCCAGCCGCTCGACAACCATGCCGGGCGTGCCCTTCTCGACGACGAAAGACTTGATCGCGGCGCGGCCCTTGCTCCGGTCCAGCGTCGCCCACACGACAACGGCGTCGCTACGGCCTCCCGCGGTCACGAAGATCTTCTCGCCGTTGAGCACGTAATCGTCGCCGTCGAGCACCGCGGTCGTCTGCACGGCAGCCGAGTCGGAGCCGAAGCTCGGCTCGGTGATCGCCATCGAGGCCCACAGCTTGTCGAAGCGCTCGTGCTGCTCGTCGTTGGCCACCGACGCAATGGCCGCGTTGCCCAGTCCTTGCCGCGGCATCGACAAGACCATCGCGACGTCTCCCCAGCACGCCTCCATGATCGACAGCGTGCTGGACATGTTCGCGCCGTTGCGGTTCGTCGTGCCGTCATCGTCAGTGTCGCGCCGCACGCCACGCGCGCCGGTATTGCTCTGTCCCGAGGCATTCATGCCATCGATCAGGGCGGCGAGCATGTCAAGTTCCTTCGGGTACTCGTGCTCGGCCTGGTCATACTTGCGCGAGATCGGCCGGAAGATCTCGGTGGAGACCTGATGCGCCTGGTTGATCACCATGGCGAACTTCTTGGGCATTTCCAGATTGATCGCCATCAGACCAACACCACACCTTCCATGACGGCGACCGCGCGCAGATCGCGGTACCACCGTTCGACCGGATGTTCCTTGACGTAGCCGTGGCCGCCGAGCAGCTGGACGCCGCTGCTACCGATCCGCATGCCGTACTCGGAGGTCAGGCGGCGCGCCAAGGCGCTCTCACGGGCGAACGAACGGCCCTGTTCGGCCCGGGCCGCCGCCCGCATCGTCACCAACCGTGCGCCCTCGAGCTCGATGCCGATGTCGGCCACGGTGAACGCGACGGCCTGGCGGCGGCTGATCGGCTCGCCGAAGGCCTGCCGCTCGTTGACGTATGGGATGACGTAGTCGAGCACCGCCCGGGCGGTGCCGAGCGCGAGCGAGCACCAGCCCAGGCGCGCCAGCCTTATGCAGTCCGCATACCCCTGTCCAGGAGCCTCGCCCTCCACCGAAGACCCCGCGCCTGGCTCGGCCGCTGCGCCGAGCAGCGCGCCCGCCGGCACGTGCACCTCGCTCAGGTGCAGTCGTCCCAGGGCCGCGGCGCGCAGCCCCATCGCGGGCTCCGCCTCCACGGTGACGCCGCCGGTGCCGGACTCGACGAGGAACAGGGCCGGCGTGCCCTCGAGGTCGGCCGCGACCAGAAACAGCTCCGCGGTGTGCGCGCGGGGGACGAGTGACTTGACGCCCGACAGGACGAACCCGCCAGCGGTGCGGCGGGCCGTCGTGCGGAGCGTGAACGGGTCGAACAGCGGGTGCGGCTCGTTCACCGCGAGCGCCGCGGCCGGGACGTTGTCGCCGACGAAGGCGGGCAGGTAGGTCGCCTGCTGCTGGTCATCGCCCCACAGCACGAGCGCGTTGCTCACGCCGGCAGGGGCTAGGCAGGCGACCGCCAGCCCCATGTCGCCATGCGCGAGTGCCTCGGCAACCAGGACGCCGGTCGTCGCGCAGCGCTGCGAGCCCATGCCGCCCAGTGACTCTGGAATGCCGACCAGGGTGACGCCGAGTTCGGTGATCGAGCGCTTGAGCACTGCCTGCGGGGGTTCGCAGTCGTGCTCGGCCCCTGCTGCTGCTGGTCGCAGTTGTTGTGCGGCGAACTGCCTGGTTGCCTCGACGATCATCTGCTGCTCGTCGGTGGGGGTGAGGTCGAAGAGCCCACCGCGATCGCCGGGCGTGCTCGGGCGCTTCGGCTTGCCCCGCCCCTGCACGGTCGTGAATGCGCGGTTGGCGGCGCCCACGGCCCGAAAGCCCGTGCGTGCCCCTTCATAGACGGCCTTCTCCATCGGCCTGCGCAGCCTGAGGCGGTCGATCGCCGCGACGCCGGCCAGCTTGTTCAGCGCGGCGAGGCCGACCCCCATGGCGTCGCGCCCGCTCTTCGGTGCGTTGATTGGCCCTGGCATTGCTTCCCCGCAATCTTTGACGGACACGGTGTTCGTTTGAGTGTTCGTTTTGTTGGACACGGTGTTCGGGATATAAGTTACCCGCCAGTAGGAAAAGTGCAACGGATAGGTGACGACCGACGCAGGAACTTCAGGGTTGTCCGTATCGTTGGATCCAACAGCTAGTCCGTACCGCGTACACGTACTCAGGAGGCACGAGCTCAATGGCTCAGAACCCGGTCATCAACAAGTTCGGCCAAGCATCCGGCGCGTCCGGCGC
>JALYIS010000250.1 GCA_030775705.1 Actinomycetota bacterium
CCTCGCGCTCGCGACGCAATGCCATGGCGGCCGCGACGGCCCCGGTCACCGCCCCTGCGCCCAACGCAGCCGGGACGCCGATGCGCGCCGCCGTGCGCCCGGTGCGAAAGTCGCTGATCGGCCAACCGCGCTGCTTCGCCTCTGCGCGCAGCGCGGAGTCCGGGTTCACAGCCACCGGGCGTCCCACCAGACACAGCAGCGGCATGTCGTTGATCGAGTCCGAATACGCCGCGCACATGGCTAGGTCCAGGCCTTCGCGCAGCGCCAGGGCGCGGACCGCCGCCGCCTTGGCCTCGCCGTGCAGCACATCGCCGACCAGGTGACCCGTGTAGATGCCATCCTGCGACTCGGCGACGGTGCCCAGGGCGCCGGTCAGTTGGAGCCGCCGGGCAATGATGGTGGCCAGTTCGACCGGGGTCGCGGTCACCAGCCACACCCGCTCACCGGCGTCCAGATGCTGCCGAGCCAGGGCGTGGGTACCCGCCCAGATCTTGTCGCCCATCTCCTCGTCGTAGATCTGTTCGCCCAGCGCGACGATCTCGTCCACCTTCTTGCCCGCGACAAAGCCCAAGGCAGATTCGCGCGTGCTGTGCATGTCGCCATGGCTCTCGCCGCGAAGTCGTAACCTGGCCTGCCGTGCGGTGAACTTGGCGACATCTCGCCAGCTGAAGAAGTCACGCGCCGCCATCCCCTTGGCGAAGTGGAAGATCGACGCGCCCACCATCATGGTGTTGTCCACGTCAAAGAATGCCGCGGCGGTCGCCTTCGCGCGGAACGCCGGATCGTTCACGGATCCAGACTAGTCAGGCACCGGGGAGCCCCGACGGGCCCCTGGCTCGCCGCCGTGATGCACCTCCGCACGCCCGCGGGTAGCGGAGTCAGAGGTGCACGCACACCCCGAGGACAGTGATCAGGCAGCGCGCTGACCCGCTTGTCGAACCCACCACAGGGAGCTGGGACGGCACCGACAGGGACGGCACCGGGTTGGGCAGCACCGCCGGCGGTGCGGCTCGACTCTGCGTCGGCGCCGTGGTCTGGCCGGCTGAAGGAGCGGCCGAAGCTGTGCCGCTACCGGTCGTTGCCGCACCCAAAGACGGCCGGCCGGTGCTGGGGACGAGGACGCCGGGGCCTGTGGATGGCAGGTTCGGCACGACTGAACCGGCGCCCGGAGCTCCACTCGCTGGCGGCGCGACGGCGCAGGCAGCGCAGGGCAGGGGCCCCAGGCTGTCCGTGGGCGCGGTCGCCAGGCATCCACAACTGGCCATGCTGGACAGGGCCGCGGCGCGGTCGGACGCAGCCGTCACCAGCCGGCTCGAGGTGGCGGCCCGGTCGTGTACGGCGCCTGCGGGCAGCTCCGCGGTGATGGTCTGTAATCGCGCCATCTGACTCGGTGCCCACCCGGTGAGGGCGGATAGCGGACTGGCTGAACTCTGGTCAACAGCTTGTCTGCCGAGCAGTTGCGCAGCATCTCGCACGTCGCTGTCGGCGGCAGCCAGCGTGTCAGTGATCAGAGAGGCCGTGTGGGCGTTGATGGCCGATGCCGCCGACGGACCGGCGCCCTGAGCGCTGACCCGCTTGAGCAGATCCTGGACCTCATTGGCGCGGGTGGTAGCGAAATCGAGGTAGTCCTTGCCCTTGGCGACCGAGTTGTCGGCCAGGGAGAGCTGGACTGATTCGTTGGCACGTTTGAGCGAGTACAGGGCATCTCCCGGTAAAGCCTGCTTGCTCATGTAGACGGCGCTGCCGAGCAGCATGGCGAACACCGCGACGACTGCCGTCAGGATGGCCACCGGTCGGCCAATCGAGATGCTCAGCGCACCATGGTAGGCGGCCCGAAGGCGCCCGGGGAGCACGAACTGAGAGCCTTCGACCTTGATCGGTTGGCGGGCACGCGGGATCGGCGCGGCGTGGACCTCGGTGACCAGGCGCGGTGCGACGGCAACGAGCTGAGCGCGTAGTTCGGCGCGAAACGCAGGCGACGGAGCATGCGCGGGCGCGAGGGCCCGCAGCCCTCCGAGCAGCCGCCGAGTCCTGGGATCGGCGGAGAATTCGGGGTCGGGGTAGCGGCGCAGACTTGCGCTCAGCATCGGTACTCGATGCTCACCCATTGCCCATGTCCTCACTCGTTGTCAACGCGGCCGCCCGCTTGCCGACATTGCGCGCCGCCGGCGGTTCGGTGCCGCAGACCCGCCGGCAGGTCTGCGCACGGGCGGCATCGAGCCCCGCTGCCGTCCAACTGTCCAACGAGGTCACTGGGATTTCGTTACTCCGGCTCCGCGATCCGGGCGTCTGCGCGCTCACCTCAGGTCGCCGCCGACCAGGACAGCCAGCTTGCGCACTGCGCGGTGCTGGAGGGCCTTGATGGCCCCGTCGTTCTTGCCCATGACCGCCGCGGTCTCGCTGACCGAGAAGCCCTGGATGAAACGGAGCATCACGCACTCGCGCTGCTCGTCGCCGAGTTGGTCGATGGCTGCCATGAGGTGCGCGGAAGCGAGGGACTCGAGCACCGCGGACTCCGGGCTCGGCTCGCGTTCGTCGCCCTCGATCGTGTCGCCGGTAGTGATCTCCAGGCGATGCCGGGCCGACTTCATGTGATCGAGCACGATATTGCGCGCGATCGTCACGAACCAGGCGCCGATGTCGCGGCCCTGGTAGCTGATCGTGGTGATCCGGCGCAAGGCCCGCAGGAAGGTCTCGCTGGTGAAGTCCTCGGCCAGCCCACGGTCGTTCACTCGGTAGTAGATGAATCGGTAGACGACGTCCACGTAGCGGTCGTAGAGCTGCCCGAAGGCCTCTCCTTCGCCCTGTTGAGCCAAGCGCACGAGCCGCCAGCTCTCCAGATGCTGCTCGTCGACGACCGGGCTCTCCTCCGGCGGTGCGCTGCTGCCGCGGCGGCCGGACGAGCCCACCCCGTAGGAACCGCGCCGGCCATGGCCCGACCTCGAGGGGCTGGCCGCGACCTCGATGGCCATCGGCATGAGCAGCCCGGGATCCTCAACAGTCGCCGGTCCAGAAAGTGCAAAGGCCGGGCTCGTACCCATGGCGGTCAGTGCGTCGTTGATGACTGCAGCGAGAGCGCGTAGCCGCCACCCAGGGTCGCCGGACCCGGGAGGTCGGTAGCCGCTGCCTGCCATACCACGTCCTTTCGCGGCGACGGAGATCACCGGCGTGTGAAGACCGTGCTAACGCTACCTGCCCGCCTCGGCCGTGGAAACCTGCGCTGCGGTATCAATCTGGGGCCAATACACGCGCCAATCGGACGATGTGTTGCGCCATGAAGACCGTCTGCGGAAGCGCGATAGCGTCGTGCTGCCGTTTCGTACGCGTGAGTTGTACTTACCGGTATTCGTCGCCAACGGTCGGTACGGTTCGATTGACGCGAGGATCACAGGAAGCGAGGCGCGCCGGGATGACCCAACCAGCGCCGACCGGTATCAGCGACCTACTACGGCGGTCGGCAGCGAGACGGCCTAGCGACACCGCGCTCGTGGACGCCACGACCCGAATCTCCTGGCTCGACCTCGACCGCGCCGTCTCCGCGGCGGCCACCGCATTGCTGGCGGCCGGAGCCAGTGCGGGGGACCGGGTGACCATTCAGCTCGGCACGAGCAGTGACTTCGTCCTGTGTTACCTGGGCGCGCTACGCGCCGGGCTCATCGCGGTACCGGTCAACCCCGCCTACGCGGGCGCCGAGGTGGACCACATCCGCGTTGATTCAGGCGCCGGGTTGCACCTGGACCCGATCCGGGCGCGGGAGCTCGCCGCCGCCGCTGCCGCCGCTGGGGCGTCCGAGGTTCGCGATCCGCGCGCCGACCGGGTGGGTGAGCAGGTTGCGGTGCTGCTGTACACCTCAGGGACCAGCGGGCGGCCGAAGGGCGCGATGCTGTCCGCCAGGGCACTGTTGGCAAATCTAGAGCAGCTCGCAGCGGTAGATCCCCCGATGCTGACCGGCGATGACGTCCTCTACGTCCCCCTTCCCCTCAGCCATGTCTTCGGGCTCAACGCCGGGCTCGGGATGGCGCTCAAGGTCGGCGCGACCCTCGTCATCGCCGACCGTTTCGACGCGGGTCAGACGCTTGAGGTGATGGCGCGGGAGGCGGTCACCGCAGTGCTCGGTGTCCCCGGCCAGTTCGCTCAGTGGATCCGGCACCCTGAGGTGGAGCGTGGATTCGCCGACGTCCGGTTCGCGATGTCGGGGTCGACGACGCTCGCGAAGGCAGTACTCGACGGCTTCGCCGACCGCGGTGTCGTGCTGCACGACGGCTACGGACTCACCGAGGCCGCGCCGGTCGTCTCGGTCAACGCGATCGGCGATCGCAGGCGCTCGCGCCCTGGCTCGATCGGTCTCCCGCTCCCCGGAGTGCAGGTGGAGCTCCGTGATGAGGAGGGTGAGGTCGTCGATCCGGGGGATCCCGGGCGGATCTTCGTGCGTGGGGAGAATCTTTTCTCCGGCTATTGGCCTGACGGCGCGGACGGTCCGGATGCGCAGGGATGGTTCGGAACGGGCGACCTCGCCGTGACCGACGGGCTCGGCGAGCTGCACCTGGTCGGCCGGACCGCCGAGCTGGTCATCGTGAACGGTTTCAACGTCTATCCGGCAGAGGTCGAGGCGGTGCTGGCGAGCCAGCCGGGGGTCGCGGAGGTCGCCGTCGCCGGTGCGGCCGATGAGCAGACCGGCGAGACTGTCGTGGCCTTCGTGGTGCCGGTGGCCGGGGTGCGGCTGGATGTCGACGCCCTGCTCGCGGCCGCGACCGGCCACCTCGCCCGCTTCAAGCTCCCCACCCGGATCTCGGTGGTCGACGCCCTGCCACGAACGGTCACCGGCAAGATCATGAAGTGGCAGCTTGACGGGGGAGGCGCTGACGATGGCTCCTGCTGACCATCTCGTGACCTTGATCAGCCGCACGGACTGCCACCTGTGCCAGGACGCGGAGGCCGCGCTGCGCGCGTTGGCGGCCGAGCTCGGCTTCCGGTACGACGAGGTGAACGTGGACGCCGACCCGCAGCGCCGTGCCGCCTACTCGGATCGGGTGCCGGTGATCCTCATCGACGGCAAGGAACACGGGTACTGGCGGCTCGAGGAGACCCGATTTCGGAAGGCTGTGGGGCGCTGACCTGCCCCTGCGCCCGGGGTCCAGCATTTGTTCGGCTGAGTCGGGACGGCCATATATCACGGCGACTGGCGATTTGGGAAAAGATTCACGAGCGGCGTAGCTTTGGCGCCGTCAGCCAGCTTTTACCACACCGGTTGAGTGCGCCCGATGCTGGTCCACGCGCCGACCGTTTTCCCGTCGAGGTGTCGAATGAACGCCGAGCGCGACGCGCGCAATGCGCAGCGCATCGACGACCTGTTGCCCGGTCGCGATGCCGAGCGCGACGACGGCGGCGCCGACCCCGATTTCCGGACCTCCGACGTCCGGACCGTCCCCGAGGCGACGGTCGCCCGGCTGGCCACCTACCTGCGCGTGCTGGGGGTTCTGGGTGAGCGCGGTCTCGGCACCGTCTCGTCGGAGGAGCTGGCGACCGCCGCCGGGGTGAATTCCGCAAAGCTACGTAAGGATCTGTCGTTCCTCGGGTCCTATGGCGTCCGAGGCGTCGGGTATGACGTCACCACGCTGACCGACGAGATCTCCCGGGCGCTCGGCCTGAGCGTGCACCGCTCGGTGGCGCTGATCGGCGTCGGCAACCTGGGGCAGGCGCTGGCGGGCTACGCCGGTTTTGCGACCCGCGGGTTCCAGATCGCGGCCCTGGTCGACGCCGACCCGGCCCGGATCGGCACCACGATCAGAGGCCTCAAGGTGACCGACATCGCCGAGATCGAGCAGACGATCCACGATGAGCGCATCGCCATCGCCGTGCTCGCGATCCCCGCAGCGGTCGCCCAGAACGTGTGTGACCGGGTCGTCGCGGCCGGCGTCACCAGCGTCCTGAACTTCGCGCCGGTCGTGCTGGCCGTGCCCGCGCACGTCGATCTGCGCAAGGTCGATCTAGCGGCGGAGCTTCAGATCCTGTCCTTCCACGAGCAGCGCAAGGCCTCCGCCGCGCGGTTGGCCAGGGTGAGCCACGCATGACGGTCGTCGTTGTCGGGCTGTCGCACCGCACCGCTCCGGTGTCGGTGCTGGAACTGGCGTCGGTGGCCGCCGATGACCTGCGCAAGACCCTTGACGAGTTGCATCGCGCGGACACGATCAGCGAAGTGTTGCTGCTGTCGACCTGCAATCGCATCGAGGTGTACGCGGACGCGGCCCGTTTCCACCCGGCGATCGCCGAGATCAGCACCGTCCTGGCCCGCCACGCCGGCCTTGCGGTATCAGATCTGTCGGACCACTTGTACGTCCACTTCGCCGAAG
>JALYIS010000251.1 GCA_030775705.1 Actinomycetota bacterium
GCTCCACGCCGTGCCAGGCGAGCGCCGGTGTGGTCTCACAGCTGAGCCGGGTGACCAGCCGCAGCGCGGCCGAGGGCGGCGCGTCACTGGCCACCAGCAGCGCCCGGGGAACCTCGCCGCCCAGGCGCGCGACATCGAAGTCGGCCAACAGATCGACAGCGCGCCGCACCTGCGCACCCGCCGTGGCTAGCGTCCACAGCAGTCGGGTGCCGTCACGGCGCTCCAGCTGGTCGCCGTCGTCGAGAATCGTCTCGTCAAACACCTGGTCAGGCCGGCGGTGCCAGGTGCCCGAGACCATTGGGTCCCGGCGTGGCCTCGTCGATCAGCAGGACCGGGATGCCGTCCTGCACCGGGAAGGTCGTGGCGCAGAACGTGCACACGAGGATGTCGGCGCCGTCGCGGGTCTGCTCGCGCAATGGAGCGTGGTCATCACTCGGGCAGGCGAGCAGTTCGAGCAGGGTGGCGTCGATGGGCATGATGGTCCTCTCAGCCGCGGATGATGGCCAGGGCTTCGTCGCGCAGGATTGACATGGCGCCCTCGTCGGGTCCCTCCACGTTCAGCCGCAGCAGCGGCTCGGTGTTCGAGGCGCGCACGTTGAACCAGCTACCGTCGGGAAGCTCGACGGTGAGGCCGTCCAATTCATCGATGCTTGCGGCCCGGTCGGCGAAGGCGGATCGGATGTCGGCGATGCGCCCGGACTGATCATCGACCGTCGAGTTGATCTCACCCGACGCGGCGTAGCGGGTGTAGGCGGAGGTGAGGTCTGCAAGGGTCCCGGCCTGCCCACCGAGGGCCGCGAGCACGTGCAGGGCCGCGAGCATCCCCGTATCGGCGAACCAGAAGTCTCGGAAGTAGTAGTGCGCCGAGTGCTCGCCGCCGAACACCGCGTTCGTGCTGGCCATCTCCGCCTTGATGAAGGAGTGCCCAACTCGCGTGCGCACCGGATTTCCGCCACTCTCACGGATCACCTCCGGCACGGCATGGGACGTGATGAGGTTGTAGATGACGGTGGCGCCTGGCACCCGGGTGAGCTCGCGGGCCGCCACGAGGGCGGTGATCGCACTGGGGGCGACCGCGGCACCCGCTGCGTCCACTACGAAGCAGCGGTCGGCATCGCCGTCGAACGCCAGTCCGATGTCTGCCCTCTCGGCCACCACGGCGCGCTGCAGGTCGACCAGGTTTGCCGGCTCCAACGGATTGGCCTCGTGGTTGGGGAAGGTCCCGTCGAGCTCGAAATACAGCGGCACGATCGTCAACGGCAACCCGGGCAGCACCACATCGCCGAGGACCGCGGGCACCGTGTAGCCGCCCATGCCGTTGCCGGCATCCACAACGACCCGCAACGGGCGGATGGTGGACAGGTCCACCAACGATCGCAGGTACGCGGCGTAGGGAGCCAGCAGGTCGGCCTGCTCGACCGTGCCGGCAACCTCTGCCGGTGGAAGTCCCTCGGCGAGCAGCACCGAGGCACGGTCTCGGATCTCGGTGAGCCCGGAGTCCTGACCGATCGCCACCGCGTTGGCGCGGCACATCTTGATGCCGTTGTACTGCGCGGGGTTGTGACTGGCCGTGAACATGGCGCCGGGGAGCCCCAGGTGCCCCGAGGCGAAATACAGCATGTCGGTGGATCCGAGACCCGACTCGACCACGGACGCACCGCGGTGCAGGGCTCCCTCGGCGAAGGCCCGCGCCAGCCCGGGCCCCGTGTCGCGCATGTCGTGCGCGGTGACGATCGTCTGGGCGCCGGTGACGTCCACGAACGCGGCGCCGAGCGCGCGCGCGATGGGTTCATCCAGCTGATCGGGGACGGTGCCCCGCACGTCGTATGCCTTGACGATCGTCGAGAGGTCCACAACTGGCGAGCCTACCCAGGTGCCTTCGGATTCACGCTGGGGTGCAGGTGCGCGACCGGCCGCACCAGGGGGATGGCTGAATGGGCGGCGGTCAGAACGGTGGTGGCACGACCCGCAGGTGCCCGCGACGCCCCGTGGCGGACTCCCCGCCGTAGGCGGCCACTTCGGCCGACGGCTCCACGCGCGCCGCCTCCCGCACCGCGTCTGCCAGTGCTTCCAGATCGTCGGAGTGCGGGATGGGGGCCGGGAACTCTCCGGCGTGGCGCAACACCTCCCAGCCTCGAGGCACGGTCAGGCGCAGCGCGTGGTCCTCGCACAGGTCATAGGAGTGTGGCTCGGCATAGGTCGCCAGCGGCCCGACGACCGCAGTGAGGTCGGCGTGGGCATAGGTGAGCGTCGCCACTGCGGGTTTGGCGCATGCGGTACGGGTACAGCGGCGGACGGACATCCTCACCACGTTCTTCGCTCTGTCCTCACAGCCGGGACACTATCTGGCCTTGCAGCCCGAAACCCACTTTCGCGGCGTTGCCGGGCAACGTGTCGCGGTGCCGTGGGTCGGCTGACGCCGTAGGCTTTTCCGGGTGCGTACGGATCCACGTTCGGGCGAGCGTCCCGCCTCGCGGTCGCGGCCGCGCCGCGACCGTCGCGGACGCGGAATTCGGGCCGGGCTGGCTCCCCGTGGCGTGCCTCTGCACCGGACCCCGGCCGAGACCTTCGACGACCTGGTGCTCGACGCGGTCGGCGAGCTCGAAGGTCATTTGGCGCAGGAGCTGGCCGGTATCGAGTTCGCGGTGGAAGACGTCCCGCCCGACCTAGACTCCCTGCCGGCTGAGCTCGAGCCCGAGATCGTCGTTGACCACGGAGTGGCGCTGGGTCGGCTATTTCGGTCCGGCATCGATGAGATAGCCCAGCCGGTCGTCGTGGTGTACCGGCGGCCGATCGAGGCGCGCACACCCGATGTAGCCGACCGCGCGGATCTCATCTTCATGATCGTCGCAGAGCTGCTCGCCGAATGGCTCGGACGCGACATCGATGAGATTCACCCGCCCCGGTAGTGCCCGTGGCAGCTGGTTCAGACGGCCCTGCGCTTGAGGCGCCGGCGCTCGCGTTCGGACAGTCCGCCCCAGATGCCGAAGCGCTCGTCCTTGTGGAGTGCGTACTCGAGGCACTCGCCGCGAACCTCGCACCCGGTGCAGATCTTCTTCGCCTCGCGCGTCGAGCCGCCCTTCTCCGGGAAGAAGGCCTCCGGATCAGTCTGAGCGCACAGTGCGCGCTCCTGCCAACTCGCTTCCTCCGGGAGGCCGAACAGGCTGGACAGGTCCTCGCCGGCGAAGTTCGCCGTCAGCTCGGTCATCGCGCCCTCCAGGCGTGTGCTGGGTTTCCCGCCGCCGTGCGACTTGTTTAACGACACGTACGGAATTACACGCGTGTCGTTCCCAGATGTCAAGACGGAGTTCTGTTACAGGCACGCGTGCTCCCACAGTCAGGTGCCGGCCGCCGAGGTGACCAGTTGGGCCAACACGGCCTCCAGCACGGGCCTGGCGAGAACGCTTGCCCTGCCCACGGCGAGCAATTTGCGATTCAGCGGGGGTTCGCGAAGCGGCCAGACGTCGACGCCCGGCGCGGGTCCGCAGGCGGCCTCGACCGACATCCGGGGAAGCACAGCTATGCCATGCCCGTGTGCGACGGCGCGCACCAACAGAAGCATGTCGTCGGTTTCCCAGCGCACGCGCGGTTCGAAGCCCGATGCTCGACAGGCCGAGCGGACCGCCTGGCCGCAGGCGGCGTATTCCGGTGGCATCACCCAGTCCGCCTGGGCGAGCTCGGCCAGGCGTGGCCGCCGGCGACCCAGCGAGCCCGAGGATGCCACCAGGACCAGCGCTTCGGCACACAGTTGTCGTGCCACGACGAGCTCGGGCAGGGCCAGGGGCACGTGGTCATACTCGTCGACCACGGCCAGGTCGACATCGGAATCCATCAGGACATCGAACGCGTGGGCAGGCTCCGCTGTTCGAACGCTCACCGCAATCCCGGGGTGAAGCGCGCGCAGGGACCGGACCGCGCCGGAGACGAAGGTGGCCGCCGCGCTGGGCACGGATGCGATCGTGACCGGCCCTGCGATCGACCCGGCGATGCGATCCAGGTCGGCGCGCGCCGCGCTCAGGATGTCGAGCAGGTTGCCCGCCCGCGCCGCCAGCGCGAGCCCGGCACCGGTAAGCGACACCCCGCGCGGGGAACGGTCCACGAGTGCGGTCCCAGCGTCCTTCTCCAGGGCTGAGAGTTGCTGGGACACCGCCGAAGAAGTGAGTCCGAAGGAACGGGCGGCACCGGCGATGCTGCCGCGCAGCCCGACCTCGCGGAGCAGCCGCAGCCGCCCGACGTCGAGGATCGGCGCGTCAGAGGACATGACGCCGGCGCTTGTTAGACATAAGCAGAACTTACGACATAGAGTGAGGTGTCGTAAGCAAAATGACCCTGGAGCCCGGCTATGAATCTTCCAGCCCATGACGTTCTGGCCGCCGAGGCGGCCGCCATCCTGGCACGGATCGGCGTCACCGAGCCTTCGCGCACAGGTGACCTGGTGGCACGCTCCCCGATCACCGGCGGCGAACTCGCTCGGGTAGCCGCGCACACACCAGCACAGGTGGACGCGACGCTCAGTGCCGCGCACGACGCGTTCCTGAGGTGGCGTTCGGTGCCGCCCCCGGCTCGCGGGCAGCTGGTCCGCGAACTGGGCGAACTGCTCCGCGAGCACAAGCAGGACCTGGGGACCCTGGTGTCCATCGAGGCCGGCAAGATCCGCTCCGAGGGACTCGGCGAGGTGCAGGAGATGATCGACATCTGCGATCTCGCGGTGGGGCTCTCGCGGCAGTTGTTCGGTCTGACGATCGCGTCCGAGCGACCCGGGCATCGGATGATGGAGCAGTGGCACCCGCTCGGTGTCGTCGGGGTGATCAGTGCCTTCAACTTCCCCGTCGCAGTCTGGTCGTGGAACGCCGCGCTTGCGCTCGTCTGCGGGGACACCGTGGTCTGGAAGCCGTCTGAGAAGACGCTGCTGACCGCGCTGGCCTGCCAGGCCCTCGCCGCCGAGGCCGCCCGCCGCACCGGGGCACCGCCGGCGGTCTCGTCCGTCGTCCTGGGGACGGCCCAGGTCGGCGAGGCCCTTGTCGAGGATCGCCGGGTGGCTCTGATCAGTGCAACGGGATCGACGCGTATGGGCCGATCGGTGGCGCCGCGGGTGGCCGGCCGATTCGGCAGACTGCTACTCGAGCTCGGCGGAAACAACGCCGCGATCGTGACACCGTCGGCCGATCTCGATCTGGCCGTGCGTGGCATCGTCTTCTCCGCCGCGGGTACCGCCGGACAGCGCTGCACCACGCTGCGGCGCGTAATCGCCCACACCTCGATCGCGGCAGAACTCTTGTCGCGTCTGAAGGATGCCTACGACTCCTTGCCGATCGGATCGCCGCTGTCCGACGGCACCCTGGTCGGGCCGTTGATCGACGGCGCGTCATGTCAGGCTTACGCGGACGCTATCGACAAGGCGCTCGCGAATGGCGGTGAGCTGGTCGCCGGCGGGTCGCGCGTCCTGGCCGAGCAGGCTCCGGACGCCTTCTACGTGCAACCAGCACTGGTTCGGATGACGAGCCAGAGCGAGATCGTACGTTCCGAAACGTTCGCGCCGATCCTTTATGTGATGACCTACGACCAGTTCGAGGATGCCATCGCAATGCACAACGACGTGCCCCAGGGCCTGTCCTCGTCGATCTTCACGATGAATATCCGCGAGGCCGAGCAATTCACCTCAGCCAGCGGATCCGACTGCGGGATCGCGAACATCAACATCGGCCCCTCCGGGGCGGAGATCGGTGGCGCATTCGGCGGCGAAAAAGAGACCGGCGGCGGCCGCGAGTCCGGGTCTGACGCGTGGCGGGCCTACATGAGACGCAGCACGAACACGGTCAACTACTCGGCTCAGCTGCCGCTCGCCCAGGGGGTCACGTTCGGCTGATGCCACGGACTGGCTTGACCTGCGCCACGTCGCCGCGCTGACCTGCGCCGACTTCGGCCCGCGCCGAACCCCTTGCTCAGGTGTCGGCCAGTTTGCGGAAGTCCCAACTGACGATCTTGCTGGGGGTGAGCCGAAGCCAGGCATGACGGCCGTCGTGAAACATCTCCTGCGCGCCGCCCATGTACTTCAGCGCGAAGGCCTTCTCGATGTCGGTGAGTTCGGGCTCCGGTTTACCGGTGCGCGGCACCTCCCCGACCACCTCGGCCGTGCCGCTGATCTCGACCCCGACGAGCTCGAAGTAGTCCACCCCGGCATCGACGACCACAGAGACGCGTGGCTCGACCTGTAGATCGGCCCACCGCTGGCTCCGGACGATCGAGTACAACCACAGGTACGTACCGTCCCAGCCGAACCACAGGGGCGTGGCGTGCGGCGCTCCGTCGGCGCCGACGGTGGCCACGCGGCAAAGCCGCTCGCCGGCCAGGAAGGCGTACAGCTCCTCGTCGGTCATCGCGATCTTGCGCCCACGCTTCTGGGGACGCAGAGGCTCGGTCACCGGGACTCCCTTCGCCGCAGGTGCGGGCGTTACGCCCGCGTTCACGCACCAGGTCGCGGCGCCGTCGGCCTACCCTAGCCGGGTCTCGCGCTAGGCCATCCGGGTGATCTCGACCTTGACCTGGAGGTCGGTGCGGATCGGGGTGCCCGCGACGATCCCCTTGATGGGCGGGACGTCGCGGTAGTCACGCCCAGCGCCGACGACGACGTGCCGATCACTGACCATGGACATGTTCGTCGGATCGTGCGATACCCATTCACCCAGCCACCACTCGACCCACGCATGGCTCTCACCGAGGACCGGCTCGCCTAGCTGGGCGTCGGCGTTGGGATGCAGGTAGCCCGACACGTAGCGGGCGGCGAGGCCGACATGTCGCAGCGCGCCGATGACGAGGTGGGCGTAGTCCTGGCAGACGCCGCTGCGCTCCGCCCACGCCTCCGACGCCGAAGTCTGCACACCGGTCGACCCCGGCACATATGACATGGCGTTGTGCACGGCGCCGCTGATGGCGAGGGCGGCTTCGGCCGGAGTCGCGGACTGGGCCGCAAGTGCCTCGGCGGTCAGCGCCAGATCCGGGGCGGGTGCGGTACTGGGCAGTTGAGCGATGAACTCGCCCAGGTTTGCGGCAACGGCCGGGGCACGAACCTGCGCCCAGCTCATGTCCAGATTCGCGGGCGCCCGCATCGCCGGCTCGACCTCGACGAGGCTGCTCGCACGCACGACCAGCTCGCTGTGCGGGCGATCTGCCTCGAACACCCGAACCTGCGTGCCCCAATAGTCGACGTATCGGTAGTGCCAGCTGGCCCCATCGACCCGTAACTCGACGTCGAGTGGGTTCTGCCATGGCGCGGTGAGCGGTGTCAGGCGTGCCTCGTTGAAGGAGGCAGTCGCCTTCTTGTCGTACTGGTAGGTGGACGTGTGGTGGATGCGGTAGCGCGCCTTCATGAGGCCTTCCAGGACGTGACCACACCGCGCGGAAAGTACCGGCGCGCGATCGCGTCGCTGGCCGTGGAGCAGGCGGCCTGCACGCGCTCCATCACGTCATAGATGTCTTCGAGCAGTTCGGCGGTCGGCGTGAACTGCAGCTCCGAGCGGATCATGCCGAGGACGCGGTGGGCTTCGCTGTTGTGCAGGCGGTCGGTCGTGGAGTGCCTATCACCGAGTTCGTCCAGGCACTGTTCGGCGACGACGAGCGCACTCATCAGGGTGCGCGGAAACAACGGGTCCAGGAGCAGGAATTCGACTGAGCGCCCGTCGTCCACTGCGCCCCGGGCACTGCGCAGGAACGCTTGATACGCGCCGCAGCTCTGCAGCAGGGTCACCCACGAGGGGCCGGCACGCCCGGCCAGCGCGCGGGCCGCAGCGAGGCGGGCGATCATGTCAGCGCGTTCGATGCTGCGCCCCAGGACCAGGAACTGCCACGCGTCGTCATGCGAGAGCGTCGCGTCCGCGGTCCCGTTGAACGCGGCCGAACGTTCCCGTACCCAGGTCAGGAACGCGTGGGGATGTGCGCGCCGCCCCGGGCGGGAGGCTTCGTGCCAGGTGACGTTGATGTTCTCCCAGAGCTCCGCGGAGACGACCTCCCGACTGCGTCGGGCGTTCTCCCGAGCGGCACCGATCGCACCGAGGACCGAGGCAGGCGTGGACTGGTCCCAGGCAAGCGCGTCGAGGACGTCCGCCGAGGACACCGTGCCCTCGACCTCCTGCCCCATGGCCGACATGAGCGAGGCGCAGACGACATCCTCGGGTGCCCAAGGGTCGTCGAGCAGCAGGTTCAGGTGCACGTCGAGGATTCGCCCAGTGTCCTCGGCGCGCTCGACGTAGCGCCCGATCCAGTAGAGCGACTCGGCGATCCGGCTCAGCATGACGAGCCTGGCGCAGGTGCCGGTCGGGTGGGTCCGTCGGGGAGGCGGCGTTGCTGCTGTTGTTGTTCCTGCTGCTGCTCGAGCGCGTCGTTCTGGGCTGCGTCGAGCATCGGCATCGGCGCGCGGGGCCGCTTGGCCTCGGCATCCGTGCGGCGGGCGTCCGAGGTCGGGCGCCGCTCCCCTGCCAGCACCCAGGTGTCCTTGGACCCCCCGCCCTGACTGGAGTTGACCACCAGCGAACCCTGGGGCAATGCGACCCGGGTGAGTCCGCCGGGCAGCACCCACACATCGTCACCGTCGTTGACCGCGAAGGGCCGTAGATCGACGTGTCGTGGGGCGACGGCATCGCCGATCAGTGTCGGCACAGTCGACAGCTGCACGACCGGTTGCGCGATCCAGCCACGGGGGTCGGCGATCAACCGCGCGCGCAACTCGGTGAGCTCGGCCCTGGTAGCCGCCGGCCCGATGACCAGGCCCTTCCCGCCGGCCCCATCGACCGGTTTGACCACGAGCTCGCCCAGGCGATCCAACACCTCCTCCAGTGCTCCGGGATCTTCGAGGCGCCAGGTGTCTACGTTGGGCAGTATCGGCTCCTCGCGCAGGTAGTAGCGCACCAGGTCGGGAAGGTAGGTGTAGATGAGCTTGTCGTCGGCGACGCCGTTGCCCACCGCGTTCGCGATGGTGACGTTACCGGCGCGCGCCGCGGTGACCAGGCCCGGACAGCCCAGCATCGAGTCGGAACGGAACTGC